>CAYMOF010000042.1:0-2624 GCA_964392095.1 uncultured Candidatus Saccharibacteria bacterium | reverse complement strand
GAGCCAAATTGTATGTTCGGCGTTTGTTGCCTCTCTCGCCACAGCGGGGTCGAGCGTCCTGCGGGGGCGCTAAGTGGGAAAAAGAGATCAGGAGCTTTTTATTAATTTTAATTCTTTTATTGAACAAAGAATGGAATTTCACAAAAATGTATTAAAAGTTTTAAAAGAAAGATTAAGAGAAGAATAAGTTAAAAATTACAAAATGACTAAAATCCTGTTCAAAAGTGATGCGTCCCCTTTTCGAACGACCGTGATGCAACATTTTTTGCCGTTCCGTACGAATATGTGGATTTCATTGTGAGGTTTAAAGACGGACGTATTGGCTGTTTGATACGAAGTCGGGACGAACAATAAAAGACGTGAGAGAAAAGAGTGACGAATTGCAGGAGTATTTGAAAAAGTATAGCAAAAAGAAAGATCTGTTTGGTGGTATTGTTGCCAACACTGATCCCAAGGGATTCAAAGGTCGTTGGATGATGTACGCCAGCAAGGGTACCGATCTTGCTAGTGGTGATTTTAGTAATTGGGAAGTTTTAGAGATATAGTGAAAGCTATTGACACCGCATAGATTTTCGGATACACTAGACATATGGACGATTTAACGCCAAGACAACTAGAATTACTAAAGATTATCCATAGACAGATAAATCTAGGGAAATCGCCAAGCTATGCCGATTTACTGAAGGAATTAAGGGTGAAGTCTACTCAGACTGTGAGAGACATCTTGAATCCTCTAGAAAATAATTGGTATATCACAAGAAAGCCAAATGTAGCGAGGGGTATCTTTTTGACGTATAAAGCATATAGGCTTTTAGATTCAAGCATGAATGAAAATGTGCAATACAAAAATATTGAAAATAGTATTGAGGTTGGTGGGACTTCATCACAAGATACAGGAGAACATGAGCCTGCAAGAATTTTAGATACTCAAAAAGCTAAAGCGTTGGGAATGGATAACACTGCTTCTCTTGAAGGGTCATGGGTTGTTGTCGATCAACAAATATCAGAATTTAAGCGACATGGGATATACGTGCTACCAAACAATACTGCCATAGTGAAAGGTACTAGTTGGGGAAATTACCAACCTCAGTACAGTTCACAAAACTATAGTAGTTATAAGTGGTGTGATGGAACGATAAATTATCTTGTTGAAAAATATACATTTGGGTTTGGAGACGCTCCGTGTGGTCATCCAGCGATTATAAGAATGTCCAATCAGTCTGGGTTCTCTAGTTCCAGTAATTCTGAACAGTTTCTGTTATGTGAGAAATTTAATGATGGGGTAGATATGGCGCAATTTAATTTTAGCATTGTACAACATAAAGCGCTTCCACCTTATACAGGAGATAGTTGTCTTGGTATTACATGTAGTCATTATTATAAATAAATAACTAAAAATTATGTCATTAGCACTTAACACAACCACACCAGAAGGAATTGTTTTTGCCACCGACAGCAGGCAATCTTTTCGTAACCGTAAAAATATGGCAAGAATTGGGAGTGATAATGCTTCTAAGCTTTTTCAAATCAATAGTCGCGTGGGTGTTGCAGTTACTGGACTTGCCTTTTTGCCCGAAGACGGAGTGATGAAGAACATTAGTAAATTTATAGATGAGTTTAGGCACGAGGTTGAGGTTGAAAAATTGGACGTAAAAGAGGTTGCCGAAAAACTCCACTATCTATTTGATAAGAAGTACAATTATAAAGAGCAGCTGAAGAAGCTCCCTGAACAGATTAAAACTGACCTGCAAAAACAAGGTTGTGAAGTTTTGGAAATTAAAGAAGAAAATAATGCCGTCAAATTCCGATTTAAAGACCCCCAGGGGCAGGTGAAAGAAGGTGCAGGCGGGGTAGATATGATTAACTTGATGGTCGCCGGATACAACAAAGATGGTAATCACGAAGTTTATATTTGCTACATCCCTGGCGAGATCCAAAAAAAGCGGGACGGTAAAGAAAAAGGTAAAGAATATGGAGCTTCATGGATTGGACAAATTGATGTTGTTTCAAGAATTGTACTTGGTTTTGACGGCAGAATTGGCAACTTGAATTTCATAAACCAAATTGCCCAGAAAGGCGGCAAAGATGCAATTCAAAAGCAACTGCGAAGCTTAGAGTACGTTATTCAATGGGGTACGATGACTATTCAAGACGCTATCGATTTTTGTGCCTTGATGATTCAAACTACATCTGCGATCCAACGGTTTTCTGATGGAGTACAGGGCGACCCTGGAGATATGCCCGGTGTGGGCGGGCCTGTCGATGTAGCCGTTATTACACCAAACAAAGGATTTGTTTGGATTAACAAAAAGAGATTGAGTGTTGGGGATGTTGAGGTTGATTTGGATAGAGAGCCTGATTTGAAAGAAAACTAAACCCACCCTCCACCCTTTGAATTAATAGCCTCGCAAAAAAATCGAGCGAAGCCTCCGCCAGGGGCGGACAGGCATCAGCAAAAGGGCAAAAAGTGGAGCGAAGCGGAATCCCGCACCGAACTTGTTCTGGTGCGGGAGAAGGGATTGTTTTCGGGAAGGCCACAGCACCAGAGCAAAGCTCGATGCTGGGTAAAAATTTTTGCCCTTTTGCGATTAAGATTAGAGCGTTTCCGCTTTCCTCTGATTAAG
>CAYMOF010000041.1:0-3015 GCA_964392095.1 uncultured Candidatus Saccharibacteria bacterium | reverse complement strand
TATATTAGCCGGCTATCCACCCTTCCTGAAAGACATTATTGACGAAGGCGCAAATCAAAACTTCGACTGGACCAAGCACAAGATCAGATTTCTCTTAGCGGGCGAAGGCTTTAATGAATCCTGGCGAGAATATTTAGCCAATAAAACCGGACAAAAAGAAACAGCAACAGATTTCATTAATATTTATGGCACTGCCGACGCTTCCATATTAGGTCACGAAACTCCCACTTCTATAACTATAAGAAGATTAGCGGCAAAAGATAGAAATATTTTTTCCAAATTATTTCCTGAAGAAAAAAACCACCGCCTGCCGACATTTGTTCAATATTATCCCACCTTAAAATATTTTGAAGACATTAATAATGAACTTCTCTTTTCCTCAAGCGCCGGCATTCCGCTTATCAGATACAACATTCATGATTTAGGAGGAACAATGTCATTTAGCAAAGCCCTTAAAGCAATCGGTTTAAACGCAGCAAAAATAAAAGAACAAATAAATAAATATAATAATAAACTACACCCCTGGACCCTTCCTTTCGTGTATCTCTATGGGAAAAGTGACCTCACTGTCACTCTTTATGGGCTTAACATTTACCCGGAAAATATAAAAGCAGCCCTAGAAGACAACAAAATTTGTGACACCATTACCGGTCGCTTTACCATGTCCACCGAATACTATCCCGAAACCAACAATCAATATCTTTTAATTAATATTGAACTACAAAACACTAAAACCCCTAATCGTGAATTAGCCCGTGATATAACAGACGTTATTACCAAAACACTTAGGCGCGTTAACACGGAATATAATAAACTGTATGAATCAATAGGCGCTAGTCGTTCAGAGCCCGTCATCAAACTATTTAACTATCAAGACCCCAAATATTTTACTAGGGGAATAAAACATTGCTGGTCTGACTCGTCTTAAATAACAGACAACGTTATACTTGACCTAGTTAGTAAATTGATAATCCTTCAAATGGACTTCATTGGTATTTCTATAAGAATAGTAGCCCTGCTAATAAATTTAGGTTTGGGGACTCTCGTCTATAAACGCAATCCGCGCAACGCTACTCATATTTTATTAGCTTTACTTACCTTGGTAATTTTCTTATGGGGCATAGCCAACGAGTTTTCTATTCACGCAACAACCGCCGGTTCCACTTTGTTCTGGATCAGGGTAGTCATGGCTCTGGCTGTACCGTTAACGGTTTTCTTCTTCTTGTTAATGTACACCTTTCCCAGAGCCACCCTTCCTTTTTCCAGAGAAAAATTAGCAACAATCACAGTGATTACTTTGTTTGCTATGGCAACAGCAATGTCGCCTTATCTCTACACACACATAAGCCAAGGGGTGGGGCAGTCCGCAAAGCCTGTAGCTGGTCCAGGAATCATAGTTTTTTTAGCCACAGCAATACTTTCAATCGTTCTTGGCATAACCGCCCTCATTTATAAAAACATTGCTTTTAAAGACATACAAAAACTACAGGCGCGATACCTGCTGCTAGGCACCTTTCTAATGTTTGCTTTTATTCTTGGTTTTATTTTCTTTCCGGTCGCCTTTTTCGGCGACACAACCTTCGTATCATACTCCGTTATATTTATTCTTCCCTTTGTCATAGCTACCGCCTACGCCATCGTGCGCTACCGTCTCATGGACATTCGGGCCGCTATTGCCCGCAGTCTTTCCTTCTCCGCTCTCCTGGGAGCCTTCTTCGCTATCTACGGCGCCATACTCATCTTCGCTGTTCCTTACCTAGCAGACCTGACCGGAGCCAGAGAAAGCATCATCGCCGCCATTGGCGCCCTACTATCCGTCGTTCTTGCCCGCTATATCCAGGATGGCATGCGCCACTTAACTGATAAATTCCTCTTCCAAAAACGATCCAATTATCGCACCGCTCTGGTTAACACCAGCCGTGACCTGTCCGGAACCATTCAAATTAAAGACGTCACCACCATTGCCCTCAACACCATGCATGACGTTGTCCGGGCCAAAAAAACGATCATCTTCCTGCGCCAGCCCAAAGGTACCGGCTTCTACCCTCAAGACAGCTACGGCGTTAAAAACTTCCACGTCACTATTCCCAGAGACCACATTATTATTAAACACTTACAGCACAGCCGCGCGCCGATTATCAAAGACGAACTGGCTTTTGAGCGGGAACAGGAAAGATCAATTCAACACGCGGAAGATATCAAAAAAATCGAACACGCCTTCACCTGGCTTGATATTTCCGTTATCTTGCCCCTTTTTGTTAATAAGGAACTAACCGGCTTTATTACCTTGGGCGATAAGCTTTCCGGCACGCCTTACCTTAATGATGATATAGAATTCCTGTCCGCTCTTGCTCCTCAAGCCGCCACCGCCTTGGAAAACGCCCGGTTGTATCAGGAGTCGTTGGAGTTTGGCGAAAAGCTGAAGGTGGAAGTAAAGCGCGCTACCCACGAGCTGGAGATAGCCAACGAGCAGCTGCGCGATCTAGACAAAGCCAAAAGCGAGTTTTTAAGCATCGCCAGCCACCAACTTTACACTCCGCTTACGGCCTTGCGCGGCTATCTTTCTATGATTAGGGAAGGGGACTACGGGCGTGTAAATCCTCAACAAAAACCCATTATTAATATGTTAGAGCAAAGCGCCGTCCGCCTCATTAGCCTGATTAAGAATTTGCTTGATATTTCTCGCATTGAAAGCGGTCGGCTCCAACTAAATCTTGCTTCTCTTGATCTTGTTCAAATTACCAAACAGCTTGTCCAGGACCTGTCCCCTAACGCTCTCAAGAAAAAAATAAAAATCAAATTTCACAAACCCTCCAAACCCATTCCCCATGTTGTCGCCGATGAAGAACGCCTGCGCCAAGTCTTATTAAATATGATCGACAACGCCATAAAATATACCGACAAGGGCCGGGTAGATGTTAAAGTCGAGTCCGACGGCAACAATGTTATTTTTTCCGTAACCGACACCGGCCGCGGCATGACGCCGGATGAAATCACCAGGCTGTTCACCAAGTT
>CAYMOF010000040.1:0-3084 GCA_964392095.1 uncultured Candidatus Saccharibacteria bacterium | reverse complement strand
CGCTTTGCGCCGAGGCAACCTCTTACGATTTCGCAAAAAGTGAAAATTGGCGGAGAGGGTGGGATTCGAACCCACGGTACTGTTGCCAGCACACGTGCTCTCCAAGCACGCCTATTCGGCCACTCTAGCACCTCTCCATTCCGCGATCTCGGGAGGATTCGAACCTCCGACCTTTGGCTCCGCAAGCCAACGCTCTATCCGCTGAGCTACGAGATCAAAAAGCCGCACCAGCGTAGTCACATAATGCCCCAAAGCCCTCTTTATTTCAATCAAGTAGTCAAATAAAGACTAAAGAGGTATATTATAAATAGATGATATAAATGTCTTTATGTTTAAGACCCACACACGAGAAAGAGTAAAAATAAAACCAGCGGAAAGATCAAATTCTATTTCTGATTGGCGCCGTTATTCGGAAGAGAAAAAAACCGTGCCTAAAAAACCAAACATATCACCCCCGGTCCCGCCTCGCCCAGATAAACCTAAAGAAAAAGTAACCATACGCCATCCCTACAAAGACAAAGTTACCAAGAAACTCTTTACTCATAAAAAAGACACTCGATTTCAGCATGAACTCAAAGAAATGCAGGAGACTCAAGACCTTGATGAGGTTGATGATGACGTTGAAAAAGAAGTAACCCTTTGTGAATGGCACGCTCAGGAACACGCACACCTCCCTAAGTCGCAGTTATGGTTCGTTTTATTGGCGGCTGGAGGAACGCTTTTTGCCGGTTTACAAATTATACTCTACGCTAATATTTTCGGAGCTTTAGCCATCGCTGGAATTGCCGCCATGACTTATTACATTGCCCAGCTGAAACCGGCGACAATTCGCTATCGACTAATGATAGATGGCATCGCTCTAAACAATGTGTTGTACCATTACCGCGATTTAGAATCCTTTAATGTTGTTTACGAACCGGGGGAAGCTAAAACTGTTATTGTCCGTAGCAAGAGAAAACTGTCTCCTTACATTAACATGGAAATAGGAAGCGCCGATCCTTTGCAAATACGTGATATCCTGATTGAATTTCTTCCCGAAGACCAGGAAATGGAAGAGCCGTTAACCGATGTCGTTGCTCGCCGTCTAGGCTTTTAATTGTCTCTATCGCAATCCAGTACATCGCCAGTTTATCTCCGCTTTTTTATTAACCACATCAATCACACAGGCCGGATTGCAACCCGGCTTATTTATATTTAAATCAATCCACCACGTCCCTGTTATTTCATTACAGAAATAAGTATCCGCATAATCACTGCCGCATTCGCTGCCTGCGCCGACTTTTTTTGCTTGGGATAAACTTAATTTATAATCAGTGCTTGCCTTAGCGCAGTATTGCTCATCAGCCTGCTGTCTTAAGGCTTTATTATTAGCTAATTGGGAGTTTTAAATAAAAGCTAAAATTCCGGCCAAAGTAAAAACCACTACTAACAATAACGCCCTCAACATGATTTTATTTCTTATGTGATGTGTACCCCCTTTAGTAGACACTTTCAAACCCCCTAACCCTCGACCCGGGCCAGAAGATGATTCCTGTATTCAACAGGTGTCATCTTGTTTCGTGTCCACTGTTTTCTTTCGTAATTGTAGTATTTCATGTATTCCTCGATTTTTAAACACAGCTCCTTGAAAGACCGGCAAGATTGGTGTTCCAGTCTTTAACAGCGGCAATGAAAGACGGATTTGTGTAGTGGAAGCCTTGGTCGGAATGAATCAAAGCATTGTTGCATGAATCAACTGGCATCTGTTGCACGGTCTCCAATACTAGCGCCATATCAATGCGCAGGGAAGCTTTCCATGCTATCACCTCTCCGCTGGCAACATCCTTGACGACGGACAGGTAGGCGAATCCAGACAGGAACGGCAAGTAGGTAATGTCAGTGCAGAAGATTGTAAGCGGCCTGGTTTGCTGGAATCCCCGCTTAAGCTTGTTGGGAAACGTCCGGTGCTCCATCGTCTTTTTGTGGGCAGCCCGGTAAGGATTCTTTGTTCTAACTTTAGTTCTTAGTCCATACTTCCTCATAACTCGCTGGATTTTTTTGTGATTCATCTCCGGTAGCCTCATTTTAATGTTTCGCCAGCCATATTTTTGCTTACCTTTGTCGAAGACAGTTTTGATTGTAAGATAGTCGCCGTAATCTTTGTCCGGCTGGTCGGCAGTTGCGAGCCATTTGTAGTATCCGCCTCTTGACACACCGGCTAACTGACAGAGGATGCGCACATCATCTTTTAACGCTCTAATGATCCGATATTTTTCGCAGGGCCTGAGTTTGACTCCGCTCGCTTGGCCCGGAGTTGTGCTAAAAAAGCATTTTCAGCTTCAAGATAGCGGACCCGCAGTTCGAGCCTCCGCGCTCGGTCGACTTCCGGCGACCGGGCTCGTGTGTATCCATAATCAGCCTGAATGCCCGACGGGCTGGTCAGGCTTTTTAGACCGCCTCTTTTGACCAAGCATCGCCAGTCTTTGATAGTCCATCCGCAGTAGCCTTTTTTCCAGATGCTGACATCAAAGCCAGTCTGCTTCCATGTGTCATCGGGCTTGATTCCTTCTGCGTACAAATCAAGCGCCCGTTTTTCTTGAATTCATACGTATAGTGAACCATGCGTGGGCTAACACGCCATACGCACGGATTCTTTTCTAATTCAGCGATTTGCTCGCTGGTAAATATTGTTCTCATCGTTTCTTTTGTTAGTGAGTTAATTCTAACAAAAGAAAACAATGGTACCGTACCTTTCGTGTCCACTTTATGGGGTACGGATCATTGTGCGCCCGGAGGGATTCGAACCCCCGACCGTTCGGTTAAGAGCCGACTGCTCTACCAACTGAGCTACGAGCGCTTATAAAAACCAAAACCCAGGAACCAAAAGTAAAAACTCATTCCTCCCTGTGTATTACTATATACAATGAGTTTGCAGAATCCACAACTAATGATTAGATTGGGGTTTAGGAGAGGTGACTGAGTGGCCGAAAGTAGCTCCCTGCTAAGGAGTTGACTCCGCAAGGGGTCCGTGGGTTCGAATCCCACCCTCTCCGCAGATTGTAACTTCACGTTTTGTCAGCCGCCGAGCCGCCGGATTTTTTAATG
>CAYMOF010000039.1:0-4337 GCA_964392095.1 uncultured Candidatus Saccharibacteria bacterium | reverse complement strand
TAACTGTGCTCTTCCGATCTCATACCACCAGCCTATCTCAAAATCTCCCAATCCCGGCACATGTATCAGGCTCCAGCCTAACTTATAATAAAACCACCAGGCGCCAAAAGAAGCAACGACCATGTATAAAATAATTCTTTGCTTCATCCTTAATCCCCCTCCGCTCGGCCCGATTTTTTTAACATTCATAAAATCATCCACCAACCCCACTAAAGCCGCCGCCACCAAGGCGCCTAAGGGCAACAATGTTTGCGAACGGGTCAAAAAATTAAGCTCTCGTAGCCCGGTCTCCGGAAAGAGCAAGCTAATGACAGAAAACAAGACGGCTAAAACAAAAACAGTCGTCCATACTATTATCCCTCCCCCTACAGGCGTGCCCTGCTTTTTAACATGCATCTTGGAATAATAAGGAGTTTTTCCCTCGTTTCTTATACTTTTACGAAACTTATATTTATATAAAATATGAGTAAGCAAAGGCGTCGATAGCAAAGCTACCACAAAAGTAATAATCGACATCCCCACCACCCGGGTGACCGCGATAACCAAAGAAGGGTCCGAAAAACTATGCATAGCTATTGTCTAACATTAAAAATTTTCTAAAATATTATTATACCCACTCATAATTTCTCCATACCCATTCTACAAGGATTTTCGCGTCTTGAAACCTCTCTTCGCTTCCCAACACAACCACTCCTATTCTCTGGCCTTTATCGCCGTATGTCATAACCACAAAATTTTGACCCGCCTCATAAGTATATCCGGTTTTCGCCGCCAGCACCGGAAAATATGTGCCCAAGAGCCTATTGGTTGATTTATAATTTCTTGTTTTCCCCTCCTTAGTTCTCAAAACCCCGTTTTCACTAACCATTAAATTTCTCAAAACCCTGTCTCGGTAAGCCAGCTTAAACATTTTCATTACATCGTGAGCCGTCGAATATTGATCTCCTCCCGTCAATCCGGTCGCGTTGTTTACTCTTGTATTATATAAACCATTTTCTTCCGCGAAGGCGTTTGCTTCCTCAACGAATATTCTTTCCGAACCAAAAACCCCTACAGCTAAAGCAACCATAGCGTCATTAGCCGAAGATATTAAACCGGCCGCCAGCAAATCATAAACAGTCGTGTGTTCACCTATGGGCAATCTTATATTCACGCCGCTCAATTGCGCTTTTTTCACCTCAGGAGATATTTCAATGATCTGATCCGTGCTGGCATTGTCTCTAATGGTTAACGCCGCCAACAGCTTGCTCACACTGGCTATCGGCCTCCTCTCTAAAGAATTCTTTTCGTATAAAATTTTTCCTGACTTTTCATCCCACACTAAAACAGAGTCAGCCGAAACCACCACATCTACTGAATTATGTTTAAAGAAGGGACCCTCCTCTTCTACCTTATTAACCATCCCCTTAACCTGCGTTGGCTTAGTTTGCTGGCGGAACAGATTGTCGCTAAAGCATAATTCTCCGTCCGCCGATCCAATAGCGCAACTTGCCAAAATTGTAACTATAGTTATTAAATTCATATCTCTGTCTTTGGCAACTCTTGGTGACGATACTTCCAAAAATATTTAACTGCCGACCAAATATGTTCTCTAACTATTTTACTGTTCATCAATCCTAATAGGCCGTTTTTCTCACTACTTTTTTGATGGTAATGGGAAAAAAGAGCCTCGGGTACGTAACACACTTTCCAGCCTGCCCGCCAAAACCTTCTACACCAATCAACATCCTCAAAATACAAAAAAAACCTTTCGTCCATACCACCCACCTCCTGAACTGCTTTTTCCCTCACCATCAAACACGCCCCCATTAGCCAGTCAACGCGCTTGGGCGATTTACGGTCATAATCTTTCATTAAAAATCTGTCGATTTCTTGCCTACCACTTTTTGTTTCTCCTAAAAAAGTCCGCCTGTAAACAATAGTTATAGGACGATAAAAACGATAACAAGAATATTGGATTTTTCCATTTGGAGAAATCAATTGCCCGCCTAACATTCCTATTTCTTTGTCCTCGTCCATCAACTTTACCATCCTTTCAATAGCTCTCTCCATAACCACTATATCTGGATTTAATATCAACTTATATTCGCCTCTAGATTTTTTTAATCCGACGTTAATACCCGCCGCTAAACCCAGGTTCTCCTGATTTTTGATAACCGTAATATCAGGAAAATCAGACCTCAAAAACGACACGCTTAAATCCTTCGAAGCGTTATCAACAACAACTATTTCATGCTTAAAGGGCAAATTTTGAGCTAAAATTGACTCGACACAGGCCTTGGTCAACGCTCCGGTATTATAATTAACTATTATAATGCTTAGCTTCATTGATTTCTTTTGTTATGTCCTAATTGCCGCTTCCTTATCATTTTGGGAATCCCTATAAAAATATCCTTAAAAACTGAATAAAAAGGAGGATACATCAAACCCAGCAACAAAAAAACTACTATCCTTGCGTCTATAAAAAATTCGTGCAAAAGCTCCTGTTTTATTGAAGCGTTTTTAACTATCATCCATATCCAATTACGAAAACTGTATCTTGTCCTGGTGCTTTTTAATCGCTCTCTTATCTTTTTGGGATTAAGCCCCCAATTCATAAAACCGCGTCTCCCCAAAGTTCTTTGGTGATAACCAGCCAGCACAGGAAAATATATTACCTGCCATCCCGCGTTATTTAGTCGCCATCCCAAATCCACATCTTCTTTATAGGCAAAAAAATCCTCATCAAAATATTCACCGCCGCCATAAGCCACGTTTCTTAAAGCCTTCACCCTATACAAAGAACATGAACCGGTTGTTGCGATGATGTCTGCCTGCTTATCAAACCTTCCTATATCTTTCTGGTTGGCGCCCCGGTCCCGGCCGTTCAAAGACAGTGTTAAAACAATTCCAATTGAGTCGATAAGTTCTTCTTCCTCGCTCTGTCTTCGCAAAAGCTTTCCTTGAATAGCGCCAAGTTTTTCATCGCTAGCCATTTTTAAAACCATTTTTCTTATCGCTTCCCACCTAATCACCACGTCTTGATCAAGTATAAGAAGATATTCCGTATTACAGCTATTAATGCCCATATTATGAGCGCCCGCATAACCGTAATTTTTAGGCATATCCATTATGCTTGCCCGAGGAAGAATATTTTTCACCACCTCCACCGAATTATCGTCGGAACAGTTATCAATATATAAAATATCAGCGCTTTTTTCCGGCACCTGACATAACGCCCTTAAACCTTCAGGCAGAACCCCCTCGCCGTTCCAACCTAGCATTTGTATGGTTAATTTCTTGGTCATTATAATTAAAATAAACAAATTTACCTTTTGTGGACACTATTTCCCTGTTCTGATATCAAAAGAAGAGTAATCCCAGATCATGGTCCACCTATACTTGCTAATAATCAACGGTCTTGGCCTAACTTTAGCCATCATTACCGGTCTTTCGCAAGTTTCAATATGGCAAAGAAAAGAATATCGGTGGGATCGTCTCCATGCCGCTATTTTCGATCAGGAATTTATCAACGGACAACTGTCGTATTTTGCCAGCTTCTTCTTTCTCTGCTTCGCCTGGGTATTCTTTTTTCTCCATCATGCTCTTCTTTCTAACTTATTCAGCGCTTTTTGCTTGTCTGTTATATCGGCTTTCCACGCCCGTCGAATATCTATATACGGGCTGGGGCGCCCTTCTTTTACCATTCATGCCTCCATTATTATTGTCCTAGCTCTCCTTTCAAGCTTGCCGCTACTTGTATTTTTCCGTATCAACAACGTCTTTCTATTTTGGGCTGGTTACCTTGTTAGCCTTCCTCCCATTATCACTTTCGCCACACTGCTTTCCAACGCCTTTTCGCTACCCATAAAAAAAAGAACAATTACAAAAGCTCAAAGACTTCGCTTGTCTATGCCTAACCTGGTTGTTGCCGGCATAACCGGAAGCTATGGCAAAACGTCAGTCAAACAGATTTTGTCCCACATTCTTTCCGACACCATTACTATCTCCCGGGCCCACCGTAATTCAGAATACGTGATCGCCCAGGACATGCTGGCCCAACTAAGCCATATCCACAAAAATAAGCGGCCAATATATGTTACCGAAATGGGAGCTTACAAAAAAGGAGAAATATCCGCTCTAGCCAATCTCACCAAACCCCAAATAGGAGCCATAACCGCTATCGGCAATCAGCATATTGCCCTATTCGGCAGTCAGGAAAAACTGGCTCGAGCTAAATGGGAACTTGTTGAAAGTCTGCCGGCCGGCGGCTGGGCCGTTCTAAACACCGACGACCCTAGGCTTGTTCAGCTTTCAAAGTCAACCAAACACAAAATTTTTTGGTTCTCAGATTGTAA
>CAYMOF010000038.1:0-5278 GCA_964392095.1 uncultured Candidatus Saccharibacteria bacterium | reverse complement strand
CTTGATTTATGGAGTTTTGGGGACAGCTATTTTGGGGGGGGCTTGTTGGTTGTAGTTATGTTTTAAGGCAAGGCGGGGGTGGGGGGGCGAGGCTGATGAGAGATATGCGAAAATGAATCTGAAAAGGCTGTGGAAAACTTAGGCGAGTCGCAAAAAAGACTGTGTTAATCTGAAAAGGTAATAAAAACAAACACAAAAATAAAATGAGGAGGGGAGAAAAAAATATAATCAGTGTGGTCTGCGGCGCTTTTTTGGCGCTTTGTTTTTTGGTTACAGAGACATGCTTGATAAATAGCGGTGAAGCCAGGGCAGAGACCGGAGAAGGCGTAATTATTAATGAGCTGATGTGGGATGGAGCGGAGTATGTTGAATTGTTTAATTCTGAGAATGAAGAGGTTTTTTTAGCGGGGTGGCGGCTGATCAGGCAAAAGGAAGGCGGCGAGAAAAAAGAAATTGTGGAATTTGAGGAAGGAGATACTATTGGCCCCCGGGGCTATTATTTATTAGAGGACGACGAGTTGGCCACAGAGGTGGAGGCTGACAAAATTGTTTCTTCGCTGACATTGTTAAACAGTGGGGAGCTGGTAATTTTGCTGGATGATACAGGAGAGACAAGGGACGAGGCTAACAGGCTGGGTATGTGGTACGCGGGCGAAAATACCAGCGAAGGAGTTTCTATGGAAAGAAGCGGCGAAGAATTAGACGGTACGTTGGTGGAAAGCTGGCACTCGTCCACGGTTTCGATAGGGGGGAGGCGAGGAACTCCTAAAGAGGAAAATAGTGAGGCGCCGGTGAACACAGCGCCCGAGGCGGCGATAAGCGTGAGTGGGGAGATGAAGGAGGGCGAAGTAATTAATTTCTTCGGCGATGACTCTTCTGACGCGGATGGTGACGAGCTGAATTTCAGCTGGGAATTTGGGGACGGCCAAAGCGCGGTTGGAGATGAGGTTGAGCATGTTTATGATGCGCCGGGTACGTATGAAGTTGTGCTGATGGTTGATGATAGCCAGGAAGAAGTAAGCGAGGCGGTTGAATTGGAAATCGAGGCGGTGGTTTACACGGATACGGTGGTGATAAATGAAATCCTGCCTAATCCGGAAGGGTCAGATACGGAGGGTGAATTTATAGAACTAAAGAATACGGGGAGTGAAGCGGCGGACTTAAGCGGTTGGCAGCTGGATGACCAAGAAGGGGGTAGTAAGTCCTACACTATAGAAGAAAATACAGAGATCGGCGCGGGCGAGGTGATGGCTTTTAGACGAAAAGTGACGAAAATAGCTTTGAATAATGGTGGGGACGCGGTTCGCTTGCTGGATCCGGCCGGCGAGATAAAGTCGGAATATGTTTATGAAGATACGGTTGAAGAAGGTGTTTCTATTTCCCGGGGCGACGACGGTGGCTATCTGTTGAGTACTACGGTGACCGAGGAGGAGGAAAATATTATTACGGAGTTGGAAACAGATGATGGGGAAGAGGAGAGTGACGAAGGTGATGACGAAGAAGAAACTGCGACGGAGGCAAGCCGGGTGGCGGGACAGATTTTTTCGGCTGTGGTTTTAAGCGAAATAAGAGAGCGGGAGGAGGGGGAGATGGTAAAAACGGAAGGTGTGGTGAGCGCGCCACCGGGAGTTTTGGGAGATAAGATAATGTATTTGGCTGGATCTGGTGTACAGGTATATTTTTACAAAGAGGAGTGGCCGCAGATTAAGATGGGCGATCGGGTGGAGGTGGCAGGGGAAGTATCAATTTCTCGAGGAGAAACAAGAGTAAAGATTTTTCAAAAGGAGGATTTAAGGATTGTGGCTAGGGAAAGTCCGCTGGAGCCCCATTTGGTAGATACCGGAGAAGTAGGTGAGGAATGGGAGGGGTCGCTGGTTATTGTTCAAGGAGAGGTTGCTCGGACTTCAGGAGATACTTTTTATGTTGATGATGGGAGCGGCGAAGTAAAGGTATATATAAAGGAATCGACCAGGATTGATAAGCCGAGCATGAAAAAAGGTGTGGCGGTGACGGTTGTGGGGGTTGTTTCAGAAACGTCTTCTGGTTATAGAATATTGCCGCGTTTTCAGGAGGACGTGAGATTGGGAAGAGTGGCGGGATTAACTAGTTTTCCAGCCACGGGGGCCAGGTATGTTTTTTGCTGGAACGGTCGTATATATGGTTGGCTGATGGTTGTGTTGACGATGTTTATAATATTAAAGGAAGCTAGAGCCAGGCACGAGCCTTTGTTTTTTTAGGCAAAGGACAGGGGTTTATTAATATAAGGAGACGTTTTTGTAATGAGTTGAGAGGTGTAGTATAAGGGAGAATATGGTTCGTAACGAAAACAGTAAAGCGCGGGTTGTGATACTGGGTGGCGGAAGTGGGACTTCGCGGTTGCTTACGGCTTTAGTGCCGCTTTTGGTCCAGAAAAAAATAGAGTCATTGTATGCCTTGGTGCAAATGTCTGACGATGGGGGTTCAACTGGTCGGCTAAGAGATCAGTATCAGGTGGCTGCGGTGGGGGACTTGACAAAATGTTTGGTTGCTTTGAGCGGATTGCGGGGAGATGTGAGAGGAGATGTTTTTTTACGCTCGCTGGCTTATCGGTTCGACCACGGGGATTTCGAGGGGCATACTCTAAGAAATATTTTTCTAGCGGCTTTGGAAGTAAACAGTGATATAGACACGGCGATAGCAACAATGGCGAGGGTTTTGCAGATACCTAAGCGCGCCGGGGTAGTGCCGATAACCCTTAGGTCTTTAGTGGAGCAGGTGGTGATTACTTTTGATGGCGTACAAAGTGTATTGGGGGAAGGTCAGCATTCGATTTCACACGGAGTGAACTTGCAGGCTGACCCGAGGTGGTTGCCGGGTGAGGTGAGGGTGAAATTAAAAGGAGAGGATTTGAGTATAAACCCCAGGGCGAAAGAGCTTTTAAGGGAAGCTACCCATGTTATCATAGCTCCCGGGCACACCTTTGGAACTATTTTACCGACCTTGGCCTTACCTGAAATTGAGAAAGAGATTAGTGGCAGTAGAGTAGCGGTATTTGTAGTAATGACTCTTTTAACAACGTCTAGACAAACAGCGGGGTGGCGAGGAGAGGATTTTGTAAGAGTTTATGAATCTTATTTGGGTAGAGGGGCTGATGTGGTTGTGGCCAATAACAAGACCATTCCGATTGAGCTGGAAGAGGGGCAAGATTGGGTGAAGTTTATTGAAGATGAACATCCGTATAGATTAGTCGAAGATGGTCTGGTGAGCAGTGAAAGACAGGTTAGGCAGGCGGGTGATGCGGTACCGAGAGCGGTAGCTGTGCATGACAGTGATAAGACAATGGCAGTTTTTCAGGAACTTTTAAGTGGTTATTAGCGGTGGGTGATTAGTTAAGGGAGGGTGTTATAATTAACAGAGTATGTCTTTAGGGTGGGGTAATCATAAAAAAGAGGATATAGCTTCCAAGCTATCCGCTTTAGCGGCTCAGCAAGAGGAGAGAGTAGCCAGAAAAAGAGCAGAGCGGTTTGGGTTGCCTTATATATCTTTGACAACTTTTCCAATGGAGCCGGTGGTGTTGAGGCTTATCGCGAAAGAAAAGGCGGAACAGTTAGGGGCGGTTATGTTTTACAAAAAGGGGCAAGATATAAGGATTGGGGTGGTGAACCCTGACCAAGAAGAATTCAGGGAGTTGATAAAGACAGTGAAAGACAAGCTGGGCGTCAGTCCCCAAGTGTATGTTGTGTCTAACCATAGTTTAATGGTGGCCTTGTCTAGATATGGCAAGGAGACAGGCAAGGAGCTGGTGGCCGAAGGAGAAATGAGGATAACGGAAGATCAATTAAAGGAAATAGAGAAAAGCTTGGCTGATCTAAAGACTTTAGGAGAAAAGATCTCGAGAGTGCCGACTACTGAACTCATGTCGGTTTTGGTAGCGGGTGCCATGAAGGCAAGGGCTTCGGATATCCATATTGATCCGTTTAAGGAGAGCGCCAGGGTCAGGTATAGAGTGGATGGAGTTTTGCAGGACGTGGTTGAGTTTAGGAGGGAGAGTTGGAAGTACATTTTGTCGAGAGTGAAGGTCCTGGCTAATTTAAAGTTGAATGTTCATGATTTGCCGCAGGAAGGAAGTTTTGTGGTTAGGGTTGATGGAGAGAAATATGATGTGCGTTTGTCGGTTCTTCCGGGTGGTTATGGGGAGCATATAGTGATGAGACTGTTTAGCAGACGGGAGGGTGTTTACAAGCTTTCTGATTTGGGGATGAAAGACTGGGATTTACGGGTCGTTAAGGAAGAGTTAAAAGAGAGTACGGGGATGATCTTGGCTTCTGGGCCGACGGGATCAGGTAAAACAACAACAGTGGCGGCCTGTATAAATGAGGTGAGCCGTCCGGAGCTTAAGGTGATTTCGTTGGAGGATCCAATCGAATATCGTTTAGTGGGGGTGGAGCAGACGGAGGTGGACAATGATTCTGGCTACACTTTTGCGGTTGGACTAAGAACAATTTTAAGGCAGGATCCGGATATAATTTTTGTGGGGGAGATGAGAGACATGGAAACGGCGGAGACAGCTATCCACGCCTCAATGTCGGGGCATTTGGTGTTCTCGACTATCCACTCTAATAACGCGGTGGGGGTGATTTTGCGGACGGCTGATATAGGGGTGAGGTCTTATGTTTTGGCGCCGGCTATCAATTTAATCATAGCGCAAAGGCTGGTAAGAAAGGTTTGCGGAAAGTGTGGACAGAGATATAAGGTGGATACCAGAATGAGAGAGCATATAAAGCAGGTGATGGAAGGGGTTAGAGAAGAAGTTTTTGACGCAAGCGTGCTTGATCGGAGAGATTTAATTTTTCTTAAAGCAGTAGGGTGCGAGGAGTGCGAAGGCACGGGCTATAAAGGGAGGACAGGTGTTTATGAGTTGTTTGCGGTGAAAGGGACAATAGAGGAACTGGTTTTGGAAGGAGTGGATAGTCAGAGAATAGAAGAAGCGGCAAGACAGCAAGGAATGACAACTATTGCGCAAGACGCATATATAAAAGTTATTGACCAGATTACGACGGTGGAAGAGGTGGAGAGAGTGTCGGAGGAGTAACAGAAAGACGTAATCCGTGGGTTTTTCTCGCTTATCTCATTAGAATATTGACAAAGCTGGTTGTTCGCAGAGGTTTGCGAATTTTGTCAATCTCTTCGTTGGTAACTACTCACCCACGTGAAAGCACCTTGATCCCAAAGAAGCGGTTTTTACTACGCCTTATGCTAATTAATAAGAGTTTATTAGGCCTATTATCAGCGGGTGCCG
>CAYMOF010000037.1:0-5410 GCA_964392095.1 uncultured Candidatus Saccharibacteria bacterium | reverse complement strand
TTCCTAGCTACTACGGACGCTATTTCAGGCCGATTATTGGATTAGAAAAGACTATACATAGAAGATTAGCAAAAACTTTTTTTGAAACGGACGGCACGCCTTAGGGGTTCCCCCGACGAGCCTGCCTCGCCGGCAGGCAGGCCCCTGCAGTCCCCGCCGCAGGCGGGACGAAGCGGCCGGGCGGGGAAAATGGCGTGACAGGACCCGTTTCTTTACCTCTCCAAGCTCATATGACCCACAAGTATTAACAAAGAAGATCAAAAACCTATCATCTAATCACTTTTTACCCTCCAATTTCTGCGTTCAAGCCACTCTTTCAGGAGCAGTGCCATGAAAATTTTTACTATCGCCCAAGTTGCCGAAATCTGTCAGGTCTCTCCGCGGACCGTGAGCAAACGGTTCGACTCCGGCCGCCTCAAGGCTACCTCATCCCCAGCTCTCAAGACCGCTGTGTTCCCCGCGAATACTTGGTGTGGTGCCCTTGACGACGTCGTATTGGTTGCCTTACTGCCCGAGCATAGTCTCCCACCTGCCGAAGAGATCCGCACTGCCATTAACAAGATAGTTGGAAAACCGTTCGATGCCTGGTCTTTAGCTGAATGTATCCACACTTCTATAGGCGCAAAAAAAGAAATGGCTTAGTTAAAGCCTGTCTCCGCCAATGAATTAACCTTTTCAATCAAAGCTAATCCAGCCCCCTTCTATCCGCCACTACGGTTGGACTTTTTTTAATCAACGACGCTCTCAGTCCTTATATATACCTCGCCAAAATCAATCAGCGCTAAACGCATCTTTGATATGTTCCAATGCAAAACCTTTATCCTCGTCAACCTCGATAGAAACAACATCAAACCTTATATCGCCCCAATAATCTTCTTTTTGTTGGTAATATCTGGCGGTATTAACCAGCTTTCTGATTTTATCTCGTGCAACAGTTTCATAGCCGGCTCCATATATTGTTTTCCTTCTTAGTCTCACCTCAACAAAAATCAAGGCCTCTTTTTCTCTCATAATCAAATCAACCTCGCCCATTTTACAACGCCAGTTTTCCTTCACCAAAACCATTCCCTTGTTCTCCAAATAATTTTTAGCCGCAGCCTCACCCTTTTGCCCGATTTTCTTCTTGTCTATTTTATTTTCCCTTCCATCTATCTCCATTTCTTATCACAAACATTGCTTATACCTTCAAGCGGCGACTTCAGTTTTTTGCGCTGGCATTACAATACGTTTATTACCTTCCTTATCCTTCTTTCTCTTAATAAATCTTTTTCTCAAATCAATGAACAAAACAGCCATCACAGAAACAGACAAAACAATTACCCAATCTCCAACCCCCAAAACCGCTGTTTGGAAAAAAGACCTAAGATATGGAACATATATTGTTACAACAAGCATTAAAACTGATACCATTAATGAAACAGGCACCCAAATATTACCCCAAAAACCACGCCTCCAAATAGATTCACTTAATGATCTAAAACTCCAAACAGACACCAGGGAAGCAATCGCTATTGTCACAAAAACCATTGTCCTGGCATAGACCAAATCTCCTTGTTGCTTGAACGAATAGACGTAAACGGCCATTGTCACTACGGCCATAACCAGTCCGGTTAGCCCTAAGTGCCACATTAACGTCTTTCCTATTAAAGACGCCTTAGGATCCTCGGGAGGTCTTTTCATTACCCTTCTTTCTTTTGGCTCTAAAGCTAAAGCAATGTCTGAAGTTCCGTCGGTCACCAAGTTAATCCACAATACTTGTGCCGGAAGCAAAGGTAGTGGCATTCCCAGCATTATAGCCGCAAAAAAAATTGCCACTTCCGCCGCGTTCGTCGAAAGAAGAAAAAGAATCACCTTTCTTATATTATCTCTCAATACCCGACCCTCCTTTATTGCTGAGACAATTGTTTTAAAACTATCATCCAGCAGTATCAAATCTGCCGCCTCTTTAGCAATATCCTTTCCTGAACCCATCGCCACCCCAATATCAGCTCCTTTTAACGCCACTGCGTCATTTACCCCATCTCCCGTCATCGCTACCACGTGTCCTTTAGACTGCAATGCCCTTATAATACGTTGTTTGTCCAAAGGGGTGGTTCTCGCGAATATGCTTATTTTGTCAATTGCGTCTTTCAGCTCTGTGTCCGACATCCTTTCTAAAATTTCACCCGTTACAACCGTATTTTCGGAAGCCACAATTCCAACTTCCCTCGCCACAGACTTTGCTGTTCCTACATGATCTCCAGTTATAATTTTTACGCTAACACCAGCCCTTTGTGTCTCCCTGACCGCCCGTATCACCTCTTTTCTAACCGGATCTTTAACAGTTAAAACTCCAAGAAATAATAAGCCATTAACATCTCCCTGGGTAATCTCTTTTTTATCGTAGTTTCTTCTTACAGCCGTGCCCACCAGCCTGTTCCCCTCATTAGCCAGGCTTTCAATTTTTTTAGCCATCTCAAATCTCATTTTTGTGTTTATTTTCATCTCTTGACCATCTTTTCCAATAACAGAAGAGCTTTTTTCCAACAGTATCTCGGGCGCACCCGACACAAACACATACCCGATTGACTGGCTTGGATGGTCATTGAGAGTTGCTCGGTATTTCCATTGAGGGCTAAAGGTTATCGTATCTCGTTGTCTCCATCTTTGCCTTAAATCCTTTTGTTCATAACCGCACCTTTCCACAAATTCTAGAGCCGTTCTTTCAGTGGAGGAACCAAAATATTTTTTCTTACCGTCATTTCCAGTTTCTCCATGAGCGTCAGATGCCAAAACCAAACCAAACAAAGCTAATTCCTCCAAACAGTCTAGTCTGCCTTTGTCACTCGCTGTTGTCCTTTTTCCTTGCAGAAATTCCAAACTCCTGGCTTCCATCATCCCTTTTGTTAGTGTGCCGGTTTTGTCAGTGCAAATAACCGTGGCCGCCCCCAATGTTTCACCAGAATTCAACTCCTTAACCGCTCCTTTTTGTCTCAATATTCTTGATACGCCCACCGTCAACGCTATAGTCAAAATCATTGTTAAATCTTCAGGAATGGCACTGACAACCAACGTGATAGCTGTTCTTGATGTTTCAATTAAATCTTTACCGCTTAAAATACCAACTAAAAACAATAAAAATACGGCTCCAATTATTACTACTCCTATCCATAATCCCATCTTCTGCAATTTTGTCCTTAAAGGAGAGGAGGGAGACTCGTCGCTTTTTAACACCTGGGCTATCTTGCCCAACTCAGTTTTACTGCCAACCGATGTCACTACCGCTTTAGCCGAACCGCTAACTACAAAAGTCCCCATGAATACCATATTCCTCTGACTGCTTATACCTGTTTTGGTTTTAAGAGCGGCCACGTTCTTTTCGACGTCATCTGATTCTCCCGTGAGAGACGCCTCTCTTATTTTTAGTCCCGTTGTTTCAATTAATCTCGCGTCAGCCGGCACCGTTTGACCGGCTGCCAGCTCCATAATGTCTCCGACTACTAATTCCCCCGCTTCTATCTTATTAGTGAAACCATTTCTTATAACATTACAAACCAATTGCACCTGTTCTCGTATTTTCTCCAGAGTCTTTTCTGTTCTGAACAACTGCGCGAAACTCAAACTGGCATCAATTAATATAGCCACAGCAATAATAAAAGTGTCTTCGTACCTTCCAAAAAGCGCGGACACGACCGCCGCTATCACCAAAACAATAACCAGCACCTCTTTAAATCTCTCTAAAAACAACAGTACTATCGATTTCTTTTTGCTTTTAGGTAATTCGTTAAGGCCGAACTTCTTTCTTCTTTTCTTAACCTCTTTTGAGCTCAAGCCTTTATCCGGCCTGACCTTCATGTCTGTCAGTATCTGTTCTTTTGTTTTTAAGTAAGCGTATTCTGTCATGGCTTTTAATTGTACTACATTAGGCTGGCATGCTAAAAAATCTTGCTTTCAACATCAATAAATACAAAATTAAGACCACTAGAGGATACGGTTGAGTTACAAAATAATGGTCTAGTAAAAGCAGGGGCAAAAGTGGAACTAGCCACCACCAACACCTTCTGTAAATCGTAAAAATCAGAACCACTAAACAAATCATTAGCACCAGAAAAACTGCCATGCCCCATTCAGCCGCTATCAACAAAAAAACATTGTGGGCATAATCTACTTGCCAATTCTCATGATCAATTTTTTCTTTATTCAGATAATTCTTCAAAGCCTCTTTATACTGACCTATGCCAGAACCTCTCCACGTTCCATTCTCTTTTATAATTTTCACAGACCATGTCCAGCCCCCCTGTCTTTCCGGTAAAGCCATGTCTTCCTTGTCAACACACCTATAAAAAACCAGCGGACTCAAAGATATAATCACCAGTAAAACTACAAAAAACTTCTTTAACAATTCCGTAATTTTTAAAACCCGCTTCTTATCCAAGGCCGCAATCAATGAACACAAAATCCCTCCCAAAACACCCGCTAAATAAACAGACCTGGAATAAGTCAAAACTATACCCAAAGAAATAACCGGCATGGCAATATTTAGAAAAAAATATAAACCATAATCACCCATATTCATTAAATTGGTTCTTTTTAAATATAAAAATGTAATGCACACCAAAAGAAAACCAATAATCAATACCCCCCCTATAGAGTTTGGATGATTTAATGGCCCATAAACTCTTACGATTTTCACATCTAAAAATTCGCCATCATTGTTGTTCTTGCCCGTAGAAAACTTTGCCACCCCGGAATCACCAACAGATATTTTCGATTCACCCAACATATTCATTCCTAGATCTTGTTGCCAAACAAATTGAGCTACCGCCCACTGTGCTTGAAGAAGAAAAACACTTATTACTACCACCAAAACATTTTTCCAAGACGATGTTTTTATCACCCTTGCCAACACAACAACTGTTAAGAAAACTCCAATTAGCCAAACAAATACTTCGTTAATTTCGCCTAACAAAAATAGAACAAAAATCACAGCCGCAGTTAAAATCACGGTCAGAGATATTTTTATTCCCTTGCCTGCCTTAGTTCCAAAAATGTGTACAATCACTAGAAGCAAAATAGCCCCTATCCAGTTCCATGTAGGACGGCTAACCTCTGGCACCATGACGCCCGTAAAAAAAATCGGCATCAAAAAAAATATAACCGCTAAATATGACAATCCTCTTTCTTCACTCACACTCAAATTCATTGCACAACTATTTTTACTCTTTACTGAAAACATGTATTCATATTACTATACTGTCACCCTTGGGGCCCATAGCTCAGCTGGTCAGAGCGCATCGATGGCATCGATGAGGTCAGCGGTTCGACTCCGCTTGGGTCCACCACTCTTCGACTCACTTTGCTCGCTCAGAGTAAACATAACTACTCACCCACCTGAAAGAAAGCACCGTACCAGACACCCTGGGAGCGGAAT
>CAYMOF010000036.1:0-5833 GCA_964392095.1 uncultured Candidatus Saccharibacteria bacterium | reverse complement strand
TCGCAGATGCATGCCTAGGGCTCGCGTAGTGCGGGAAATCCGCTCGCTACGTGGGAACGTGAAGTGTGCTAACTATCACATTCGCCCGTCAATTCAGAAAAGCTGACGGTACCCGAAGATCCCGCGCTTTGCGGGAGCCACGGTAAAGTCAGTGATTAGGAATAAGTCGTAACAAGGCATCGCTAGGGGAACCTGGTGATGGATCACCTCCTTTCTAGGGAGAAATTACCAGTACTGCGTACTGGAATGACCAATGACAAAACCCCAATGTCCATTCAATGACCAAATGTCAAAATGACTAAAGTTATTGGTAATTGCAGCTCGCAGTACTGGCTAGTCGAGCATGAACTTTTGATGGTTCATAAAATAGTCTTTATTACAGACATTGGAGAGCGCGTGCTCCAATTGAAACATGTGGCGCGCAAAAACAGACGTAATGTTTGCAATCGCACAGAGTTTGACAGGGGAAAAACCGCCCCCGGGGCGGTTTTTTATTGCAAAATTGGTGAAAAAATTGTTCAATATGGGCACGGTGGGAGGGGGATAACGGGTGTGTAGCTCAGCCGGTTAGAGCACTTCACTGATAATGAAGAGGTCGATGGTTCAAGTCCATCCACACCCACTTTAATTTAATAAAAAAGCCCGGGGATTAGTCGGGCGACAGACAAAACAAATGGTTTCGGCGTTGAAGTGTATTACATGACTGGAATCCATTCAAGGCCACAGCGCTCGCATTTGTTGTTATTTTCTGAACACCTTGGGCAATATTGGTAGTGAGGTTGCTGAGGGACACCGGATTTATTTTTGCATTCTTTGCATCTGGGTTCACCCTCAACTTTCTTCAATACGGGGATCTGCTTGCAGTTAGGACATAAACCCACGGCACTTCTCCTGCTTAAAAAAGGACATTGATGGTAAATTCGTTACAATGGATAATATATGGAAATTCCTAAAGAAATTCAAAATATTATGGGAGCTTTAAACAAAGCGGGTTTTGAGGCCTACGTGGTAGGGGGATGCGTGCGCGATTTGTTGTTAAGAAAAAAGCCGGCCGATTGGGATGTGGCTACTAACGCCAGACCGGGGCAAATAAAAAAGGTGTTTCCAGAAAGTTTTTACGCGAATGATTTTGGGACAGTGACGGTGTTAACGAAAAGTGACAGGGAGTCGTTAAAGGAAGTGGAAGTAACTACTTATCGGGTTGAAGCAAATTATACTGACAAACGCCATCCAGACAGTGTGTCCTTTTCCGGCTCATTAAAAGAAGATTTGTCTCGGCGTGATTTTACCGTTAACGCGATGGCGCTAAAGCCCGAGAATCAAGAATTGAGAATTGAGAATCAAGAAATGGTAAAAATAGGCGATTCAATTATTATTGACCCGTTTGGGGGAATTAAAGACTTGAATGATAAGCTGATTAGAGCTGTAGGTAAGCCCGGGGAAAGATTTAGTGAGGACGCGCTAAGGCTGATGCGGACGGTGCGTCTGGCTACGCAGCTGAATTTTAATATTGAGGACAAAACAAAGAGTGCCGTTAATGATAAAAGAGAGTTAATTAAAGCTATATCAAAAGAAAGGATTAGGGACGAGTTGGTGAAAATTGTAATGAGCGACAATCCAGAAAGAGGATTTGATTTTTTGCGCCAGTGCGGTTTATTGGAAATGATTTTGCCGGAAGTTGAAGGCTGTGTGGACGTGGACCAGAACAAACATCACACGTTCTCCGTATATACACATTGTGTAAAATCATTGCAGTATGCCGCTAAATATGGTTATCCCCTGCATGTCCGTCTGGCGGCTTTGCTTCATGATATAGGAAAACCACGAACGCGCCGAGCGAAAGGGAATGATTATACTTTTCATGCCCATGAGGTAGTAGGGGCACGCCTGGCGGAAAGGTTAATGAAGCGGTTGAGGTTTTCTAATGATTTAATAAAAAAGGTGGTTCATTTATGTCGTCATCATATGTTCTACTATGATGTGGGCAAGGTTACAGAGGCGGGTGCAAGAAGATTATTGCAAAGAGTGGGCAGGGATAATTTTGACGACTTGATTAAATTGCGCATTGCTGAAAGAAAGGGTTCGGGAGTGCCAAAGGCTGAGCCCTACAGGTTAAGGCATTTGCAGTTTCTGGTGGAAAAAGCTTCTCGGGAACCTTTAACGGTTAAAGAGTTGGCGATAACCGGAGGGGATCTTGTTAAAGAATTGAACTTGAAGCCGGGGCCTATTATCGGAGGAATTTTAAATGCCTTATTGGCCGAAGTTATAAACGATCCGTCTTTGAATAAACGCAAGTTATTGCTAAAAAGAGCCGACCAGTTAAAAAATAAAGATCCTGAAAAATTAAAGGATTTAGGAGAAGAGGCAAGAGAAAAAGAAGAAAGAAAAAGGGAGGAAGACATTAAGAGAAAATATTACGTATGATTACCCTCGGTGGATTTATTTGGGGAGCTATAGTGGTTGTTATAGGAATTGTGATGGTTTGGAAAACACATAAGTTCAGAGAGTACGTGGGTAATTTAAATACTTTATTAGGGTATCCACAGTTTTCTTGGTTAGACTGGAATGTGTTAGGGGTGATTATGGTTATAGTGGGAATATTTATGATGTTTGGCTTAATGCAAGAGATTATTATATTGCTGGCAAAAGGGTTTGTTTCAGGGGCTTAGGCAAACTTTCATGGTTGATATCACTGGTTTTTGTTGACAGTATGCATATGGACAGTTAATAAAGGTAAATGTGTTGTGAGATTTTGGGGCCGTTAGCTTAGTGGCAGAGCACCCGGTTTGCATCCGGGAGATGCGAGTTCGATTCTCGCACGGTCCACCCAGTAACAATATTTCATTCGCCTTGCTTTCGGGGGGTAATCAGGTAATTAATGTTAGCTGATGAAATAATTGTTACTGGGTCAGCCTAGCAAGAATGGTTTGTTCTTTGGAAAACGAAATGGAGGGCGAGATGAATGTGCATTTATTGAATGATTCGCAGCTAACCAGTTGCGGAGTACTGGACGGAATGCCCGGCGACAATAACTTGGTTATTGGTCTTAATCCCCCAACGGATTTGTCTTTTCTTGATGCTTTCTACGGACTTGAGGCAAAAGTGTTTAGATGGCTAGCCAACGTGCGATTGTTGTTGGCCTTGCCAACAAGCATGACACTATTACCAAGAGACCAGTGGAGTTCTCAATCAGAAGGATCATCTGCTTTATACCCCGCTTTTTGGGAAACGCCAGAGAGGGGGTCAGGGGGCGGTATTCTCTTGCAGTTGCTGTCTGCGGATTCCGACGCGAGGAGTGAAGTGCGTACAAGCGAACACTACCACGAACGTACAGTGGAAAGGTTTTACCCAGTGCATGGGAGCCCAGAGATACGAATAGGCGGTGGTAGTTGGCAACCACTCACTTGGCGTGTCCAAGTTCAGCCTTTTTCTCCACATCAGGTAAGGCTTAAAAGAGGTAGCGCTGTGACGCTTATTCGAATGGATGGGCCTTTCACTGTTCGCGGGTCCAATTGCATGGATGATCATTTTTATGATTGAAGGCAAGGTTTGTAAAAGCTTATTCTTCTTGCGCCTGATTTTTCAATTAGCATGGCTTACTTGGCTGTGCTTTTTTTATTCATGGATAAGATGTGGTATAATATTCGTATGTCTCATAAAAAAACATCAAGAAATAAAGGTTTTATTTCCGGCAGATCTTGGAAAATGGAGAGGGCAAGCGTGCGAAGAAAAGGAGCAAGCAGGCCCCGAAGCAACAAATTTTCTAAGAGCGATGCAGAGAAAAAGCCGAGGGCACACGCCAGAAAAATGATATGGGTGGGGGGGTATAAGAAGAGAGACGGAAAAAAAATAAAAGGATATTACAGAAAGAATTCCCAGTACAGGAAAAGGAGGGGCAAATAGAATGCCTTATCTTGCGCAAGGTGCTTTGTTTTGCTAAATTTTGTTTAGAAGGGTGAAGAAAACTATATGAGAAATCATTTTAGAGAGGGGGTGAAGCAAAATGCCAACAACTGTTAATTTCGCGTCTAATGGGGGGGTTGAAGGGGTTGGAAGTTGGGGAGACGCAGTGGTAGGATCGGCAAGTAATTTGTGGATGCAATTGGCTTCTTTTATCCCCAGTTTAATAGCTGCTTTGGTTGTATTTTTTGTGGGATGGGCGATCTCGGTTGCAGCCGGAAGATTAATAGAGAGATTGCTAGTGGTCTTGAGGATCAATCAGGCTTTTGAGCGTCTTAAGGGCTTGAAAGCAGCCGTGGAAAGGGCGGGACTAAAGCTGAACGTGTCTTTGCTGATAGGAGAAATAGTTAAGTGGTTCTTGATAATAGTAACTTTGTTAGCAACCGCGGATATTTTAGGGTTGAGTGAGGTATCGATGTTCTTAACTTCAGTATTGCTTTACATCCCTAATGTGGTAGTGGCTGCGCTTATCCTTGTTATTGCTGTTGTTTTGTCTAACTTTGTCTATCGTACGGTTGAAGCAAGCATAGCCGCGGCCGGTTTTACTAGCGGCAATGTTGTGGCGGCGGTGAGTAAATGGGCAATTATCATATTTGCTCTTTTAGCCGCTTTAACACAATTAAACGTAGCTGTGACGCTGATCCAGACTATTGTGACTGCTTTCTTCGCAATGATTGCGTTAGCGGGCGGGCTGGCTTTCGGCTTAGGCGGTAAAGAAATGGCGATGAGATGGTTGGAAAAGTTTGAAAGAGACATCAGCGGAAGAGCGAAAAAGGACTAATGATGATTGGGACAAGCTTTTTGATTTGACAGCTCCTTAAACAGGGGCTGTCTTTGTACGTTTTGATGATTGTTATTTTGTTTTCAATTTTTCTTGACAGCTGTAAGTAAATTTGTACAATGTTATTTGAAGTTGTATGCAGATGCTATTAACCTGCAAGAACCCATGAAGCGGTTATCCGGATAAGGCCGGGTAAAAATTCGCCGCTTCCTCTGGAGCGGTTTTGTGGTTTTAAGAAGGCCGCACAAAAAGTTCACGAAAGAGAACTGTAAAGTTTTTGGTGAGCTTTTTTCGGGTTAATGTTGTTGCCACAAGGAAAGAACTTTGAAAATTAAAGAAGATGACATTGTAATCTGATCACCAAAATTAGTGATAAACACACATCACTAGCTAAATATAGTGAAAATCATACACCGTAAGAGTATATGGTGGATGCCTTGGCAATGGACGACGATGAAGGACGTGGCCGGCTGCGATAAGCTGCGGGTAGGTGCTGAGCAACCCTTGATCCGCAGATTTCCGAATGGGGAAACCCACATTGCGTAATGGCAGTGAATCCAGTGCTTGCACTGGAGGTGAACCTGGCGAATTGAAACATCTTAGTAGCCAGAGGAAAAGAAAATAACGTTCGCTATTTCATAGCTCACAAGTCCAAAATCCAAATGTCAAATTGATATTTGGATTTGGTTATTTGAATTTAAGCTATCGAAGATAGCGTGCATATTCCCTTAGTAGTGGCGAGCGAAAAGGGAGCAGTCCAAACCTTTGCTGTGTATAAGCCCATAAGGCGTTGCAGGAAAGGAGTTAGAGGTTGATATTATTTGTGCGCTTATGGAGCACGAGTTCGCGATTGATACATTTGTCTAATAGAAGGCGGCTGGAATGCCCCACCAAAGAAGGTAAGAGTCCTGTATATGAAAGATATGTATCGGCGAAAATATTATCCTGAGTAGGGCGGGACATGTGAAATCCCGTTTGAAATAGGGAGAACTGCAAAAACCATCACTTCGTGATGGCTCTCCCAAGACTAAATACGACCATTGACCGATAGTGAACTAGTACCGTGAGGGAAAGGTGAAAAGCACCCCGGTG
>CAYMOF010000035.1:0-6868 GCA_964392095.1 uncultured Candidatus Saccharibacteria bacterium | reverse complement strand
GTCTTGTGCTAGAAACCAGCTCTCATTTCAGGCCGGTCTTGTGTTGGACAAGACTCCCATTTGACAAACAATACAGTTTGTGTATAATGTCAAGTCGTTCATGTTTTAGGGCGACTATTGTAACGTTATAGAGGGACTAGTTCTTTACAACTAAACACAAAAAGGTGTCGCTATGAAACGCAACGTCAATGTTGTGGGCAAAGCAATTGCGACTCCTCTTAATGAGAAAGTCGCAAATCAACAGGGCTGGTGGAGCTTTGTTTGCTCCCATGTTCGTCGCATTTCGCTTGAGATCCTCAATTTTTTTTGCAACCATGACTGGTTATTTTGGATTGTTGGGTTGATCAACAAGCGGATCGGGCTGATCGAATCGGTCTTTCTGGTGTATCCGGCTAGTGAAAACTACGCATTGGCTTATGTGTATACACATCGTTTACCGAAAGTGATGTGGAATCCCTGGCCATGTGGTCTTCTGTGGCAAAACGGAAAACTTGGTGTGATGTTTTGCATCTCGGCCAGCAATGGACAGTTTTCTGATTCACGGAATTTGGAGAAAGTTCGGGAGGTGGCTGAGCGCATGGAGAAATTGCGTTTGCTGTTGGGTGTCAATAGCAAAACGTTTGCCGGCACTTTGCCTGGCGTTCTCTATTGCAAACGCATTATTAGAGAAGCGCCGGAAGCCGAATTGACCGCAAAAGCAGTGTGCCAAGCGATTGATTTGGTGAAAACCAAGGAGTCGCTAAGCTACAACACGCCGTTGATCGTTCTTGGGGGCAGGGGGTTTATTGGCCGTCGAGTAGTAAAACTATTGGAAGGCTCGCCAATTTACTGCATTGATGTTGTCGATGGACCTAATCAGGAAGATTGGCTACATCAATTAGTAGGTAAACGCGTCATTGTGGTGAATATCACGTTGAATAACGCGTTGGCGGACTACGTTGGCAGATTGTGGCCGGGGACTGTGGTAGTCAATGAGGTGTATCCTGAACCAGCGCCGGAGATTCTGGAAGCGTTGAAGCGTAAGGATTGTGCTTGCTACCACGTCGTCGGTGTTAAGGCTTTCGCCTTACCATCTTTCCCAGCGGCTTACCGTGGAGCCATTCCCTGTTGCGCGGCTTGGTCTTCACCGGACATGAAAGTTGTAGTGCGCAAAATCAACTAGGGCTTGTGTCTTATGACGCGAGCCCTTTTTCTTATTTAGCTGGTTTTAGCTATCATGAAGCTAGATACTACCGGTTTCTATGTTATTTGATAGCATCAATATATTTTTAGTTGTTACAGCTTTACTAAATTTATTGTTGGGCGCGATTATCTATTTTAACGGTTCAAGAAAAAAAATAAATGTAGTTTATAGTCTAAACATCCTAGCTATTATTGGCTGGGTTTTAGCCATGATACTATACCGCTCAGCTTCTCCTGAAACGAGTTTTTTTTGGTGCACAGTTTTGTATATCGCGCCTACTTTTATAGCCAGTAGTTTTTTGTATTTCACCTATATTTTTCCGTCGGAGAAAGATAAACACGTACGCTTGAAGGCTATATTAATTTTTTCGATTAATTTGATGATTGTGGCGATGGTAGCGTGGCCGGGTTTAATTATTAAGGAAGTGAATGCCAGACTGGGGGCAGAGAAGGAAATCGTCTTTACTAGTTATTACTGGTTCTACTTTTTGTATACGGCTGGATTTTTTTCTTACGGTTTCACCAGATTGTTTAAAAAATATTGGCACAGTGTTGGCATAGAGCGTCTTCAGATTTTATATTTGGTCTCCGGTTATGCGCTGGCGGCTAATCTGGCTTTTGCGACGAATCTTATTATGCCTTGGTTGGGCTTTTTCTTTTTGAATTGGCTGGGACAAATTTTCACGGTTATTATGGTTGGGTTAACAGCATACGCCATATTGCGATATCGCTTGATGGATATTCGCATTGTTGCCCGTAAGATTTTCATGTACGTGGGCAGTTCTGTGTTTGTGTATGCCTTCTTTTATTTCATTATCTGGTTTTATAACAGTACCTTCGGCAGCGTATTCTCACCGGTGGCTTTGGCGATCGGAGTAGTTATCGCCCCGTTTTTTGTAGTGGCTTTTTATGTTCTGGATAAGGGACTAAAAATCTTTGCCAACAAATACTTGTTTGCCTCCTTATATAACTATCAGGAGACGATTAACAAGCTGGCAGATGAACTTAATTACTATATTGATCTGGATAAGATTGTTGGTCTGATTGTTGATTCGATCAAAGAAACAATGCAACTCAACCGGACAGGGGTGTTGTTAATTAATGATGACGGAGGAGTGTTGGACTATCAAATTGCCAAGGTAATAGGTTTTAACGAAAAGAATGGCATTTCGTTGGTACAAGACAGTTTTCTGACGAAACATTTACAAAGAGAGAACAAGCCATTGGTGTTAGAGGAGCTGGCACTGCTGGCGCGTGACGCTAAAACAAGAGAAGAAAAGAAGGGCTTTACAGATTTATATGAGCATATGAATAGAATTGAGGCTTCATTGTGTTTGCCGCTGATGAGCAGCAGTAAACTGATGGGAATTATTGTGCTGGGTGCTAAAATTTCGGGTGATGCCTACACAAAAGAGGATCTTGAGTTGTTAAATACATTGTCTAAGCAAGCGGGTATCGCTATAGAAAACGCACGTTTGTATAAGCAGGTACAGGAATTTGGCAAGAAGCTTACTGCCGAAGTGGATAAGGCTACGAGAGATCTAAAAGAAGCAAATGTCCACTTAGAGGCACTGATTAAAATAAAAGATGAGTTTTTGCAGATTGCTTCGCATCAACTGCGGACGCCGGTGTCGGTCATGCGTGGTATGTTGGACATGCTAAGAGAAGATGGTAGCTCATTAACGCAGGAGCAGCGTGATGAAATGATTGAGAGGGCGTCTCTTAAATCAGAGAAACTGAGCCAGGTTATAGACGACGTGTTGTCGGCAACGGAAATGGACGTGCCCAACTTTAATATTTTGGGAACAGCTCGTGAGGTTGATTTGAAAGAACTGGCACAGAAGGTGGTTGATTCCCAAAAAGATGAAGCGGCTGATAAAGGTCTAACACTAATTTTAGAAGCGGATAAAAATGTGCTACAAGTGAAAGCCTCAGACACGTACCTACCACAAGCCATGACCAACTTGATTGATAACGCAATTAAATATACCAAAGAGGGCAAGGTGGTGGTAAAAGTTTATCCAGAAAGTGATATGGTGGTTTTTGCAGTCAAGGATACCGGGATCGGTGTGCCAGAACAGGATTTAGAGAAGTTATGGACAAAGTTTAAACGTGGAGGTAATGCTAAAAATGTGCACACGGACGGTTCTGGGTTGGGACTGTTTATTATAAAGAAGATCGTAGAAGGCCATCCAGGGGGCCAAGTCTTTGTTGATAGCCAGTTGGGATCAGGCTCGACCTTTGGTTTCAAGCTACCTATGATTAAGAAGGGACAATAACTTATGTCGAAAAAAACAAAAATTCTTATTATCGAGGACGATCCAGACCAGGTGCTGATGTATAAAGTGCAGTTCGAAGGAGACGGCTTTGAAGTTTTTTCGGAGATGACGGGTGAGGGAGGGTTGAAACAGGCTCATGCCATCAGACCGGACGCTATTTTATTGGATATTCACATGGAGGATAAAAGTGGCTTGGACGTACTACGGGATCTTAAAAAAAGTGACGATACAAAAGATATACCAGTAATCGTTTTTACTAACTTTAGTAAACAGCACTTTCAAGAAGCGGCTCAAGGATTAGGAGCAGATAAATTTATCGTTAAAACAGATAGGCTACCGCGGGAGATTGTCAAAGATATAGAAAGTTTACTGGGGAGAAAACCACAGCAGTCAAAAAGGGTGAAGCCGCCACGTGAAGAAAATATTTTGCTGGTCGAGGACAATCCCTACCATCGGGACATGTATACAACCGTCTTTTTTAACGCGGGGTTTTCTCTAATTACGGCTGCTAATGGTGAAAAAGCCCTAGAGGAGGTCTGTAGCAGGGAAATTGATATTATTCTGCTGGACTTGGCTTTGCCTGGTATCAGCGGTTTAGAAGTTCTAAAAAAACTAAAGACTGATGCCAAAACTAAAGATATTCCCGTCATTGCTTTTACGGTTACTCCTCGGCAGGATTTGCCTTCGGAAGTCATAAGCTACATTGAATCCAATACGATAGCTTATTATGAAAAAATGACACAGTTACCGAGGGAGGCAGTAGAGTTAGTGGATAAAGTGTTAAAAGAAGAGAAGTAATTGATGTAACCGTTACGTAGCATTTAATAAGGATTGTGTAATAAAGTAATGGATATATTTATTTAACTGACACTCAACGGAATAATTGTTTCTAGGAAAGATAACTGGGCTAGCGTTCAGTAACCACTGTCTTTTTTTAAAAACACCACGGAGAGCACACACTCCCCATTTTCTATTTCCGGGCGAGCTTGTTCTTGATATCAGCCTCAAGCATATCCATAGTCTTTATAAACGAACCTTCTAGATCAATATCATATAATTCGGCCAAGATAATTATTGACCATAAGCAATCAGATAGTTCGTGCGCCAGCTTCTCATCAGTAGAATCTATGTGCCGCAAGCCTTCTTTAGCCATTACTAGTTTCATCAAGTCTCCCACGTCTCCGATAAGTCCTTCGGCAATATGTTCTCGAGACCAAATTTTCCCATTATTGCCTTGGTTGTATTTGTCATAAGCTGTTTTTACCTGCATTGCTTTGACAACTAAATCTTTGAATTGCATAGTCTCTATATTATTACATCTAATAAATAATTGTAAGGACGTGATTAAAAAATGGAAACTGATTAGTTCAGAGCTTGTTCTCAACGAGAAGTGGTATCGGGTACGCAAAGATACGGTTGAAATAAAATCGGGAAAGATTGTTGATGATTATTACCTGGGTATCTTTAATGATATTGTCTTAGTTGTCGCGCTCACAGCGGATCAACACATGCCATTGGTTCGGCAGTACAAACACGGCGCAGGTGAGATTTGATTGAGTTACCAGCCGGATACATGGATGACGGGGAAAAGCCGCTGGCGGCCGCACAGCGTGAACTGAGAGAAGAAACTGGTTTTACAGCAGAGTCGTGGCATAAGTTAGGGGTATTTTATAAAAATTCTGCTAAAACCAGAGGCGATAACGTGCATTTATTTTTAGCCTTAGATGCCAAAAAGACAGTTGAGCAGGACCTGGATGAGAATGAGAATATTGAGGTAATAGTTAAACCATTTAAAGAAATCTTTGAGATGGCCCGGCAAGGCGAAATAAAAGGCAGTGATAGCGCCCTGGCTATAATGTTAGCTGAAAGAAAGCTATCGTCTGTTTTGAAGGGTGAATAACCATAGCAATATGAATCAGCCTAAATTATTAGATATCAAATCGTTTCAGGAAACCCTCCACGGGGGCTACTGTGGTCCAGCTTGTTTGAAAATGGTGATGGACTATTATGGTGTCGAGAAAAGCGAGAAGGAAGTGGCAGAAAAGTGCGGTCGGGATCCAGAAATGGGAACGGATGACGAGTCTTTAAGAAAGGCGGCGGAGGATTATGGTTTTAAAGTTGAAATACAAAACGAAGCATCGTTTGAAGATATCCAACACTGGCTTGATAAAAAAGTGCCGGTTATTGTTGACTGGTTTACCCGGGGTCGGGCTGATTATGACGATTCGGAAGTGCCGGACGGGCACTATTCAGTGGTAGTTGGATTAGATAAAGACAATATCTATCTACAAGATCCGGAAATAGGGAAAATGCGGATACTAGAGCGTAGCGATTTTATGAAAGTGTGGTTTGACTTTACCGGAGAATACATTAACTCCTGGGATGAAATGATTATCCGTCAATTAATTGCTATTCAAAAAAACGGTGAGAAACGATAAATACCGTAAAGCACGAGGAGGATATTCCCGGATACTACAGCTTTCTTGCTCAAGTTGCAGCAAAAGTCTGTTCCGCTATCAAAAAGATGGTCCAGGCATTCTCAAAAGACTGTATTTGGATCGCATACAAGATTATTTATCAACTGCATCAAAATTAGTGTGTCCAAAGTGCAAAGAAGTACTAGGTGTAAAAATCATTTACAAGAAAGAAAACAGACCAGCCTATCGACTATTTACCGGCGCTATCTCTAAGAAAATTGTGAAGCAATAGCTAGTAGGATTTCCAAAGTTCTTTCAGGTGTTAGGATAACGTGGTTGTATTTTCCTCGCTGTGAGCGAATAACAAGCTCTGCCTGCTCTAGGATCTTGATCTGATTCGACGCAGCCGTGTTCGAAATCCCAAACTCCCGGGCAAGTTCGGAAATTGATCGGGCTGGTTTTTCCGATAGTCGCTGCAATATCCGCCGCCTGGTGTTATTCCCCAGCGCAGTGAATATCAGATCAGTCTCGGGACTATCGAGTCGCATAGGAAGCACAGTGTGCCGCAGCTATACACGAAGTCCAGCGAAAATCCAGATTTCCTAATTCCAAAAATGAGACAGTCGTTTCAAGGACTGTCTCATTTTATATAACAGCACGAAAGAGTAGTTTTGGGAGGATGTAAGGGCATTTTAATTCCAAGAAAAGGCACTTCTCTCATGCTCTATATAGTGTCTCAAACTGTCTCATTTTCGGTTCTAAACACCGTCCCAAACACCTCTCAAAGCCCTCTTATTTTCCGCCCTTAGTGTCTCTTTTTTGGTTCGAAACCCAGGTGGCGAGCCCTATCGGATGAAATTTAGTTTTGTGTTTGTATTAAAAAAGGTGGCTGACCTGCCCCGTAGAAAACATCTCAATATCCAGACAACACAATCATCACATTGTGGGTGAAGATCCTGAGCATCATCTCCCGACATTGGCTCCAGTAAG
>CAYMOF010000034.1:0-6966 GCA_964392095.1 uncultured Candidatus Saccharibacteria bacterium | reverse complement strand
AGGAAGTACATTTGCACATTAACGCGGCGCAGTACACGGCACCAAGAAAAAGATTGAGTGTAATCGCGTACCGCAATCAAGGTGGAGGACTATCCTATGGTGAGCAGCAGAACATAGGATAATATCATAAGTTCATAACAGTGGTAGTGTTAACAATGACCGCTTTTTGTTTACCTTCTCAAGCCAAGCTCTAAACAAGCGACAAGGTTGACAGAAAGTGGTCATTGTTGGCCCCCGTTATGAGCTCAAAGCCCATTATGGGAGCCCTTTAATTTCTTTTTTGTGGCTAAACCCTATGGGCTTTTTCTTTATCCCAAAAACCACTAATTCATAGCCTCAACCCGCCAACCATAATCTGTAATAGTCATTTTGAATATTAAAAAATAACCTAATCTAAGGTAATAACAGCACCAAAAAAGGGATCCCATGGGGACAAGATTACAAACACGTAAACAACTCTCCTCACCCCCCCGAAGGAAGCGTCGTACCAAGCCGAAAAGGCCAAAGACCTCGGAGCCCGTCGTCGGAGCGGGCGAGAATGAGCGAACCAGGGGTGTCTGGCAACAAGCTCTTTCATGTGGGTGAGGAGGTACGCAAACACACCCTATCCTTATGCAAAAAATATTTGTATAATTAACTCACTGCCGCTTTTCATTTTCTTATTTTCTACCCAGTAAGAACTACTTGATATAAAATAAAAACAGACTACTAGTTATTTATAATCATTATTTATTTTATTATCTTTAAGCTCCCAATAAGTTTATCCCCTTAACCGCCTACTTAGGCGTTTAAGATCAAGTATTCTTACTGGGTCTAATTTCTTAAATATGCACACAAAAAAATTTTTGGCAGAAATGAAAGAAAAACTGCTAGATGAAAAAAAAGACCTAACCGATAAACTAGGCTCCATAGCTCGTAGAGAAGGCCAAGACTACCAACCCAAATATCCTGAATACGGACGCAATGATGAAGACAATGCTACTGAAATAGCCGATTTTCAGGCCACGGCCGCGACGGAGACAGCCCTGGAAGACAGGCTGAAAGAAGTTGATTCGGCCCTGGAAAGAATAGAAAAAGGCGACTACGGCGTAACCAAAGAAGGGGAGATGATTCCTGAAGAGCGCCTGCGCGCCAATCCTGCCGCCACTACCCTAGTCAAATGATAGCTTCTCCTGCCAAGGGGAGAAAAACTAAAAACAAAATCAAGTCAGCAGCCCCCTTATTACTTTTAATAGTCTTTTTAGTTATCTTCGATCAGTTTTTCAAACTGTCTTTTTATTTCCTGAAAATTGACTGGTCGCTGGATAATTTGATAAGTTTACGCCCGGCCCTGGGCAACAGGTCAATAATTCCTTTTTCAAGTCACATGTTTTTATCTTGCGTTTTAATAGCCGCGCTGGCGGCCATATTGCTTTTTTCAGGCAATAAAACCATTAGATACTCCGCCACCTTTCTTGTTGCCGGGGGAATAAGCAACACTCTTGATCGCCTCTATTTTTCTTCCAGTATAGATTTTATAAGAATAATAGATTTAAGCCTAAATATAGCCGATATTTATATATTAATTGGATCCCTGGCTATTCTTTATACATTTTCAAAACCACTCTCTCTCAAAACAAACAAACTGGGTGGACAAGACAAATCTGGTTAGGGGGAGCCAAAATACATCAGGAACAGGACAATTCAAACTTATCGATCACAGTCTTCTCAGCGGGAGAGGCGACTAATGCTTAGCCGCCTCTTCTAATAGCAATCAGGCGCTTTTGCCCACCCGTTTTCTTCCGCCTCCTCTTCATCGCATAACCACCTGTCACCATGTGACTGGATAACCACTGTATTTACGTATCCCAAACACCCTTTTGCCCTGTATATTTTTTGTCCTTCACCTAAATCAGAGCCTTTAATAACACAATCATCAACCTCCTGGGCTTTTAACAGTCCGTTCTCCTTTTTTTCTATTTCACAAGCTCCCCACAAGCCCTTCTTCGTCGCGTTACTGTATCTCGCCGCCGAAGCCATCCGGTCATAATACTTCATTTCTTTTGACAATAAGGGGATAGCATAACCCCTTTCCAGCATGCGCTCATTCATCATATACTCCTTTACCTCTTCCTCGTACTGTATTTCTTCCTTCTCCTTTTTCTCTGAACTACTAATAATAGGCTCACCAGAGGCACTACCAGCTTGTTCACCTTCTTCTTTTTGGGCGGGCTTTTTCTTTATTTCATCAGTATAAACATACCTTAGCCAAGCCCCGTCGCGAGCTCTTGGCAGCATCGGATCCTCTTCTAACCTAATATTTCTTTCCTATCATCGATTCGTTTGCCAATAAAAACTCTCTGCCATAACACTCAACCACGTTTCTTGTACTAGGAACATCAATGCCGACGTAACGCACTATATGCCCGGACTCTAATTTTACAGTTAAAGAATCAATAATATCTCATCAATCACCGCTTTTTCCAGAGGAGGGGACTCTTCTACCATCTCCTCAACCGAAGATTTTTGGGATAAGTCTCTATTTAGGACCATTACCCCTCCTGTTACCGCCAAAACAGCAATTATTACCCACGAATATTTTATATATACTAATCCGCATATCTAATTACGATTGTACTAATAATTATAGTAAAAACCATAAAACAGTGTTTATAGACAATGAGAATGCGCCAAAGATAAATTTTAAATCCCGAGATTACTATTTGAAATATTCTAGTCATTATGACTTGGTCATTGAACGGGTATTGGTCATTGGATTTTGGGTTTTTAATTTCTTATAAACATCCCCACTCACTTATCCACACAGCATTCAGGCTTAAGGTGTCAATATATTATGACAAATACAAAATAGCTCAAAACCAAAAAATATTAACCGTAGAAAGACTGGTAATCTATGCATAGGCATACAAAATAGAAATTATGATCAAGCGATAAGTAGATTTAACCCTTTATTTTTAAAATCAGCCCCTTCCAGGCTATATAAAAAACAGCAAAAATGACACAAATAAATATTTTAATGCCGAAACACTAAAATAAGCACCTAAAAGACACTTCTAAGGTTATTTATAGGTCTTCATTACCAAGAGATCCCCAGGAAAAAAACAATTAAAATAAGCCAAAAAAACACCTGCTACCTACGTATTGCCTAACCAATGCCTAGGTACAACATGCTCCAGCTTGTTCGGGATATCCAGGCTTACCCCGCGGGCTCAAACTATAGATTGCCCCATTCCCTGATCAGGGTCGAGGGCAGGCTCAGTAAAAAACTACTCACCCACCTGGAATAAAGCGCCTCACCAGACACCCTGTGAGCGGAATCTTTGGCCTTTTCGACTTGTGAGCGAACCAGGGTGTCTGGTTACAGGCGCTTTCAAGTGAGTGGGTAATTTTACCAGGCTCAATCGGGCAATGACAAATGCGTTTGAATTTCGAAACGGTCTCCGAGTGTGTACGGCGCTGTCCGCATCCGATGTGAACGGGAGGAAAAAACAAACATCACTCCTCCCACTATTAGGATGATTCGAATGTAGTAGCATTAGGATATTAGAATCGCTTCCACTACAAACTTTTTGCCTACGCGAACTTTACCACCAAACCCTGACAGGTGTTGCCCAAGCAAACCATGTTTTTCTAGACCCATAATTAACCATCAGTCAAAAAAATGCTATAATATCAGTACTGAACATACCTACGTATTGCCTAGCCAATGCCTAGGTAAAAGATATATTTTATCTAAAATAAGATAACCCTCTTTTTTTACGCTTCATTTCTCTGTTTTAAACTGTTCTACGTCCCCAACCGAGGATCAACTAACCCAGGAGGCAACACATCGGACCGTGAACTATTCTGTTCACACTCGATATGAGAGAGAGGAGGGAGGAGGAGTAATTAAAATTCTTCTTTCTTCTTTATTTGAGAAACCCTAAAAATTTTCTTTGGTAATTATTACTTTTCGCCTACGCGAACTTTACCGCTCACTCCTGACAAGCGTTGTTCAGATCAACCTCCGCTACCTAGGTTATTAAATAAACAGACTCAAACATTCCCTAAAACTTTTCCACAGCGATTATTGAAAAATCAGTCTTGACTTTAGATTAAACCCGTCAAAATCGCCAAAAACCAGATACAACATAAGTGTTCAATAGCTGGTTATGTCTCCATATAAATAATAACCAAAATAATACAGCTATATATAGCCAATAAAAAATTTAAAAAACCCTAAAAGTGATTATAAAAACTCATACCTAGACAAACCATGTTTTTCTAGACCCATAATTAACCATCAGTCAAAAAAATGCTATAATATCAGTACTGAACATACCTACGTATTGCCTAGCCAATGCCTAGGTAAAAGATATATAAATGGCTTTAGTATTATCCCATCCTTCAATCAATTAGTCAACCCCATGATCCTTTCTGTCTGCCCTTTTTCTTTACATTTGCAATCATCGCGAGCCCCGAGCTTGTCGAGGGGCGTGGCAATCTCATCGTTTAAACAGAAGAGGCGGGAAACACTTCGGGTATTAAGGTATAAGACACATCGGGTGTGTCACGAAGTGATTCACCCGATGTGGAGGCAGGCACTAACTCACCCGAAGTGGAAAAAGAAGACAATATTCGGTCCCTGTTCCCAACCTAAAAACCTTTGCCTAGGCATATAAATTATATGGAAAAAGAAGATTTGCCCCCTGACAACCAAAGCAAGCTTGTACCCATCAGCGAAGCCGCAAGAGTTCTTGATGTTTCCATAGATACAGTTCGCAGATGGGATAAAAAGGGTATTTTACATTCCACCCGCCCCGACGGGAAAAACAGATATTTTTCCATTGATGAACTGGAAAAAGTTAAGTTTTCCAAACCTCTCACCATCTCCCAGGTTGCCCAGGAACTAAACATTTCCCCCTCCACCCTTCGCCGATTAGAAAAAAAAGGCCTTATCAAGCCCGGACGAAATGAAAGAGATGAACGCATATACACCCAGAAAGTCCTGCAGGAATATCTAGACTCCCAATATTTTATCCGGCAAAAAAAGGTTCAGGAAGAAATTTTGGAGCCTTTGCAAAAACCGGACAATAAAAACGCCTCCATTTCAGAACTTAAATCGGCCGAAGAAAAAATAGATCAAGCCCGCTTCTGGAAACTTCCTAAAGAACAGGCAAAAACCCATGCTTCAGAACAAGAAAAACCCCTAATAACTCCCCAAAAAGAACTAAAAGCGACTCAAAAAGAAAAAGAAGAAAAATCAATGGAACACAAGATATATGACACTATTCTTGCCGAAAACCAGAGGCATATCAACCGCCTTATACTTTTCCGTCGGGCCTTCTACGGCGCTGGAACTTTCCTGGTTATGCTTTTCTTCTTCCTGATAGCGGCCATAACCAGCGCCTTCTTGTTATATCCGGAAGAAACCGGACAATATTTCGGCTCCAAAAGAGAAACACCCCAGCTGTTCGCCCTAAACACCGTCGAAAGCTTTCCTGAGCAAGAAGGCTTATCTCCTAAAGGGAAAGTTTTGGGTGCCACTTATCCGGCCGCCGACCAAATAAAACACCGCGGTATTATCGCTAACATCTTAAAACCTTTCATCAACATCTCGCTTGAGGTAGTTAAATACATAAACGAAGAAGCCTACAACAAAGCCGTTACCCCTCGCTTAATTGAAGATGTCAACAACATCTTCACTATAGACTCGTCCGGCAACATTCTAACTTTGTACAACCTAGCCTTTCCAAACAGTTCTTATCTAAAAATACCGGATACCGGTCTCGTTAAGAATCTTAACGTTGACTACTTAAGAGGGTATGTTCCCGGAACCGGCCCGGGACAACTTCTATATCTGGACAAAAATGGCAATCTGGAGTTTTCCGGTGAATTATTAAGTGAATCGGTAGCTAATGAATCAATTCAAGACGACGCGGTTACTTCAGCTAAAATTGCCGATGCCGCCGTCGCTACCATTAATCTGGCCGAGGACTCCGTTACCTCGGCTAAAATAAAAGACGGCGAAGTCAAAAAAGCTAACCTGGCCGACGACGCTGTAACCTCCGAAAAAATATTAGATAGCACAATAATATCGCTTGATTTAGCCAAGGACAGCGTCACCACCCAAAAAATAAAAGACGGCACCATAGTAGAAGGCGACATTGCCGATGAAGCCGTAGGAACTGGCAAAATCGCTGAAAACGCCATCACCACGGAAAAAATCAATGACGGAGCCGTCAACTCCGATAAAATAAAAGACGAAACTGTCAGCACAAGCGACCTTAAAGACGGCTCTGTTACTTCCAGCAAAATAGAAAACAACACCATAACTACTGTAAATCTGTCTGGATCATTAATATTCGCGGACGGAGACTTAATAAACTTGTCCGCTATCAGCCATGATGACACTAACCTTCAGGGCTTTGTTCTGCCAAACGTAGCCTCATCATCTCCCTCCAGTCCCACCTCGGGCGAAGGTTATATAGCTTATGACACCAGCGGCGATCAAGTAATTTTCTACAACGGCTCTTCCTGGGGAATCGTGGGCAACGGCGACATAACCTCGGTAACAGCCGGCGACGGGTTGACCGGCGGGGGATCGTCGGGGGATGTTTCACTCGCCGTTAATGTCGGCAACGCGTTGTCTATTGTTTCAAACGCCATAACCATAGATGCCACCACCACCGGCACCACCACCGCCACTTCTCTCAACTCCGGTATAGAAGTTACATCCACCGGCTTGCGCCTTATAGGTGGCTGTTCTGATGATCAAGTATTAAAATGGAATTCTTCCACCGAAACCTGGAACTGCGAAGCCGATACGGGCGGAAGCTCTTACACCGCTGGCGACGACCTTGACCTCACCGGCGCCGAATTTTCTCTTGAACCGGTTTTAGATGTCGTCACCACAATAAACGCCACCGATCACGCCCTGACCATATCAGGAAGCCCCAACATCACCGGCTCTCTGGATGTGACGGG
>CAYMOF010000033.1:0-7110 GCA_964392095.1 uncultured Candidatus Saccharibacteria bacterium | reverse complement strand
TATGTTTGTGATCAACTTACGCAAAAACAGTCTCATATGTGCTGGATGAGTACAATACATTGATACATTAACATATCGATGTATAATAAATTACCAGATCATACACCTACAAATACAATCCTTCCTTGTTCAATATCTCCACAAGCATAAAAAGCATAAAATTAAAGCATGAAAAATATTATTATTGACTTTGACGGCGTCATCACCGACAGCGCAAATACACAAATAGGCATAATAAATGACTTAGCCGCCAGGTTCCACTACCAGAAAATAAAAAATATTGATCAGTTTAAAAAACACTCAATGAAAGAACTTATAAAGCTCCTAAAAATTCCTCCGGACAAAACAAACGAAGTTGTTAATCAGATCAGACAAGAATCAAGTCGAAGATATCACAAAGTCAAACCTTTTCCGGAAATCATCCCCGTACTCCAAAAACTTTCAGAAGACCACCAACTCTTTGTCTTGTCGTCTAACGCCAAAGAAGTAATAAATCCTTACCTGCAAAAACACCAACTAAAAAACTTGTTTACCGAAGTTTATTCCTCCAAAGGACTTTTTGATAAAGATCTGGTTATTAAAAAAATAATCGATAAATTTAACCTCTCCAAGAGTAGTATCGCCTTTATCGGGGATGAAGCAAGGGACATAGAAGCGGCTCACTCGGCTGGTATAAAAGGCATAGCTATCCTCTGGGGATTCGACTCTCGCAATAAACTAGAAGAAACCAACCCGGACCACCTCTGTACAACACCAAAAGATCTCCTAAAAATTCCCGACTTCTAAAACTAAACCTGTTCAAACACCGTTTACGATATACATTGGTGTGTCGATGTAAAGAAAGCACACCCAACAAAGCCCTTACTACTCCTCTTAATAAACAAATACAATCCGTTTTTTTATTCTTACAAAGCTTCAAAATAATCAAGCTTATATTTTTTCCCGTCCGACAACATCCTGATTTTATAAAATCCTGACTTTTCCTCATCGTTCAATACAATCTTTTTAATCATCTCATAATCCGAAGGAATAATTTCGGCTCTTGACAAGTTACTCAAATCAAACCACTTAAGTTTGCCCTCCGAAGACTCCCTTATTTCACCAGGGTTACCTAAAACCACGTCGCAAAGAAAGATTATGGTATGCCAATAATCTTGACAGGCCCTAACGTCATAAAAGACCTCGCTTAAGACAGCCGGAATGCCGCTTACTTCAATTTCCAATCCTGTTTCCTCGTTTATTTCCCTTTTGATTGTATCTTCAATATGCTCGCCAAACTTCGCTTTGCCTCCCGGCATGCCCCACAACCCAACAAACGGCGGCTTCTCTCTTTTTAATAACAATATCTTATTCTTATAAATCACCGGCGCTATAGCGATATTCAAAAGCTGTGCTTCCATACACAAAGCTTAGCGCAAAAGACAAAATCTAAAAATACTTTATTGTCCCGCCTTCTCCCCGCCAAAACACCTTTAAAGAAAAACCAGACCATTAACAACAAAGGAGTCGGCAAACCCAAGTTCACAACCCCATCATAATCAGATTTGTTTCGACATCTCATCTCTTCCTCCTTACACTTTGAGCCCATTGGATAAAACTCCAGCCTCAATAACGTGAGAAACTTCAAAAACAAATCAAAAGCTTGACTTTTCTGCCAATCAGACAACAATAAGATGTTCTTTTAACAACCTCTTCTCTTCACAGAAAGGTCATCAAGATGACAGCTGAACAAATCATTGAACTCACTTGGCCAACCCTTAAAGCTCCTGACAAGTTCCCTGAAGTCAACACAAAACTCAAGGAGATCATTGAGGCCTGGGAAGAATTCTTGCAATCACCCCTCGGACACTATAAAAAACTCCTCCAACGTATTAAAGAATATTGCCAGGCGGCAGCAGAAAACCGTCTATATGGACACATCACAATAGCCACCGCCCTGCTTGTCACCGTCAACCAATTTCTAACAGAAAATCTCTGACCAAAAGAATATGGCAAACCAACTGACCGACCAATCCCCGGTCTTTTTTCTTTTAACAGAAAGCGGAAGGTAAACGCAACCCAAAAAATTGGGAACAGGTGTTTGAAAAGATAGGCACTTTTGAAAAACTTACTGTTTCACTGTAGCTATTTTGACTAATCTGAAAAAATACTGTATCAATTAATGTCTGTGTGTCAACATGGCGCAGCAAAACTAGAAACCGACCTTTTACAAAGAGGACGAGATCATGTCAGGCAAATTATCCCCTTTCACACTCAACGTTATATCCCGCAAAAGCATAACCTGGAAGGAATTTCTGAAAAGCACACCACCACGGTCAATTGCTCTCGATGGCTTTGTGCACGGCGGTCCGAACTACGACCCCAAAACGCATCACCTCAATTTTGATCATCACGACGGCGTGGTGCGGGAAGCCATCACGAGCACAGCTATGCAAGTATTCTTCGCCATCAAAGACGGACTCATGGAGGCACTGACTGTTGATGGCAAGGTCAAAGCATCAATCTACATCAACAACACCGACCAAGATACAGCGCTGGCCGTCTGGTATCTGCTCCACTACAAAGAATTCGAGGGAACAAAAAGCATTCCGGCAATGAGTCGCTTACTGACACCTGATAATCGGTGGGACATAACTGGCAGCGCGCTTCCAATGAACCTGGACGATCAGTTGGTCAGACAGCACACATGGGTATTCCACCTTTATACTAACTTACGAAAGTCAGACGCACTGGCCAACGCTACCGAAGACATCTTGCTAGACAACCTGGAAGCTGTTTTGGGTCGTCTCAACAAGTTCATGACGGGGCAAGCCGAAGAGGCCGAGCTAGATACACGCCACGAGATTCTTTATGACTGCCCGCGCTACAAAATCGTGAATGAGGTTGGCGACAATGAAGCGCGATACTACCTCTTCAGCAGGGGGATGAGCGCATTTGTTGCACTTGTCGCCCAACGAGATGATGGCCGTTTTGTCTGCACAATCGGCCGGCGATCTCGCTACATTCAATTTCCTGTCCGGCAACTGTACGACGATCTCAATGCCGCCGAGGGTTTTGACAGCACAAACGGTTAGAACGGATCGGACATCATTGGCGGCTCTTCACGCGCCAATGGTAGTGGCCTCTCGTGGAAAGAGATTCGCTACATAGTAAACAAAAAACTAGATCAAACGTAGCGATTAGAGTCTCAATGCAACCCCGCTCGATTCAATTCGTTGAGTCGGCGGGGATTTTTTACCCTAATAACTTAAAACATTTAAAGTGGTGGACAAGGTGTGTTTGACTTGGAACACCTTAAAATTGGATATCTTCAAGGTTAGCGAGGTCTTAGTGGCTTATCCTTGATTGCTAGACTCAACCCCGAAGTGCAACACTTCTGTGTCTACTTTATATGTGATGAAGATACCAATAAAGGTCCCAGGTACTTACTTAAATCGCTACAGACAATAACCCAATTATTACCAACACCTTACTCGATGCACCCTTTTTCGTGGCCCTCTCCTTATTACTCATACCCCCACTATACCCCCCATCTCATTACTGGTCTATGTCTGACACTTCTTTACGGCTCTTAACTTTCTTATAGACAAGACTTGATTGATAAATCACAGGGATTAAGAATATCGCAGATATAAACAGGCGTGTGTATCCTGTGTCCCCCGACGTAGGGATAGATAACATCACCCATATTAATATTGTGGGTACTAATATAATTATGTCTCTCGTCAGTGAGGTTTCTTTCTTCATACCCCCACTATACTCCTCCAATGTCAGACAGACTAGCTATTGGTTATCTGCACGGTTAATGGCCCACTCTTTGTATTCAGTTGTTCTCTTTTTCATCCCCTCGATCACAGCCTCTCTCATCTTTGGATTTTTAACCATATCGGCATATTGCTCCAAAGCTTCATTGTCATCCTTGTACGAAATTAGCATTGCCATGTTGGTCTGAATGGCTTTTGAGGTTTCGTAATCCCCCTGGTCGTGAAAACGTTTCGCCACAATATTCAGTGCTTCCTCTAGCTTGTCCTTTGGGTATGGTAGTAGTGACTCTGGAATATTGCTAAGAAAGATGCTATGCAGGATGGAGTGCATTGGGTATGCAAAATGTTGCCATACTTTAAATATCTCCTCTGCTTCTGAAAGCTTCATAGCTACTCCGCTAATACCTCTTTTCTTACTCCCGAGATCTCTTGCTGTAGCTTCCTTTTCGCTTTCTTAAAATCTTCCACGCCTTTGGCACTAAGCCCTGATTTCCCAGGTAGTGGCATGAGGAGTTTCTGAAACTTAAACTCCGCCGTAATGATGTGCTCTATTAATGTATCTAGGTTTTTGTATTCTTTATCACCACATACTATATCGTTGGCATATTTACCTCCACAGAATTGTTGCTGCAAGGCAGACATCGCAGCTTGCTCGTCGTTTCCATTCCCTCTCATGGCCCCCTGGTACCCCTGAAACCAATAGCGAATTCTGGCTTTTCTGCCTGAATACGTTAAGAGTGAATAAATTACTATTACTACTGCTATAATCCCTGCTATCAATAGCATATCGATCACAAAACCAATCAATACTATTATGACTGCTGTTGGTAATAGAAATCGTCTTATCTTCATAACTTAATTATACTCCCTTATTGTTAGAATCATTGTCTACAAGTTGAATTGTTTTCTCGGCTTTTACTAACTAAAAATCCCATATCCTCTTAATAACCATTTTGTGAATACGATGGTTATAAGTTTGGAACACCTAAAATTTCGCTTGTTTTAGAGATTTTACAGGCTTCTTCTACCCAAAAATCTCATTTGGTGGACATGGCGGGGGTCGAACCCGCGTGTGAAATGCGATCAGCCAATAATCTACGTGTGTAGCTGATTTAGGAATTTACGTGAGATAAAAGCTAAGAAATCAGCAAAGACCTTTAGCCCACGGACATGATTCGTGCTAGTCAGGAATAAATACATGCTAGTCTATTCCTCAATCCGTCTAATCTGACACCGTTTTGACACTCGACGGCAAGCATCAAACGATGGCTGTCAGTATTAAGCGACAGCTAACGCAAACGAAGGTGCGAAAGCTCGCGCCATCGCAGTCCTCATGCGGTTAAATAAGTTTGCACGTAACTGTTTGTGAGTCATTTATTTGCGTGTGTCACCCACATCACACGACACGCATATTGTCCAAACAACATCCCGTCGAAGCCTAACATGCCCGAATTTCATCCTCTGGATCAAATTCGCCCCGCGTAGCTCGCCTGACCAGGCAAGGCGAAGTGGGACCGCCACAGAATTAAACTCGGAAACATAAGGCTGCTAATAAAGTACAGGTTAACTACAAATTAGGGATTGGTCATTAAATGTCAGATCATTTGACCTTTGAATTTAGACATTTGTATTTTTCAGCATTCTCTCCATCTCCCTTTTTATATCCCTCTCTCTTTTTAACTGTTTCTTATCAACCTTCTTTCTTCCTCGACCTAAAATCACCTCCACCTTCACCTTTCCTCTTTTACTATAAACACGCAATGGCACCATTGTCAATCCTTTTGCTTTCTTAGCGCCTAACAAGCTTTTCAGCTCGCTTCTTTTTAATAACAATTTTCTGGCCCTCACTGGGTCATAATCAGCCGGAGCATTACCCGGCTGCCAAGGAGGAACGGTCGCGTTAATTAAAAAAGCCTCACCGTCATGCATAGTCACAAAAGCCCCTCTTAAACTCATATGGCCGGCTTTTACCGACTTCACCTCTGTTCCCAAAAGCGAAATCCCCGCCTCCAGCTTCTCAATCACTTCATAATCAAACCTGGCTCTTCTGTTGTAAGCCAACGTTTTCATAAATTAAAACAGTTGATTATAATCCCAAAACAATCTATATTATCCCAATGAACACAGCCTACCACAAGTCTCAACCACAATCTCCTGTTTTCTAATTTCTAATTTCTAATTTATGTCTAGTCGTCGCCGTCGGTTCAGATCAAGACCTAAACCACAACCCCAAAAACCCCCTACCAATAATGAAATAAAAGTTCCCGAAGTACACCTGGTCGGGGCCGATGGGTCTCAATTGGGTGTTATGTCAACAAAAGAAGCTCTTAAAACTGCTCAAAAAGAAAATTCCGACTTGGTTCTGGTCGCCGAAAAAGCCCAGCCCCCCGTCGCCCGCCTTCTTGATGTTGGAAAATACATGTACGAAAAAAGAAAAAAGCAGGCCCGCCAAAGAGTCGTCAGTAAAAGCGGTGGCATTAAAGGTGTCAGGATCGGCTTTAAAATGGGCGAACATGATTGGAACATCAGACTCAAACAATCGTCAAAGTTCCTTGATGACAGCTACAAAGTTAAGCTGGAAATAAGACTCCGAGGACGGGAAAAAAGCCAACAAGCCTCCGCCGAAGAAAAAATCAAACAATTTATAAATTCCGTACCCGGCGGCGCCAAACTAGAAGGCAAAATCTCCAAATCCCCTCGCGGACTTAGCGCCCTGTTGACAAGATAGGCTTTGCATAATATATTCATAAACCAATATTGCTTATTAAAAAAATGAAGCAGAGAACCAAAAAAGCAGCTCGAAAAAGATTTCGATTTTCAGCCAGAGGCACAGCCAAGCACCGAAAAGTCGGTCAATCTCACTTTAACGCCCGCTCAACCGGCGATACCACCAGAAATAAACACAGCTATAAAAACGTCCACCAGCATGACCAAAAAAGACTGGAAAAACTTATACCCCACACTTAAAATCTATTTAATAATTAAACCATGGCCAGAACAAAACACAGTGTCTCTACGAGAAGAAGACACAAAAAATGGATAAAAAGAGCTCAAGGATACCGCGGCCGTCGTAGCCGAGTTTTTAAGCTGGCTAAAGAAGCCGCCCTTAAAGCGAGCCAATACTCTTACCGAGATCGCCGACGGAAAAAAAGCGACTTCCGCAAGACTTGGCAAACCCGCATCAACGCAGCCGCCCGGCAAAACAAAACATCTTACTCAAAACTGATCCACGGCTTAAAAGAAAATAATATTGAGATAGATCGCAAAATTCTGTCCCAGTTAGCCTCTAAACATCCCGACATATTTAAGAAATTAGCTGAAACCTCAAAAAAGCCCACCAAGAAAC
>CAYMOF010000032.1:0-7317 GCA_964392095.1 uncultured Candidatus Saccharibacteria bacterium | reverse complement strand
TTATTGCATTGAAACTGCTAGTTAGAGCAGTCTCATATGTTTCTGAACTTGTGCACCCTGCCTCTAAATACCACCACCTTCCCAGATCAATCCACCCACCTAGACTGTCTTCATCATCAACATATCCTCTCAAATCAATTTCTTCTCCTTTGACCAAACCAAAATGCAAATGCTTACGTTCTCCGTCCGTCTCCTTGCTATAACCCTCACCCAAAACCCCTATTTCCTGACCAGAAGTCACTAAATCACCAACCGCGGGCAAACTAGACGGGTCAAGATAACCATAAATACCTATCACCGCCTGCCCGTCAACTACACGACTTATAGCCGCCGCTCCTCCATAGCCACTGACACTTCTTGCCACCAATACTTTCCCATCGGCCGCTGACCTCACCGGCACCTCACTCGCCACATCTTCATACTCAACGTCCACTCCGGTATGATAACCTTTAAATACTTCTCCCTCTACCAGCGAATTACCTGGAGACACATATAAACCAAAAGGTTTTTTAGTTATCCGCTTTTCAAATTCTTCAACCGGAAAAACTATTTTCTCCTTCTCGTCACCCAAAAACCTCCCCTCACAATTGTCTGGAATCACCAATTCCCGAGATTCCGGTACAGAAAAATCTAAAAGCGAGTCCGCCCACCCCTCGTCAGAACTATCAGCCAACCACAGACGCAAAACTAAAACTCCCACTAAAACAACTGCCCCTAAAATAACCACCGTCACCAGTATCCTTTCCGTCATGTTATTAACCTTGCGCTCCCCAAGGACTTCTTTACAGTAAAATTCGTCTCACAAACATCTTTCATGAAAAAAGCCGTCTTTTTTATAACACTTGCCCTGCTTGTTGCCTTCACAGCTCTATTAATAGCCCTTTTAAAGTTCTTTTCAAACGCATATTCACCCCCTCCACCAAATAAGCCCCTTCCTCTAACTACACCCCAAACCTCCCCAATCCCAATCGTCTCACCCACCCTTTCTAACCACGCCCTGCCAAAACCCTCAAATAAAACAGACACTACCTCATCCAAACCCTCAACGAGCCCGGAGACGCTACCCCATACTCCCCACTCACCGCTACCCGCTACAGCCCCCAGCCTACTAACTAACAACGTCCCCTTTACCCCCCAAGCTCCGCTGGCCCAATGGGAAGACCCTCTTTTCCAAGAAGGTTGCGAAGAAGCTTCGATTGTTATGGCTATGGCCTGGGCAGAACAAACCAGCTTCGATTCTCCCCAACAAGCCACTAAGATAATCCGTTCTATCTCACAATACGAACTGGAAAATTACGGCGAGTTTATTAATCGCTCCGCCCTAGACACCGCCACCCTCATCAATGAATACTATAATTATTCATTAACCAAATTTAAATCCAACATCTCTGCCCAAGACATAATCAACGACCTCGCCGCCGGAAAAATCATTATAGTCCCCGCCGACGGACAAAAACTAAACAATCCTCACTTCACTCCCCCGGGACCAGAAAGACACATGCTGGTCATTCACGGCTGGGACCCTGTCACCCAAGAATTTATCACGAATGACCCCGGCACCCGCTTCGGAGAAGGATACCGATACGACAAAAAGACTCTCTTCAACGCCATCCGCGACTATTCAACCGGCAAACACCTACCCGTACACAAGACAGAAAAAAACATGATTGTTGTTGCTAAACAATAGAGCCGCATTTCCACTTACGAAAGAAAAGCAGGTTAGTCGATCTTACTCCCTCTCAACGTCACTGCGTTTACCGCTACAATTACAGTAGATAAAGACATAAGCAAGGCCGCAAAAGCAGGACTCAAATATATCCCCCAAAAGGCCGCCACCCCCGCCGCCAGAGGCAACGCTACCACATTGTACCCAGTCGCCCAGAACAAATTCTGTACCATCTTCGCATGCGTCAACCTCGACAATTTAATTATTTTAGCCACATCACGAGGATCATTCCTTACCAAAACAATACCCGCCGTTTCTACAGCCACGTTAGTGCCGGCTCCAATAGCCACTCCCACATCAGCCTGGGCCAAAGCCGGAGCGTCATTTATACCATCTCCCACCATAGCTACCCTATACCCCTCTTTCTGCAAATCCTTCACTTGGCTCGCCTTCTTATCCGGCAATACCTCCGCGAAATAATCAGAAATTCCTAACTCCTCCGCCACCCATTCGGCCACGTCTTTCAAGTCGCCCGTTATCATACCTACTTTAACCCCTTGCATTTTTAATTCTTGAACGGCTTCCCTGGACTCTTCCCTTATAACGTCCCCCAAAGCAATCATACCTGCCAGCTTCTGCTCCTTAATAACATACACCACTATTCCGCCTTTTCCTCTATTCACGAACTGCTTTGCCCTACTGCTTAGCAAACCTTCGCACCCCCTTATCAAAGCCTCTCCGCCTACCATTATTTTCCTCTTTCCTACCACACCCCCCACTCCCTTCCCGGGCAGCCTTCTAAAACCGTCCACCGGTAATATATAAATCCCTTCTTTTTTAATTTCCTTAACAATTGCCCGCCCTACCGGATGCTCCGACCTACTCTCAACCGAAGCCGCTAAACACAATACTTCTTTACTACTATAGCCTTCTTCGACAAAAACATCCTTCACTCCATAGTCCCCGGTAGTCAAAGTCCCTGTCTTATCAAACAAAACCAAATCAATTTCCCTGGCTACCTCCAAAGACAACCTGTCTCTAACCAAGAAACCTCGTTTTGCCGCTTTTCCGATTGATATAGACGCTACCAAAGGAATAGCTAAGCCTAACGCATGCGGACAAGCAATTACCAATACCGCCACCATACGGGTAAAACCGAAATCCGCCCCTTTTATAGGTAACCACACCAACAACGTCACCAGTCCAGCGACTACCGCCACTATCGTTAAATAAAAAGCCGCTTTATCCGATAAAAGCTGTAGCTTCGACTTGCTTGCTTGCGCCTCCTTTACCAACCTTATAACCCCAGCCAAAAAAGTGTCTTCCCCTATCCTGGTTACTTTTATCCTTAATGACCCGTCACCATTCATCGTTCCTCCTATCACTTCGCTTCCCGGCTTTTTACTAGCCGGCTTGGATTCTCCGGTTGCCAACGACTCATTAACATCCGACTCTCCTTCAATAACTTCCCCATCAGCCGCCACCTTGCCGCCGGGACGAATAATAATTATATCTCCGGCTTTAAGCTTATCAAGCGGCACAGTTTCAGTTTTGACTCCTGAATTTTTCGCCTTAACTTCCTTTTCCGCTGTATCCGGCAGTAAATCAGAAAGTTCTCGCAAAGCCCCCCGCGTCCCCGCCACTGCCTTCATCTCCACCCAATGTCCCAAAAGCATAACCGCTATTAACGTGGACAGTTCCCAAAAAAGCGTCTCTTCCCTGCCCAAAAACACCTGAAACAAACTGTAAAAATACGCCGTGACAATGGCCAAAGAAATCAAAGTCATCATCCCGGGTTTTTTCGCCTTCAACTCCTTTCCGGCACCCTTAATAAAAATCGATCCTCCGTAAAAAAATACAACCGTGCCCAACACTAATAAAACCAGTCTTAACCCCGTAAACTCCGGTAGTTCCCCACCTACAATCACTTTAAAAACAGGAGAATATAATAATATTGGTACCGTCAAAACAGATGTTACCCAAAATTTCTTGGCAAAAACACGAGCGTGATGACCCATCTGCCCATCGTTATGACGCCTCATCTCAAAATTATACCAATAAAAAAAGCCCATTAAAGGGCAAAAGTTATTAAATACTGGCAACTATCTTTGTAATTTCTTGCCAAGCTTCAGCGCAAACCCGCTCCCAACCACCATCATCAATGTCACTGCAATTATAGGCTTCCACCCCTAGGGTTATAGCTCCGCGGTGCAGATTGCTAGGCCTACCCCTCCCCCTCACAGGAAAAAGAATTGTTTTTACTGAACCCTCTCTGGCAACTAGATTTACTTCACAAATACTGTCATCTACAAAAGCCTGCACTCCTTCTTGGACCACAACCTCAAACTTTCTCTCCTTAAAACCAAAGAAATGGCCATAAAAGACCGGAAAAAAAGCCTCCAAAACCCCCACTGTTTCAGCCTTCATAAATTCCGGTCTGGTGGTTATTGTCAAAACTTGGCCACCTCCATTGTCTCTCTTCACAATTGTTTGCAACGCCTCCGCTGACCCGGGAGTAATCTCTGGATCAGAATAACCGTTGCCGTCCCTGCAAAAATCAGCAAACAATGAGTCTATCGTCCTATTGGCGCACCCGGGTGCAGCCTCATCCCACCTTCCAGTAGCCACTAGAGCGGCGTAGTCCCACGCATAACCCCTGTCCATCGCGTATCTGAAAAAATCAAATACCCTATCGGCCAACAAAGGCCCGTCTATGTCACACCCTAAAACCAATGGCATTATGATAGCTCCTGTACCAAAACAAACTGGAAAAGAACAACTCCTCAAATTTTAACACCAAAAACGGTTCCCTCGCTTCCCCATTTATCCACCCCAATAACAACTAATTTTTATCCGGAATAAAATCTGCCTGTGCTTCCCCGCCTTATATTAAGATCGCCTTCTTAGCCGCCACAGCACCCCTACAAGGTACGCGCACAAAACATCCAGACTCATCCACCAGCGCAAAAACGTACCCATCAAAAACCCATACTTCTTCTCTTTAAAAGTCTGATAATAATCAAACCTCTTCCACCCGTAACCACCTTTGTTTCTAATATCCGCCGCCACATTAAGACCCACTTCTATCCTGTAACGATGTCTGAAAAAGCGAGGCAAAGATTCCCACAATTCACGACTAAGAGCCCTTTCTCCCGAATTAATCGCGAACAGCCTAATCGCTTTCTGCAACAAATTACTCCTAGTCCCCATAAACATCTCATACTCCCCGCTAACCACCGGCCGGACTATTCCTTCCACAATTTCCGGAGTTAACCCTTTTAAATCAGCATCACAAAAAAATAAAACTGACGCCCTAGTCACATCAATAGCCCTCTGCAATGACTCTGCCTTTCCTGTATTAACTTTGTTTACCATCACCCTCACTCCCGCCACCTTCCTAGCCTCCTCGGCCGTTCCATCCATCGACCCGTCATCAACAACGATCACCTCGTCAATTATCGGTGTCCTAACCAGCCCCTCAAGAACCGGCTTGATCCTAGCCGCTTCATTGTAGGCCGGCACGATAGCGGCCACCTTTACTTTTTCTGCGCCTTCCTCCATTTTCCTTGAGACTTAGTAATAAAACCGCCTATCTCCCTGTAAACCTCCTCCTTCCTGTCACTGAAAAAAATATTGTGGTTTTTATTGTTATAAACAATTACCTTGTGAGGAGCCCTTATTTTCTTCTGCAACCTATTTACTCCCCTCAAGCCGCCAATAGGATCACTTACCGAATGAATCGTTAAAACCGGACAGTTAATACTTTCCAAGCTCTGCGCCACGTCTTTGCGAGCTCTTTTCACCAACTCAAGCCCCTTGATATGCATCTTATCATAATGAAAAGAATTTTTCCTCAACACTCTCTCTTCCTCGGAAACCTTTTTCTTCCAATACTTTTTGTAAAAGAAAATGCTTCTCATACCAGGCAGGCCAAAAGGTGGCTTCATACTGTACGGCACGCACACATTTATTACTCCCCCTACTGAATAATTAGCCGCCAGCCGCAAGGCCATTAAAGCCCCAAAAGATACTCCCCCAATTATTATTTTATTCCCCTTGTCAATTTCTTTTTTAAAATCACTCTCAATCTTATCCACCACGTCTTCATAAGTCACTTTATCCAAATCTTTAATAACGGTTCCGTGTCCCGGCAAAAGCAGTCCTTTCACCCTAAAATCAAATTTTTCATTTATATAAAAAGGCAACCCATTAAAATCAGTCGGACTTCCCGTATAACCATGAATTAAAAAAAAGGTGACGCCTGAACCACCCTCTAAATCAATTTCCCGCGCCCTAGAATCAATATCCATAAAAAGATTCTAGCACTAAAAACTCCTCATAAACACAAAAAACTCTCTCTCCGCCTTTTCTAATCTCGCTCTATTCTTATTGCCTTGGCTCTGACGATCGCCTCCGCCATTTTTTTATAAGCACTGTCCAAAACCCGAGCAAAAGTTGACTGCGAAATTTTCATCTTCTTAGCCGCTTTCACTTGATCTAACCCGTCAAAATCATGCAGTTTAATAGCTTCCAGCTCATCAGCCGAAAGAACCACTTCATCCAACTCACGCAACGGAATGCCGCGGGGTTTAAAATAATACACTCTTGGATTGAAACACAAATACCTGGGAACCTTCGGTCTAGTCATAATATTTATAAATCTAGCAGATTTACCTACCGATCCGCCACTTGCCTCTTATCATCCACCATGCGCACACCAACCGCGGCCCGCTTAAGCGGACCGCGACATAATCTGTATCAACATTTCTACAGCTCCAAAAAGACCTGCAATAACCCCAGGCTAGAAAGTCCTACGATACTGTTGCCGAAAAACTACTTACTAGCCTTATACTTTCCCAATTCGCTCTCCACATCCTTCAATTCTTGCCTCAAAGCCTCCGCCTCCCCTTTCAAATAATCAACTTTGTCCTTGTCACTAAGCTCCATAGACTGCCCCCAAAAAGGACACCAAGACTTCCCCCAAAAACCTCTACCGCGACCAAATCCCCCTCTGCGACCATACCCGTACCCTCCCCCGCAAGGACCCATTCCGCGACCCGTCATTGGTCCCATACCCCTGGGACCTGTTCCGTCAAAACCTGGCATATTTCATCACCTCCTGTTTATTAAATGATATATTATGAATATATACCCATATTATGCCAATGTCAATATTCCTTCTAATTTTCCAATAAAACTAGTGAGACTTATTACCCGTTTCCCGGGTTAGAGACAGTCACCCACTGCTCCTCTCAAATTTGACAACCAACCACAAAAACATAAACTCTTAAATTACAGCTTGAACAGTTCTTTATCCATCTCTAAACCCATGTAGGAAAAACTAGCATGACAGGAAAAAGAGTTCTGGTGGTCGATGTCACCAACACCGCCCGTGGCCCCATGTTCGCCGCTTTTCTCAAGCATTATCTCACCGCACTAGACAAATTTGGACACGATGTAGAAGTTGTCGATAACGCCGGTACCATCAACATACCAGGCAACGCTCCCGCCCACATCCTTGCTATTAGGTGCATACTATCCCGTTCTCTAATCACCAACATCAACCACCGTCGTCGTCGCCACATTAGTGATCTAGTAAAGTGGTACCCAATGTCTAGACAACTTTTCCCCAATTTCAGGTACGGTATCGT
>CAYMOF010000031.1:0-7361 GCA_964392095.1 uncultured Candidatus Saccharibacteria bacterium | reverse complement strand
TAATAAGCATAGTTGGGATAATCGGGTTAATGAATTGATGGGTCTGATCAAAAAATTCATATAGAATAAGCGTATGAGGATAGGATTCGACGCCTCGGACCTTTGCACAAACAGGGCTGATGGTACTACCAGATACACAAAAGAGATGCTTGGCAGGCTGTTAAATATTGGGATTGCTCACGACTGGCAAATTTACGCGTCGTGCAAAGAACGTAATATTGGGGCGCGAAATAAAAACACTAAATGGATTTCCTCCCAGTGGCCCAAGTACTGGACACAAACAAGGCTGCCCATAGACCTGTGCCGTTACAGGCCCGACGTGATGTTTATGCCTATTCAACAAATACCTTATGTAAGACCCCAAAAGACAAGAATGGTGGCGGTAGTTCATGACCTGGCTGTTCATTTGTATCCGGAACAGTTCACTTATAAAGACTGGTTGCTTCTGCATGTTTTTAGCGCTTATGCGGCCAGACGGGCAGAAGTGATCATCGCTATTTCCGAGGCGACGGCGACTGATATTGAGCGCTATTATGGTAGAACAAAGAATATTCATGTGGTTTATCACGGTGTGAACCATGATGTTTTTTATTCGGCTGAGAAGGCTGAAGAAAATAACAAGGAATTGTTATTAAAAATAAACAATAAAAAGATTAAAAAACCGTATCTTTTGTTTGTGGGGCAACTACAGCCGCGAAAAAACTTAACTGCTTTAATTGAAGCGTATGAAAGGATTTGGCGGAAAGAAAGGCGGTTGAGTCTCGTTGTTGCCGGTTCGCACGGATGGTTAAATGACAAAATTTATGAGAGAGTAAAAAGATCGCCCGCCAAGGACAACATTGTTTTAACGGGCAGGGTTAGTGATGATGATTTGCGGCGGCTTTATTGGCAGGCCGAAGTGTTTGTTTTACCAAGTTTATATGAAGGTTTTGGCTTGCCGGTATTGGAAGCGATGGCTTGTGGTTGTCCGGTGGTAACTACTAATGTTTCCAGCCTTCCGGAAGTGGCCGGCGACGCGGCCTGCCTGTTTAATCCGGCGGATATAAAAGAGCTGGTGGCAAAAATAAATGAAGCTATGGACAGACGAGATGAGTTGATAAAAAGAGGCCTGGAAAGAGCTAGTAAATTTACCTGGGAGAAGACAGCTCGGTTGACACTGGAGGCGATAGAAAGCGCAGGCTTACAAAACCGAGTCAACACCATACATGCTAAACCCTCCTCGAGATATGGGATTGATTTTGATAAAGACTGTGATAGATAACGTAAGCTAAAACAATTACCATGTCTAAATTAACTATCATAATCGTTAATTGGAATACCGGCAGTTTGTTGGGCCGCTGTTTGGAATCTATTGCCGGATGCTCTGACAGTAACGCGGTAGAAGAAGTAGTGGTGATTGATAATAATTCCTTGGACAGGTCGGTTGTTATGGCAAAGAATATTGTCGGTAGCTTGGGAAATAAACCTCCGGTCAGGTTTGTTATGATGAATAAAAATTTAGGCTTTGCCAGGGCTTGCAATGAGGGGATAGAAAGATGGGAAAGAAGCGAATATGACAGTCATGTTCTGTTGTTGAACCCCGATACGCGGATTTTAGAAGGGGCTTTGTCCTGTTTAGCGGAAAGTCTGGGAGAAAACGGATCAGCCGGCATAGTGGGACCAAGAATATTGAATGAGGATGGGTCGGTTCAGGAATCAGTAAGATCTTTCCCGAATCTTGGGGTACTAATTACTTTTATTCTAAAAATCACAAAGGTAGCGGGCGGATTTAAGTTCTGGCGCAATTATATGATGGCTGATTTTAATTACGAAAAAAAACAAGAAGTTGACCAGGTAATGGGAGCCTGCTTTCTGATTAGGAATGAAGTGGTTAGTTTGGTTGGACATTTAAATGAAGATTATTGGATCTGGTTTGAGGAAGTTGATTATTGCAGACGGGTTAAAAAGGCGGGATGGAAGGTTATTTATGATCCAAAGCCCCAAATAGTTCATGTGGGAGGAGTCAGCTTTGGCCGGGCAAAAAAAATAAAGAAAATGATGGCTTGGCTTAGAAGTATTAAGGTTTACGCGAAGAGGCATTTGCCGGGATGGCAATATCTTATCATTTTACTGCTTTTTCCCGTGGGCGTGCTTGAGGCTTGCTTGGTTCCTCTCTTTTATTTTTTGGTTCAGAGAAATGATTAATATTCGATCTTTACAAATTAGCAACGCGTATTCCTGGGGCTTGATCGCGACAATGACGGCGGGTTTTATCAGTTTATTTATAAGCGCGCAAGCTGGGTTATTTGTATTGTTATATTTGGTTTTTGCCTGGTGGACCTGGGATCATCCGAAACAGGGACTATTTTTGTTTGTACTGGCGGCGCCAATTTTGCCTATGTTTAAGATCACCCAGACTGTTGCCAATATCACTTTAATAAAAGATGTGATAATTCTGACTCTGTTTACAAAAATTTTTCTTGTTCGACTGGCAAACAAAAAACTGCCTTATAGGCGTAATGTGTTATTTGCTCCTTTGGTGGCTCTGGTGGTTTGGACAGGATTGGCTATGCTTAAGAGCGATTCTTTGTTACTGGGCATATTAAGAGCTAGAGATATCGTATTGTATCTGTTGCTATATATGGTGGTTTTGTACATGCCCAAAAACAAAAAATTTATGATTGAAATATTGTTCTGGTTTGGGGTAAGTCTGGCGTTAGTTTTGTTTTTTGGTGTTTACCAGTGGTTTTGGGCAGTTGACAGCACGGTTCTTAGATTTGACCCGGTGACAGAATCGTGGGTACCTCGTATATCAAGTCTGTTAGCCCATCCCAGCATCTTTGGTGAATATCTGATTGTTCCGGCGCTTTTGGCCTTTTCTTTTTTGTTGTACGTCAAAGATAGGATAAAAATATTGTCTGTTGTGGGAGTATTTATAATTATTATTCCTTTTATTTATTTAACTTACTCCCGAGGTGTTTGGATTGGTTTGGCGATCGGGATATTGGCTGTGGTTTTTTTAAGAACTAGGGATTTATTAGATAAAGGAAGTGAAATACAGAATAAATTCAATATAAGTCTTTGGAAAACAGCGGCGACGGTTTTCCTTTTGCTGTTTGTTTTGGGTGTTATCGGCCAGAACATAAGAGTTGTTTCTTATCTCAAGACAACAGTTGATCTTGGTTATGGAAGCAATAAAGAGAGAATTGATTTTGCGGTGAGGTTATTAGCACCGATGAGTAATTGGGACGCTTTGTTAGGAAGGGGGTTGGGGGACGTAACGGCCCAAAATTTTAGGGAGGTGGACCTAAGCGGATATGATGTAGCCACGGGTTCGGCCAGGGAAATACAGTTGGCTAAAAACAGGACATTGGTTGACAATCAGCACTTAAAAACTTTTGTGGAGATGGGGCTGGTGGGCTTGCTAATTTACGGGTGGGTGTATTTAAGAATGTTTAAACATTGCTACAATAAAGAAAGATTTTTGTCTAAAAAAAGGAATAAAATTGTTTTAAGTTGGGGAGCCGGTTTCCTAACAGCTTTTATTATTCAGGGGTTGTTTATAGATATTTGGGATATTTTTCCCACCAATGCTTATTTTTGGATGATAGCGGCTATTGTAAGCAGGGCTTAGCTAAAGGAGGTCTGCTCAAGATAATAATTTTGTGGGTTCTTTGTGGGTTCATAGAAGGAAGCTTCTAGAGAGGCGAAGATTGTGCAGTTTGTTATACATCGATACATCAATGTATCGATGTATATGGGGCAGGTTCTGCCTCAAAAAACCGTAGCTTTCGCCAGGAGGTTTCGCGTTTTTTAGTTACGAATTTTTTACACCGTCTTGTCCGGCCTTCGGCCGCGGATTCGAGAGGTTTTTATTTTCCCGCAAGATCTCAAAATCGATTACGATTTGGGTGAATCGCGAGGAAATAAAAAAGCCACTCTCAGGCCATGTTTGAGTAACGCGATGTTGTTAAACAAATGGCCTGAGAGTGGCTTAGAAAAGGAAGATCACTTCCTGAACAAAGATTGGCGAACTGTTCTTTGTTGAGAACTTCTCGTCGTTTCGGCTCTCTTGAGGCTGTCGGCGGCTTAGACGGTAATGAGGAACTGGTCAAAACCGCTCAAAATAATATTTAAAACATTACCACCGACAGCCGGAAACGGTGAAAAGAAACCGAATAGTGACGAGGTTGGTGGACGGGAAAAGTTAGGCGGGGGGCGGGCTTTCTTGATCATCATCTTCTCCTGTTGGTGCTGGTGAAGACGCCACAATAAAAGAAGCGTGATGCTAAAGCGCGTGACTTTTGCGATAAAGAGTCAGGACCGGATGCCTGCTGATGATCTTCCTTTAGGGTTTTAGGGTACAGTTGGCACGCAAAAATCGCGCGTTGATGCTTTTTATATAAGCATAAACATTAATAAAGCAAAAAGTTATCCACCCTTTCTTAAAAGCCTCTTTTCTTTCTACGCCATGACTCGACTAGCCACAGTTTCCAATACAGAGGCGAGATAGGCAGGTCCTGGGTAGTTAAGTAGTCCAAATCGTAACCTCCGAACCCGGTTTTAAAGACCGTAATACCACTGAAGGGATGAGAAGAGGAATTTTTGGGAGCGATGCCCCAAAGATTATATCTTTGACAGTTTCTTTTTTGAGATTCCAGAATTGCCCGCCATTGGACTAAGTGGGAGGCCGGTAAGGAAGAAGGTAATTTAATAGAGGCTCCGTGATGATAAAAAGCTGTTTGGCCGTAGCGCACAATGATGGCTGCAGAGGCGTCTTGGCCGTTATGCGAACAAATGGTCATGAAGATACGATTGGCCGGAGAAAATATCTCAACCTGGCTGCTTATAAAATCTTTGGAAAAGGGCGTAAATTGATGGCGGGAGCTGGTAGTTTTGTAGAGAGGCCAAAAACGATCAATTATAGCGGGGCCGGTAACAACTTCGGTTTTAAGGTCGGGATTGCGAACGGCTTTTTTGATGGCGTGACGGGTTGTTTTTCTCATTTCCGCAAGAAGCTTGTCTTTGTTTTTGTTTATATCAAAGTTCCAGGTTCTTTCCGCGTGGATATGCAATGGAGCGGGTCTGAAGCCAAGTTTTGAAAAACTTTTTGAGTTATGCTTGTTTTTAATTAAGAGAGGAGCGACACGAAGAGCAACTGCTTTTTCTTGACGCGCTATTCGGTGGCAGTGTTTTAAAAAAGCCGGTAATCCGCCGGATAGATTTTTGGTTGAATTAAAAACAGGACCATGGGGACAAAACAAAAAGCGGCCGCGTCGGGCGTTAACAATAATTAATAAGCCGGCTCCAATTTGTAAATTGTTCTCATATACGCCCAAATAAACAGGCTGGTTGCCCTCCCCTTGATTCAACTGGCCCCATTCCCAGCTTTGCAGGAAGGTGTTTGGCGACAAAGGAAGAATAAATTTTTCCCAGTCCGACTGTTTGTCGATCTCATTTATTTTAATTGCGGGCATACGGCTTGGCGTGTTTGTTTATAAAATCGGCAACTCGAGCGATGTCTTGATCCGATAAAGTTGGACAAGTGGGCAGGTTGATAATGTGAGCGGCAACTTTTTCGGCCACGGAGCAGTCGCCGGAATGGTAGTCAAACAAATTAGGATCCACTGTTTTTGGACTAATGGGGCGATTATACCAATCACCCAGTAAAATATGTTCTTGCTTGGCTTGTTTTAGCAGTCGTTCCGGATTTTCAACCAATAGCGGAAAGCGCAACCAGGCTGGAGAAGAATAGTCTGGAATGTCAGGGAAGGAAAAATTATTTGATAAAGAACGATAGTAATATTGAACAATAGAGCGTCGCCTGTTATTAAAACGGTTTAGTTTTTTAAGTTGATTTAAAAGAAGGGGGACAAGTCGGGGGGGAAACTGGTAGTAAAGATAGGATGGTTTCCGGGCCCGTTTTTCCTTTTTTTCTACAGCTAAGCTAAGAAGTTTTATCTTTTGCATAAAAACCAGGGCAATTTTTCCCAGGGCGGCGGTGAAATATAAAGGGACAATAAAAGAGAATAAAATGGGGTGAAGAAGCTGTTGAGTTGTCCAGAGAAACGGCGGCTTTTTGAGTTCCTTAGTAATTGTCTGGAGTTTTTTATACACAGTGTCATTATGAGCAACAACAGCGCCTCCGAAAACGGAAGAAATTATTTTGTCCCGGCCAAAGCTGTAGATAGAGATATCACCGTAGTTTCCCAAAAGCTTGTTTTTGTAAGTTGTCCCCAATGAATGAGCGCAATCTTCTATGACTATTAAATTGTGTTGGCGGGCCAGGCTGACTATGTCTTCTATGGGCCCGGGAAGGCCAAAGGTGTGTTGGACTATTATGGCTTTAGTACGACTATTAATCAGTTTCTTCACGCTTTCTATATTCAGGTTATAAGAACGACAGCCAATATCAGCGTAAACGGGCCGAGCGCCTGTTAACTTGACGCTTTGAGGAACGGAAACACAAGTCATGGCTTGAATAATAACTTCATCGTTTCGGGACACGCCTGATGCCTTAAGAGCCATAAATAACGCGGACCTTCCCGAGCTGGTCAGTGTTAAATTGGGGGTGTTTAGGATAAGAGACAGTTCTTCCCGGGCAATTGTTTTGGCCGCGTCTCCTTTTTTGCCAAGAGGGAAGAATAATAATCTGGCGGCTAACAAAACGTCGTCTTTTTCAGTATTAGGTGACAAAGAGATAGCAATAGTTTTAGACATAATTTATTAAGCAATAAAGACGTATTATGGCTTATGGTTTTATATTTAAGGCCGTTCTTCTAACTATATCAGGAACACGGCCCTCGATAAGAACAACGGAATCAGGTTTAATGGTTCGGTTCATTAAGCCGGCTAATTTTTTAGGGTTAGAAAAAAAGAAAATGTTGTTTTTGTTTTGGTTGTTTTTTGTTCCGGCTAAAATATCCTGCGAGTGTCGCAAACCATAAACATAGACGGTGGCGCCGCTTTGAGCCAGAGCCGCGCCGATTTTTTTGTGAACAGCTTTAGATTGCCGACCTAATTCAATTAGCGGAACCATGATTATTTTTTTATCGGTTTTCGGGAAGAGAGAAAGGTGTTTGATTGCCGAAAGAACGCTTTGCTCATTAGCGGAATAACTGTCATCGATAATAGTGGCCTGGTGAGAGCGCCTGATTATTTCCATAGTCCTGTCGAATGATTTCACGTTTTGCAGGCGTTGGCTTAATTCCTGAAAAGAAAACCCTAAGACGATACCTATGGAAACAGCGCCGAGAACGGCTTTTACGGATTGCCGGCCGATTAAAGGAAGGGTTAGTTGTGAAGAGCTGTTTTTATAGAAGAGGTTAAATGAAATTGAGGTTGGCCGGACGTTAATTTTGTCGGCATATAAATCGGCTTTT
>CAYMOF010000030.1:0-7798 GCA_964392095.1 uncultured Candidatus Saccharibacteria bacterium | reverse complement strand
TACTGTACACCGATTCAACAAAAGACACGGGCTATATCCGCATTCACTTTGCGGTGGGAGAAGGAGTGGCGGAGAAGGTAGCCGAGATTTTGGCTGGTTAAGCGTTTTAAGAAGACCCGGGATAACTTCTCTGCTGATAATTTGTATTATTTCAGTATTTTATGAGCGGGGGTGTCGACTAAAGTAGCCGGATCTTCCCCCGGGTGATCACTGATGTATTGCTGAACAATGGCGTAACCCAGTGAATAGCCAGTCCACCGTTTTAGTTTGCCCTTGCCAAAAAACCACTCACTATGGCTGTATTTTCTGGAGTTCAATAATGGCTGAGCTTTCGCCTGGGCCCGGCGCATCTCTTTTGGTTTAAGGTAATGGGCATATATTACTTCACGGCTTGGATACAGAAATTCTTCAAACGACTGGGCCAATCCTTCGGTAATTAAGACTTCTCCGAGGGTGTCTCCATAGCCCACGCTATTACCCCGGCGAGCATGGTGTAGCTCGTGAGCTACCGTGCCGGGCATATTGTTGATGACGGCCCGAGTCAGTCCTTTTCTGTAATTAGGATCTACGTCAATGCGTATCCAGTCATTGCCCCAAGACAGTCCGCCAATGCCTTCCTCGAAAATCGTTTTTTCGGGATCGGCAAACACTAATATATTACAGTTGGAATGTTCAAGACGCTTGTTGGCTTTTTTTACTGCTTTCTTTAGCACTCCCAAAAGACCAGCCTTATCAATCTTTTGAGCGTCTTTTTTGTGAATACGGTATAGAAGGTGGCCGTAGATGTTCGTGTCGATTAGTTTGTAGGAGAAACTAATTGGCATAAGCGCAATATAGCAGGAATGGGATTTTTGTAAAAACTTGTGTACTAAAAAGAAAAAAGCTGTAACAGTGAATTGTTACAGCGTGTAATGGTACAAGTCTGGAAGAAGAGCCGTTGGATCTTCTAAACTATGACTGGGCGCTCGTGCTTTTGCATCCACCGCGACATGCGTCGCAAGTTTGGTTTCCACAAACTGTGGCGCTGCGACCTTGGTCCCGCTTAGAGTAGGGCTTTCTGGTAACTTTGAAGCTGGGCGTTGATTTGGAACTACTTGCTTTCTGTTTTTGCACGGTACTCTCCTTTTTCTTTTTGTGAAAAGATCACTCTAAGCAAATGGGTGTGGGAAAGAGAACTTTCTATGTTCGACACCTTCTACTCTAGGCTCTAATCCGTACCCGAATGATACTGGTACTAACTCCGGGCTGTCAAGTCGGACAACTGAAATATTGGGGTTGGGGCATGGATAATCGACAATATATACTGTCGATACACCAGCAAGTTTGGTGAGCTCGTCCAGATTATCTTGGTTACTGCTTAGTGGTGTTCGTATCTCTGGGACAGCGTGGTACTCGCATGAACTCCATAAAAACTCTGCGTGGTGTAAATTACTAGGATTGTAGTACAGCTCGCCATGGTGTTCAGGAAGACGCACGTCTCTAGCAGAACTACATAGATCTTTCCGGCTTTCCCCTAGCGCTCCAAAAAGTGCTGTTTCTGCTTCTTGGTATGCGGCTAAACAAGCATCATGCAGGCTTAGTCGCGAAGCGCATCCACAACACAGTGCTGGTGTCCTGTTGTTGCAGTGGATGATTACCAGTACAGACGGGATAGTCTTCTGTGTAATATCTAAGAGTTCTGTATTAAATCCTAGTTCCCGGATCAACCGGGCTTGCGTAATTATCTCGGTCGGCGCCATTTCCAGTGGAATGTGCGAAGGGCTTTTATGGGAGAGCCATATTCTCATAAATGCGTCTCGCTCAATAAGTTCAAGAAAAGCTTTAATTATTGCTTTATCTCTTGTTCTGTGAGCTGCCATTCCGGAAGAGCTAGCCCAAAAATAAGGGCCTTTATCTTCCCTATTGTGAAATGGGTACAGGCAAAGATCGGCAAGTATTTCAACGTTGTCCCCAAGAGGATATTCAATGCCCGGTACCCACTTGGCGGGACTGCCGTCGGTAAATACGCATAATCCGGCTTGAGTCAGTTGATCTTCATCTAAACTCATTAGTGTATATGGGTCTACGCGTTGGTTGTTCTTGTCTCTGGTTCCAGATCTTAATTTGGCGCTAGGATAATGTCCGGCGCAGTAACGCTCAATGGCTTCTGCGTATGCTATGTCCTTGGCTACAGAAGGATTAACATCACTACCCCAAGCCCAAGAATCATTGACCCACGACTTTACTGGTACTCGGTATCTTGCGATGCATGAGGTGCATGAGCGGCCAAAGGGATCTTTGTCACTGCCATTCTGTTGGTGTATTTCTAGAACTGGCTCAAATGGACCAGTGATGCAGAGTGTGCTTTGTTGTTCCTTGATCTCAAACCGTCTTGTGACTGCAGTTTTGACATCTATTACATAGAGGCACTGCTCCTGGCTGAAGTGTGAAATCAAGTAAGATAGATGTTGCTGCATCCATCTTAACTCCTGAGGAGGAATAAACTGTCTAGCGGGTATGATTTTATCGTGTGGCTCTGGCGCAAAAAGTTTTATTCCTCTCTGAAGCCAGTTTCTTCCTGCTATCCATTCATACACTTGTCTTGCGGCGCTAATCGTCGGTAGTCTCTCCGCCCAGAATCCTAGTATATACTCATGTCCTACTCTGAACCCCACCCCTTGGCACAACTGAGGAATTGTTTCATTGGTATGCACAGGCAGGGAGGACCATAGCACTATGCCTCTAATGTGTCTATGTCTCAGGCGGGTGCTGCTCTTATTTACACCGCGAAGTGGCACTGCGACTTTGTTTTCCTTCAGTGTTTCCATCAAGGTCCGTTGTCTTTCGTTGTCGCGATTTGCCACGGATACCCTTATTGCCGTTTTAGAGGCTGAGGTATTTAGCATGACCAGAAATAGCTCTCCTGCACTGTCGCCCTTAATTTCTAGGATGTCATCGAAAAACAGACATTCGATCTCATCCTTAGACACTACGACATCACATGCTGGATTTACCATGTAACACACTTTTGTCTCCTTGTATTGTATTAGGTTAGGCTCCCGATAAAAACCGTGGTTATGAGCACAGTATCTTCTGGAAGTGAGAGTAACTTGCCCAGAGACTTGTCAATGAAACCGCCAACCTCAACGCAGCCAATCTTATTGTTTCCAGCGCAGAAGATGTCTATATTTTGTGCGGCGTGTCCCGCTTCTAAGATTGTGTATCTGTACCCCCTACACCCATACTTTTTAGTCTCCCGCTTGACTAACCCGCTAATGATTATGCTTGCTGCACTTCTTTTTATATAAGCGTCATCGATAAAGCATTCACGGAATTTTTGGGTTTCCTTATCCGTGTCAGCCCAGAGGTCAATGCAGGCTAGGGAAGTTCCACTGTGCTGCAGACTGTAAACCCCTGGCGAAAGCCGACCGCATGGTTTGTATATAACCACACTGACGTGGAGGGAGTATAGTGCTCCAGCGGATGGAACAGTGCGCCTGTGCAGATTTGCTTCTTTAACCGAGAGAGTATTAGTAGAGCCGTAGGCGGACCACACTATCCCTTTTAGAGTGTGTTCATCAATTCCCTTGTCAGTGAACTCTCTCGAAGAACTACGTTTCATTAGGAGGGGTGTTAGATCACTGTCGGGCGGGCCAATGGTAAAGCAGTAGGCGTCATTGTGTTCTACGTCTTCAGGCTCTGCCAACAAAATCTTAAGCTCTTCTGTTGAGATTGGCTCAAAAAGTGGCATAGGGTTACAACTAAGTTCGTGATACTGCTTCCAGGAGTCTTGCACATCAGTGATAACACCGTAATCGCAAAAAAGGCTTAGTAGTTCGTTTATAAGCGTGAGGTCGTATCTCTGCCCTAGTCTCCCGGTAATTTCAGAAACTTTTTGTCGACCCGTGCACAGGCGCAGTACTTCTTGCTGGAGTTTTACATTGCCTTCAATGAAGATTTTGTCACGCGGGGCGAAATAAACCATCGCACCGCCAACTTTTTCCGCGTAGAGAACTACACGAGGATTCCAGTCTGTATTCATTGTGCTTTGTCCTTCTCCATAGTTGGGCTATTTAGTTGGATAGAACTAACCGGACACTGAGCAAGTGAGTGTAACAACTTAGGTCTATTAGTCAATAGAGGTTTTTTGTCAATAATTTCTAACAAAATTAGAAAGTTACAAGCTCTTTCTCTGTTTTCTTCATCACTTTCTGATAGGCAAGTCGTTGATGATTTTAATTTCGTCTGGTTTTACTTTGTTTTTCTTGAGGAAGTCTTTATAGGCCGGGACGCGTTCGGCGGCGGCGTGGAAGAGCTCCAGGGCTCTGGTTTCTCCTCTCTTTTGCCACTCGACCTCGCTGGTTTCAGCTAGTTGTTGTCGTGCTCTTTCGACAGAAAAGTTCATAGAAAGAAAAAGAAAAGGGGTCAAGTACAATTATGGAATTATGGAACCTCTTTTTCCTTTTTGGCCCCTTTTCTCTCTTTTTTCTCAATAATTGTACTTGACCCCTTTATTTCCCCTTTATTTCCCTTTATTTCAAATATCTCTTTTTTCTCAATAATTGTACTTGACCCCTTTATTCCCTTTATTTCAAATATTTGTCTACAACTCAAAGAAAGAATTATTTATACAAAAACGTGCTAAAAATAAATCACGTTATCCTAACTATTTTTGTGCTTCAGTTGCCGGACATGTCGAACCTGAGGAAAGTTACCGAAAAGCGGCAACCCGTGAATTACAAGAAGAATTAGGATTAAAAAGAATAAAAAATGTAAAATTTATCACTAAGGAAAAGATTCCCGTGGGAAAAAATAATTATGCGATGACCGCTCTTTTTACTATTTCAACAGATGAATCCATTATTTTGCAAAAAGAAGAGATTGATAGTGGAGATTTTTATACTATAGAAAAAATAAAACAATTAATTTCGGAAGGAGCGCTATTTACACCAGGATTTCTTCATTTTTTTAAAAAGCATCATAAATAAAGAACGGGTAGTCAGTGTAAAATTGACTACCTGTATAAATTAGATGAATGATGGTGATGATGGATATTCTATGACAACCTTACTTATCCATACCCTCTTTTTTTCGCGGATTGCCGCTACTAATCTCAGCTGAGAGCGAAATCAACCGATCAGACGCAGTACACTGGCGGCTAAAGATTGCAGACACAGATTGAAACCTTTTTTTTATTATGTTTATGTATTTGCAATACCCTTCAAACACACTACCTTCATTCCCAATAATCCATAGCCAAAATAACCGTTGTCTAATCATCACGCTTTTTCATGCTGTTCCTCGATTGTTCAAGAAACACCCCGCCGCTTTCTCACTCTGTCAGAAATAAATTTATTGTATTTATTGGGACGTGTTGTATTTTTTGAACCCCGAAAAGATGATCCCATTATGCGACTATTCTCTTAATTCTTCATTAAAGATTACAATTGTCTGATCATCACGAAGGCGCTTTACTCTATGCCCATATTGGGATTCAAATTTTTTTAATTCGTCTTCGACTTCCTTTTTATAATGTGGATACATAACAGTATTAGTTATATCTAGGGCCGTTAAATCTTCAAGATTAACAATGTTTAATTTTTTATCAAAGTAATCAACAATTGTAATGTCTGGCCCAAGCACAACGCCACCGCCACTTATACCAATTACTACTACACCCTTACTAGCTAGTTGACTGATTGTGGCATCAGCTCCGCTTTTTTTAAGATGATATAAAAGATAGAAGGGATTACCACCACTAATATAGATGACGTCGTATTTTTTTAATTCGTTTTGATTTTCAAATTCCACATCCAAAAAAACAACCTTTTTAAATCCCATATCTTCAAGTACCTGCTTCGCTAAAACCGCGTGCTTGTTTTTTTCTTTCCACCCAACAGAGGCAGTAGTAATGATAACAGCAGATAGTTCTTTGGCTGATTTTGGAAGCAATCCAAGAATGTGTTTGTTTAAATTTCTATTTTTTTGAAACCCGTGGGAAGCTAATATAACTTTTCTCATATAGCTTTAGTTTAGCAAAAAATATCAGAAAAAAATAAGGGGTAGGATCGTTTAGTAAACATATCCTACCCCTGTTTATTGAGCTAACGGCCAACCGAGGTGGTCAACCACTGCATCAGCTTTGAATGAATGAACATTGTATAGAATAAAGGGGTCAAGTACAATTATGGAATTATGGAACCTCTTTTTCCTTTTTGGCCCCTTTTCTCTCTTTTTTCTCAATAATTGTACTTGACCCCTTTATTCTTGATTTGCGGGAGAAGCTCCTGAATAACAAGAAGGTTTTAGAAAAAGCATTCAGGGAGTACGGCTTTACTCCCCTACCGGTGCCGGCGACATATTACATGATGTTGAAACATAACGGGAAGAGCGATATGGCGGCGGTGGAGGAGCTGATAAAGAAAAAGATTGTGACCACGCCAGCTAATATCCTGTATTCTGACTCAACCAAGGACACCGGCTACATCCGCCTTCACTTCGCCGTGGCGGAGGGGGTGACGGAGAAGGTGGCGGGGATTTTGGCTGGTTAAACGCTTTAAGAAGACCCGGGATAACTTCTCTGCTCGCCGGCGGCGTGGAAAAGGGCGAGGGCGCGTTTCTCTCCCCTGTTCTGCCACTCTTCCTCGCTGGTTTCAGATAACTGACGGCGAGCTTTAACGACAGAGAAGGACGTTAATATTTGGTTTACTTCAGCGGTGAGTTGCTGGGAGGCTAAGTCTACTCCCCCGTTTTTTTGGGTGCGGGCGGATAAAGGGGCAGGTTGAATAATGAATCGCGGTGATTGTTGTTGGGACGTTGGAGCCATGGGAGCATGGTTTTATAGTATATCAAGAGGGAGATGAGGGCTACTACTGTGGCTAGGGATTACTAAACACGACGCAAGGTTTTTCTTTTCTCGTCAGGGAAAGACCAGGAAGTGTAGACTCCTAGGTGGTTCTAGATATCACAGTTGGCCATGTTTTCTATGTCCTTTTTTGGGCTACGATGATCAGTCTTGGGTGACTGTTTTCTCCTTGAACCTCTGTGTTGAAGTCGGAATATATCTTTTTTATGCGCATGCTATTTTCTTCTAAAGCCGTTTTGATTTCTTGAAGTGTGTATAGCCTTTCACGATGATGCTCTTGACCGTTAGGTGTCTGGATTTCTACCTCCCAGAAAGGCCCAGAGATGCGGTCATAATAAGTTATGCCTTCTTTATTAACTCTGCCGCTTGCTTTCTTGTGGATTGTGTTGAAATCAAAAATGAAAATCCCGTCGTCAGTTAGAACCTTGCTGACGCGGCGAAAAATCCCTGCAACGTATTTAATATCTAATATGTAATTAATGGAGTCAAAGGTGCTGGTTATAAGATTATATTTTTCGTCAACTTCCAATGATTGCATATCCTGGTGATAGAATTTGGCGTCGGGTAAGCGTTCCTTTGCTTTGGCTAGCATAGCTGATGAACTGTCTAGCCCGGCGGCAAAAGTAACGTTTGAGATTAACTCTGATAACAGTCTGCCAGTGCCGCAGGCTATGTCTAAAATGCGCATGCTCGTTATTCCATATTGCTGGGATATTCGTTTAATGAAAGCGCTGTAGCCACGGTAAAAATCCTGGCTATATAACAGGTCATACCATTGGGCAAGTTGTGAGTATGGTTCAGGCATAAAAAATGTCCGCTAGTCAGAACTATACGGACATTTGGTGTTATTTGGCAATTCCTTGAGCAGAAAAAGAGGCAATTCGTTGATTAGTGTCGACTGTTAACTGCCGGGAGGCTAAGTCTATTCCCCCGTCTTTTTGGGGAGGGGGTGGG
>CAYMOF010000029.1:0-8118 GCA_964392095.1 uncultured Candidatus Saccharibacteria bacterium | reverse complement strand
CGACACCGTTCCATTTCGGGTGCTTACTAAGGCACCTGCTTTTGTTTGTTAAGCTGAAAATCTAACAATTAACTAGTTCATTGAGATATGAAGAGAAAAAAAGGCCAATCCCTGCTGTCCGGTATGCGGTAGCAACAAGACGATTAAACGAGGTAGTCGTAACGGTAGAAAAAGGTATTACTGCAAGAAGCAGAAGCACTCCTTTTCCATTAACCATCGGAAGAAGAAACCGAAACTCTGGATACCGCACATAGACGGTGTGCCGCATCGGAAACTAGCCAACCAGTACAACCTGTCAGTCGGTCAGGTGTACCGGCAGGTAGAAAAAGAAATGAACCAACTGCCCGAAAACAGCTGGCTGTCGGCCAACTGGTGCAACCGCTGGTGCGGACGGCTTAACGTTGACGGCAAGTATGTGAAAGTTAGAGGGTACGACAAGAAAATACCGTTCATCTACGGGATTGATTTTTTAACGCACGATATTCCAGTAGGTATCTTAGCTCCCAGTGAAAACACGGTGGCCTACACCCGTTTCTTTAAGTTGCTACGTACCATTAAGTATCCGCTGCAAATTGTAATATGTAATGATATTGACGCTCTAAGGCCAGGATTAAAGGACTTTTACCCGACCGTGAAGCTACAGCTGTGCCACACTCACTACCTGGAAAACATTAGAACGCTGCTGAACATTCGGAAGGACGACAGGTACCGGAAGTTTTTTAACCACCTGCAACCAATCTTCAAACAAGACTTACATCCCGCCCAACGACAGCGGATGTTACAAAACCTGTTCCGCTGGTGGGGTCACCACGACCTGCGGCTCCAGCAGATTTTAGTGGACATTATGCACCGGCAACACGAGCTGTTTGCGTTTAACTACCGGATGAACAAATGTCCCAATACCAACACATCATTGAAGCCTACAACTCACACTTACAAGCCAGATTGAAAAGCACCAAGGGCTTTCAATCGTTTCAGTCAGCCGAGCGGTGGCTCAATGCCTGGATGATACACAGAAGAACAAAACCGTTTACGGATTGCGGCCATCCATTTAAACACTTAAACGGTAAAATGCCGCTGGAAATGAGTATGAAAAAAGAAAAAAAGTTGCCTGATTTTATTTAAATTACGCACCCGTATTGGAACGGTACTCTCGCCTTCCGCCAGCAACTCCTCACCGCCATGCAACTCATCGCCACCGCCAAAGCTGAAGCCAACAAACACATCCGCATCCTCGTCGGCGGTCACGGCTCCAGCACTTACGTTTTTCTCGATCCCGACCGGGCAAACCCGGATCCTCCCAACTGCTCCATCGCCGTCTACAAGTGGATGCCTTCAATGACCGTCAGCCACTTTAACCTCTACGAGTCCAAACTCCTCACCATCTAATTGACCTCCGGATCAACACATCATCTCCTCAGCCGATAGCATCACTTCGACTCTATCGGCTTTTTCTTTTTTAAAATTATACAAGTCAACCATTTCCACTTCGTAGGTGAAAATGGTGAGGCTTAATTCTTTATTCTAATTTCCAATTTCCTCTGCTGCCTATAATACAGCACCGGGATCAGCACCAGAGTCAATATCGACGAGAACAACAAGCCCGTTATCAGAGTCACTGCCATATCCCTAAAGAACTCATCCACCCAGATCAAGGGAGCTACCCCAGCCGCCGTTGTCACCGTTGTCAAAATTATCGGCCGCAGACGGGACTCAGCCGCTTCTCGCACCGCCTCCAGAGTGGATTTGCCTTCCCGGCGGTCAGCGTTCATCCTGTCCACTAAAATAATCGCGTTATTCACCACAATCCCCGTTAAGCTAACCAGCCCAATAAAGGCCGAGAAATTAAGCTGTCCTCTAAAAATCAACAATCCAAACAATACCCCAATCAAAGCCAGCGGTATGGCCAGAAAGATAATTAGCGGCTGGCGATAAGAATTAAACTCCACCACTAAAATTATTAATATCAAAATCACTGCGATCACCATCGATCGATAAAGTTGAGCAAACGTCTCCAGCGTCTCTTGCTGTTCTCCCCCAAACTCAATCTTCACTCCCTCGGATATATTTTTATCCTCCACTCTTTTCATTATTTCCTGCGTTATTTCATTAGGTGTCACTCCCGAAACCGCATCAGCCGTCACCGCTATTGCTCTCTCCCCATCCTCATGTCTAATCGCGTCAACAGAGGTCTTTAAATCGACTTTCGCCACCTGGCCCAACGTTACTCGCTCTCCAACGCTGTTTAATATCGGCATCTTCAAAATATCATCCACCGAATTCGCTACTTCTGGCTCTGACTCTATACTGACTGATATCTCCTCTCCCTGCTCATTCAAGAAAGTCGTCGCCTCTGCTCCAAACACCGCCACCCGCAAAAATTGAGCCACGCCCGCCGCCGACAATCCCTTTTTAGCCAACACCTCCCGATCAAATACAAAATTAAACTCGCCCGAACTGTACCGCAAATTTCTGTCAATATTAATAGCTCCAGGAATATCCTCCAACTCATCAATAATATTTTTAGAAACCCTATCAAGCTCATCCAAATTATCTCCCACTACCCGCAATTCCACCGGCGGCACCGTAGGCGGCCCGGCGCTCACCTCCTCTATCACCACTTTTGCCTCTGTTATCTCTTTAAAAATCTCTCTTAATCCACCTGATATTTCCAATGAGCTTCTCTCTCTGTCTTCATGTAAATTCACATAAAAGGACGCCAAAGACTCTGCATTACTACTGCCTCCTCCAGCGCTAATACTAAACGTACTCGCCCTGCCCACACTCACCGAATAACTTTCCGTCTCCGGCAAACCTCTAACAATATTTTCAATTTTTTCAGCCACCTGATCCGTTTGCTCCAAACGACTGCCCGGCGGCAACTCGATATTAATTATCAGAAAATCAATATCGGTAGCCGGGAAAAGACCCGTCCTTAAAAACGGCGTAAAAGGCAAGCTAAGTCCCATTATCATCAACACGACCAGCAAACTAATAAACACGTTCTGCCAACCCCGATGCCTTAAAAACCAATCGATAAATAAACAGTAGCGACGCTTTAAAACATTAAAATACCCATCAAAAATACGCTCTTTCTGTACTTCCCCGCCTCGATAATGACCAATAAACCAAACCGCCATAGCTGGAATAAAAGCCAGTGCCACCACCAAAGAACTCAACAATGTACCGGTCACCACCGTAGGAATCACCTGCAAAAACTCTCCTATTATTCCCGTCACCAAAAGCATCGGGAAAAAGGCCGCCACCGTAGTTAAAGTTCCTCCCACTAACGGTTTTTTAAAGCGATCCACCACCCTCTTGGCCTGCCAGGCTTTTATTTTCCCTTCTTTTCTTTCCGCAAACACCCCCTCCACAATAACAATCGTGTTGTCAACCAAAAGACCCAGCGACAATATCAAAGAAAATAACGAAATATCATTTAACGTGTTGCCAGTTAAATCAAAAATAATAAAAGACATGAAAAACGTCAGCGGCACTGACAAGGCCGTAATTACCGCTGCTCTCCACCCTAAAAACAGCCACAATAAAGCAAAAACTATAACCAATGTCTGCGCCCCGCTGGTCGCCACATTGCGCAAAGACTCTCGCACAAATTCCGCGTTGTCTATGAAATAAGCTACCTCCACTTCTGCCGGCAACCAGTTGTCTTCCGCACTTTTTATCTCTTTCCTTACACTGTCAACTATTTTCACAATATTTCCGCCCGTTTTTTTTCTAACCAGCATGGTGACAGCCGGAGCACTTTCTTGCTCCTTATCCAAATTCACCCTCGAAATACTATCCACATCCGACAAAACCATCTTAACTTCAGCCAAGTCGCTCAACAGCACCACTCTGCCGTCCCGTAACGTCACCGGAGTACTCGCCACATCGCCAATATCCTCAAACCCTCCCAGCAAACGCAAATCGTAGTTAAATTCTTCCGTTTCTAACTGCCCAAAAGGAGCATTTAGGTTAGCAGAGCTTATCTCGCTTATAACCTGCCCCATGGAAAGACCCAACTCAGCCAAGCGAGCAGGACTAACCACTACTTTTATCTCTTCATTCCTGATCCCTACCACATCCACACCGGATATCCCCTGAATGTCTTCTAATACATCAGCCAGATCATCGGCGTACAAAGAAAGTAATCTTTCGTCCTTTATGCCCCCCAAGCTCACGGTAACAATCGGCTGATCGGAAAAGTTAACTTCCACCACTTGCACATCTTCTGCCTGCTCCGGCAATCCGGTTACATTATCCACGCTCTCGCGCAAACGGCGAATCGCTTCATCTAAATCCTCTTCCGCATAAAACTCTACCGACACAGTCGACAACCCCAGCCCCGATGACGAAGTTATCTCTTTTACACCTTCTAAATTAACCAACTCATCTTCAATCGGTTTAGTTACCAGCTTCTCCACATCTCGGGACGAGGCTCCCGGCCAAGGAGCCACCACGGCCGCGAAAGGTATTTCTACCTCCGGAGTAGATTCTCTGGGCAAAGTTAAGACCGCCCCCATCCCCAACAAGATCAGACCGAATATAAGCAAAAATGTTACCCGGTAATTTTTAATAAAATAGCCAAAAACACCACCGCATCTAGACCTATTCTCTCCTTTCTGCTCTTTTTCAGCTTCCTGAAACACGCCAAAATTAACTACGAAGATATCTCTACTCTCTGACCGGCTCTTAATGTTCTGTTGCCATCCACCACCACCAAAGCCTCCTTATCTAAATCAACCTGCCCTTCCACGAAATCACCAGCAAATCCTTTTACCTCAACCACCTTTTCCTCAACAACACCCTCACTATTAACCGTAAACAACACTGCGCCTTCCTGCCGCACCGTTATTACATCCAACGGAATAAATAATTTATCTGATGCCGTCGGACCAACCGGCAACCTAACACTCGCCAGCTGTCCCGGATGTATCGGCTCATCTGTTTCCGTTATCACAATATTAACCTGCCACAGAGGAACATCTGTACTGGACGCATCTGCCAATCCGGAAATTCTTCCGTACACAGTCTCATTACCAACCTTCATCTCCAGCTCTTGCCCAGATGACAACTTAAGCCTTACCCCTTCCGAAACAGATATGGTCACTCTTGCCCCTTCAAAAGCCGTAACCTCCCCCACCACCTGCCCAGGCACGACAAAATCTCCTGTCTTCACATCTAATTTGCCTATCTGCCCAGCTACAGTGCTTCTCACTTGCTGTAACTCAACCTGCTCAATTGCCAAATTAAGCTGTGAGAGTAACCCCACTCTCTGTGACTCAAGCTCTGCTCTGGTTCTTTCTTTTGCCTGCCTAGCTGTCTTTAAACCCGTCTCGGCCTGACACAAAGCATCTTCCGTCTGTTGACTAGCTAATTGCCTGGCAATCGTAGCCTGATCCTGGACAAGTTCCGCTGACTTTAAAGCCAAATCTGCCGCTCTCACTAATTCGTCCCTTCTGTCCTCACTCTCAATCTGATCTTCAAAATTCAATTCCGCCTGCCGCACCGCTAAATCAGCTTGCTCCCTGCTTTTATTAGCTTGAGACAGGAACAGATTTCTACCCTGTTCTGCCGCATCCATGTTTATCTTAGCCATCTCAACCGCTAAATCGGCCGACTCCAAGGCTTCCTCTTTAATACCATCAAAAGCGACAAGAGCCGCCTGCGCTGATGTCACTTGCGCCCTGGCCACACTAGCCACGCCCCGACCATCAATCTCCGCCACCACCTCGCCAACTCTCACAGTTTCTCCTAAATCAGCCTTTATTTCAGTAACCCTTCCCCCTGCCCTAGCCACCAACGGAGCGCTTTTTAAAGGCTCTATTGTTCCTAACTCAACAATTTCCCCTTCTTGCGCTAACTCGTTCAGGCTTTGCACAGAAACCTTTGTCAAAACCTCCTGCTTTTGCTCTTCGGGGCGCTCTCTGTTTATATAAAAATAAACGCCCCCGGCCGCTCCTAATATAATTACCGCGAACACTATAATTATCCATAATTTACGACCTCCCACGCCCCCTCTTCGCCGTAATAATAATTCTGCAATCATAAAACTATTAACCAAAATAACCCCACACTATAAACCTCACGCTCCAGCTTGTCAAGCACGCAAATTATCCCCCAACAGGAAAAAGTTTTGGCTTCTGCCTTTTGACTTTTAAGTTTATCTCACAGCTCTACTCCCAAAAATCTCTTCACTAATATACCCACTCCGAAATTAATCACCGCTACCCCCAGACTAATAAACGCCATGGTAGCAAAACGCTTTTTAAAAGCTATGTTCTTAGCCACTGAAGTATAAAAAGTAAAAGCCAGTATAATGACAATTGATAGAATCAAAGCCGTCCCCAAAGCCGCAAACGCATTTTCAAACACAAAATAAGGCGCAATCAGTATAATCACCGTCATCAAATAAGTTATTCCTGTAATAACCCCTGATTGCCACGCGTTCTCTCCTTCCTCCTCCTTAGTTGACAAATATTCCGACGCTCCCATAGAAAGGGACGCCGCGAATCCGGTAATAAATCCCACCATCGCTATCAAACTGGTGTCGCGCAAAGCCAAAGTTAAACCAGCCAACGCCCCTGTAAGCTCAATTAAAGCGTCATTCAAACCCAGCACGATTGACCCCACGTAAGATAATAATTTCTCATTTATCAACCCTAAAAGCTTTTCTTCATGCTCCTGTTCATCTCTCATGATTTCCGCCGCCTGCGGATAATCTTTGCTTAAATCATCGTAAGTTTCCTGTGCCAGCTCCTCCCCCTTTTCCATTAACTGCAAACCGAAACTCAGCCCCAATAACCTGGTAACCCAAGAATACAACCACACCTTCCACCTCGCCGGCTTTATATTCTTACCGGTTATGGCCTTCAATAAATCATAGTGCTCTCTTTCTTGTCTAGCCAATCGGCCCACAACCTCCTTGTCAGGCCCCGGCTTCATCCCCTGAGCCACCTGGTCATATATATAATGCTCCGTTATCTCGTTTTTCTGCGCCGCCACAGCTCTAAGCATCGCCGATCGCCTGCCCGGACCATAGCCCAATCCTCTACCAGGCCCCCCTCTGCCTCTTCCCATCCCACCCTTTCTATCTACGCCTTTCATACTATAAACATACCTTCTTCTCTTCATTAATTATAGGACAAATCCATAAACCACAAACATGCCGACTGAAAAAATCCACAAAGCTATTGCGCTTATTTCAAAATTATTATAAACATAAAATGCTAAACTGTTCTTTTCCATTTCTTTTGGCAACAGGAGGCCAACCATGCTCGTTCTTAATCGCAGAGAAGGAGAATTCATCGTCATTAGGAAAGATATCCATGTAAAAGTAGTCAAAGTATTAAAAAGAAGGGTGAGGCTAGGTTTCCTGGCACCGTCTGAAATTCCCATCATGCGCGGGGAAATCCACCAAGGCCCCTCTGCCAACCCCGAGTCAGAAAATCCCCAAAAACCACGCCCCCACCCCCCATCCGCTAACGGAGGAGACGGTATGCTAGTCCTATCACGAAAAAAGAATGAGAGCATCGTCATCAACGACGACATCACGATCGTCGTGGTGGAGATCCGCGGAGATAAGGTGCGCCTCGGCGTTGAGGCTCCCAAAGAAGTCCCCGTCCACCGCCAGGAAGTCTTCGATGCCATCCGCCGTGACCCTGCCAATCCATCCTCCTCATAGGCACAAAAGCTAGCCAAAACCATCGAGGCAGTCTAAGCACTGCCTCTTATTTTTTATTGTCATATTTTTTTGACATTTATACACAAAAGATAATAGATTAACACAAAGTTGACTTAGCTATTTTAGTTCGCTTCCGGTTTGTACCTTTCCAAGGAGATGTAAAATGGGCACAACGAACAGTCTATCCACCCCCACCACCAGCTACATCATTGTCAACGACCGACACCGCGAACTTCTTATTGATGTCTTAGAAGAAGCGAGCCTAAGACCAGGAGACACAGCAACTGTCACTTTTGAAAACATTGAAGCCATGGAAAATAATAATAAACTAACGTTATTTTTCACCCTGGCCCGCTGTACTCTTCAACAGCTGATCACCAGAAGTCACACACGTCTGCCCCTCCCCAACCCCCCACCTCACCACCCCCTAATAC
>CAYMOF010000028.1:0-8509 GCA_964392095.1 uncultured Candidatus Saccharibacteria bacterium | reverse complement strand
TGTTTGCATATTGCGTACAGTATACAAACATATTGAGATGTTTTCTACGGAGCATGGCTGACCCCATTACCTTTACTTTACTAATCCCTTTACTTTACTCCTTTACTTTTACTTCTAACTATCACATCACATCCGGCTTGCTGATTCCCAGCAAATCCAACGTTTTCGCCAAAACATCCCTCGCCGCCAGCACCAACTGAAGCCTGTTTTTAACCAGCGCCTCATCATCGGACACCAGCACCGGCACATGCCTATAAAAAACATGCACCGCCTTAGCCAAATCATAAGCGTAATAGGCCAGCCGGTGCACTTCAAAATCACTAGCAACTTCGTCTATTATCTCCGGAAATCTGTACAACTGTTTCATTAAAGCCATCTCCATAGTATGAGTTAACTTTGGACTATCACTCATCTCGAATTTCTCACCCGTTCCCTCTATCACCCCGCCTTGCTTTGCTCTTCTCAATATTGACTGCAGTCTCACATGAGCGTATTGAACATAATATACCGGATTACGCTCGCTTTTCTCTTTAGCTAAATCTAGATCAAAGTCCATATGCGTGTTCATCCGATGCATCACAAAGAAAAACCGCACCGCGTCATAACCCACCTCATTAATCAAATCTTTAGGCCCGTAAACTTCTCCTCGCCGTTTCGACGGCTTATACGTCTTGCCGCCTTTGACCAGCCGCAGCCACTGCGTGACCACCTGATGCAGCTTGCCCGTATCATGACCCAAAAGCTCCATCGCCAATTTAATCTTGGGCAAATGACCCTGGTGATCAGCCCCCACCACCGTGAAAATATAATCAAACCCTCGCTTATACTTACTGTGATGATAGCCAATATCCGGCGCCACATAGGCATAATCACCATTAGCTTTAACTAAAACCCGATCTTTATCATCCCCATAATCACTCGTCTTAAACCACTTAGTCCCGTCTTTCTCATAAACCGCCCCCTTCTCTTCCAAAATCTTCATCGCCTCTTTAACAAGACCTTCCTCTTTTATCTTCTTTTCCGACGTCCACACGTCAAATTCTATTCCTAGGCCTTTTTTTATCGTCCTCTTAATCTGGAAAAAAACTTCCTTTACGGCTTGCTCGCTAACCTGAGATAAAACTTCTTCGTTATTCAAGTCTTCCAAAGAAAAACCTCTGCCTTCGTTCTCCTGCCACCACTCCGCAATCTTTACACTCAAGGCCTTCACATACTCCCCCTGATATAACTCCTCCGGAAACTCGACTCTTTCACCAGCCGCCTGCAAAGACCGCCTCAACACCGATTCCCCCAATTTTCTCACCTGGCCCCCTGCATCATTGAAATAATACTCCCTCGTCACGTTATAACCCGCGCAAGACAGAACCTTCCCCAAAGTATCCACACTAAAAGCCGACCGACAGTTACCAATTGTCAGCGGTCCCGTGGGATTAGCCGATATAAACTCTAGATTAACTTCCTGCCCCTTGCCCCTATCAACATCAGTACACGCATCATGGCCAACCACATTATCCAGCCGCGCCGTCATCCACCCCGGGTTCAGCCGCACGTTCAAATAACCCGGCGCCGTCGCCGTAATTCGTCCCATGTATTCCTTCTTAGGCATATTCGAAGCTATTGCCTCAACTATCTCCATTGGTTTTCTCCTTAACCGCTTAGCCAAAGACATAGCTACTGGTGAAGCCAAGTCCCCCACCTCGCTCTCGCCTTCCTTATTTTTCTTAACCATCTTTTCCTCCGGCCACTCAACCACGATCTCTAATTCATCAACGTCCTGAACAAACGGTAACTCTTCCGCCTCAACCGCCGCTTTGATTCCCCCTCTTATAGCCTCGCTCAATTCTCGCCTCAAATTCAACATACCCAGTAACAACTAATTCGCCTGAAGCCAAACAGTATCATGGTTAAAACATCTTAACCTCTTAGCCAAACACCTTCTGCCCACAGTTGTTTTTAGATACTTCTCTCGCTGTTCGGCATCAGCCATGTCTAGACAAGCTTCATAGTAAATCAAATCCAGTGGCAGTCTATATTGTGTAGCAAAACTTCTCGAACGCCGATATTCTTCTAATCTTTTCCGCAAATTCTGGGTGTAACCAACATAACACTCATTGTCCTTACCACTTTGTAATACATAAGTATAGAAAAACATCGGCTGTGAATTATTGTTACTGGGCATCCCTCTCATCATAACCCATTTCCTCAACATAAAAAGAAAAAGGCCCTGCCGCCTATAAATTAGACAGCAGGGCGCATGAATCCCTTTTCACTAAGAACTACTTACCCAGTCCCTCGTTCCTTGCCCGGTGAATTCTGGCCCTTACCTCACGGCAACACTCCAGACCATACTTATATCGGGGACAACTTGAACCCTCACATTGGTCTTTCCGGCACTTACGGGCACGGCTCTTCTCAAAACCATGATCCATAATAGCCATTCTGACAATCTTGGTTATCACCTCAAAGTCTATCACCGTCAGAGGAACATCGGGATAACTCCTAGTCCCATTATGCAGACCGCCATGCAGTCTGTCATAATACCAGGGATCACCTTCATAGGCGCTCCCTTCCTGGCGCAAAGTCGCCCAGTTTCCTTCAGGATCTTCATCCCCCCTAATTCTCTGCTCCTCTACCCTTAAGCAACACGCCAGGTCATCAAGATCGCACGGGCTTGTTCCTTCGGTTTTGCCAATCCGGAACCCCGTTCTTTGATTGGTAGCAATATGCACATCGCCACCGGGGTTCTGCCAGATAATGACATCGGCCTGACACCAAGCTATGGCCGCCTTCACAATCTTCGACCCAGCCTGGCCATCCTTATCATTCAACCGAACAGCAACAAGCTTAAGATCCATTCCGCGAGGACCCTGAATCTCTTCCGCTTGAACCCTGTTCTCATCCCTCAAGGCCGCCATGGCTAGCTGAAAAATCTCCTGGTCACACACAATAGTCAAAGCGTCCCAGATGCCCTGACGCGCCACCTCTTCCATCTCCTCCTGACTCGGCTCATCTTTGCCTTCACCAGCCACCTTCTCGCGCAAGGCCTGCCATCGCAAATTAACCATACGATAGAAATCGAACGGGTGGTTCGATTCAGGCGGCAACCTCTTACGAGGATCTAGCAGTCGCCCCGTCTCCGCGTAATGACAGTGGGCTATCAAAAAACGCCAAGTCGGATCATTGAAGATTTCCAGCGTCTTCGCCACTAGAGTCAAACAACATTCTTCCCTGCAACGGTTCGAATTGCCATTGTTAGAATGTTCGTCAAAAGGTCCACCCCCAGTCCCCAAAGACAAACTACCATTTGCACAATACCTATTTAAATGCTCCTTAGTGCCACACTTAATCCAAGCCGCTATCGCCGCCAGCTCCTCCGCATGCGGATACATGTGAAATTCCACCCGAACCATCTCACCGTCAATCTCAACATTCATGACAAAACACATAGCGCAACTCCCTGAAAGATCTGAAAGGGAAACTTGAAACGTACAAACCCGGCTTCAAAAAACCGAGCATACCATTATATTACACAATAGACGTCGTGTCAAATTTAATTTATACCTTATTTAAGCAAAAAAGCGCCCAGCAAAGTCTGCCAGACGCACTCAACTCTCAAATTACTCCCGCACCAATACCAATATCCATACGATCAATAACGATATCGACCATACCAGGGATACCGATAATACGGGTAAGGAGTGATCGGTACCGGAACCCGATAAATAAATGTATTCGAACGAACCCTAGGCGGTGTTGGCAGTCGCACCAACTTCGATTCGTCAATAGGACCATCCAAAACCAGGCTGTCGGCACCCCCTTGTCTAATCCAGAAGATCCTCCGCACATCGTTGAACTTCTCAAAGTGAATAAAAACATGCGGATCAGTTGACAGCGTCAACCGCCAAATCTCCCTCGCCGAATAAGAATCCTTGAAACTGTAAGGAGTGAGCGAAGCTCCCTCGGTAAAAGTCCATCCCTGGGCTCTATACCTGTCAAAGAATTCCTTAAGAGCCTGCTCCTCACAAAGATAGCCGCCGCTTTCGTTCACCACAGCCTCAACTTTCCTGCCCAGCCGATCGACCACCCCTTCAAACTTTTCAAGTTTCTCTTTCACCCCCTTTCTATTGACCTGAACCTGGCTCACTCCTCCCTGAACCATTTCCTGGCCCAACACAAAAGCAGGTGAAAACACCAACAAAAAAAGAGCGGCCGCGTAACTTTTCATCACTATCCCCTCCCTTGAGAGTAGAAACTTTTTCCAAAGTACAGCCTTATAAATATAAAACTATATTCGCAAAATGTCAATACCTGACTTATGGATAATACAACCCTGTTGGTACAGAAATGAACTTTCCTCTTCTACAAAAGACCCCAAAAATTCGACTCAACCAGTCCTCGGTTTTTTATTTACTCTAAACATTGTCCTAAATACTAAAAAAATATAGTCTAGTAGCATGAATTATCCATTTATAACACTTTTAACATTACTAGCTATTTGGTCCGCAGTCTGGAAGGCCGTCGCCCTTTGGAAATCAGCCCGCAACAACCATCTAGGCTGGTTTATATTTATTCTCATATTCAACACCGCCGGCCTTCTGCCTATTATCTACATTCTCCTCTTCAATAAACCAAAACGTGTTAATCTAGAAAAACCAACCTCTTCTGCGCCTACCCCACCTAAATCGCCTCCCGCCTCTTAACCAAAATCACCCGCTGGGAAATGAATGATTTAAAAACTAAATATTATCACTTTCTAAACCCAAGCCCTTCCCTGCTTTGCGCTCCCTCCACACCTATAAATATATAGACTCTTAAATAATATCCACCAATTTCTCCTTGCTGGTTTTGCCCATAACAATACGAATATTGCTCGAAGCAACGCCTAAATAATCAGCCAATAATTTTACCATTGCGACATTTGCTTTTCCCTTCTCCGGCGACGCCGTCACCCAAACCCGATAATGACCATCATCGATTTTTACAACTTTAGCTTCTTTAGCTCGCGTCTTCACTGCAACAATAATCCGCATAGCCAAACTAAGCCTCTATCTTTGTAAACAGATAACTCCCTCCCAACAAAACAAGTCCGGTCGCTACCGCTAAAACAAAAAAATCAACGCCCATCCCCAAATAAGATTGTCCAATAAGAACTCCTCGCAAACCATCAACTCCATAAGCCAAAGGGTTTATCTTAGTAATAATAGACAAGGCCTTCGGCAACCCCTCAAGCGGAAAAAGCGCCCCCGACAAGAAAAACGTTGGCATTATTAAAAAATTCATAATCAATTGAAAACCATGCGTGTCTTGCAATTTAGACGCAATAGCCGTGCCTAAAGCCGTAAAAAACACACCAATCAAAATCATAAACACAAAAACTAAAGGCAACAAAGATACGTTCGTAAAACGAAAACCAACTATTAAGATCATCGCTAAAACAATAACCCCCTGCAACACCGCTACCGTAGCCCCTCCCAAGGTCCGGCCGATCATAATATCCAAACGTGACACCGGCGCCACCAATGTTTCTTTCAAAAAACCAAACTGTCTGTCCCAAATTATCTCAATCCCATTAAACATAGCCGTAAACAAAATACTCATAGCAATCACGCCCGGTGCCAAAAGCTGAATATAATCACCTTCGCCAGTTTGCTCATAAATATGACCAAACCCAAACCCCAGAGCAATCAAGAAAAGTAATGGCTGCCCCAAAGAACCGGCAATCCTCGCTTTCGAGCGCAGATACCTTTTTATCTGCCTCAACCACAAAATATAAATGACTTCCAGTCTCATATTCTTAACCCTTATCTCTTCCACGCCCTTCGCCTAGCCCTCATTCGATCCGTCGCACTTACTTCTTCCGACCTGATAGCCCTCCCCGTCAAGCTTATAAAAGCCTCTTCTAAGTCTTTAGACCCGGTCTGTTGCTTCATCTTGTCGGGCGTACCCCGCGCCACAATTTTCCCATGATCAATCACCGCAATCCGATCAGCCAGCCGATCAGCTTCCTCCATATAATGAGTCGTGAAAAACACTGTTGTGCCTTCTTTTTCATTTAAGCCTTTTATATAACTCCACATATGATTTCTCGTTTGCGGATCAAGTCCCAGTGTTGGCTCGTCCAAAAAAATAATCTTCGGATGGTGCAACAAACCTCTAGCGATCTCTAATCTCCTTTTCATCCCTCCAGAAAACTCTTTAACCAAATCATCCTTACGCTCCCACAACTCAACAAATTTCAACAACTGATCAATTCTTGCTCTCCTTGTTTTTTTACCAACCCCATACAAAACCCCATGAAATTCTATGTTCTCCCAAGCCGTCAATTCATCATCTAAGCTGGGATCTTGAAAAATTATTCCAAAAGGCCGCCGCGCCTCATCCGCGTCCTGCCCCGGATCATAACCGTTAATTGTCATGGTGCCGGAAGTAGGCGGCAACAAGGTCGTCAGCGTTTTTATGGTCGTGGACTTACCCGCTCCATTCGGACCCAGAAAAGCAAAAACTTCTCCTTCCTTAACATCAAAAGAAATGTCATTCACCGCCACTATATCATCAAATTTTTTTGTGAGACTGCTGACTTTTATCATAAAAGAAAAAGTCCAAACAAACGTCAATAAATCATAACAAAAAAGAACCCTTATCGCACTTGTCTTTATCACTAAAGACAAAGGGGTTCAGACGATGGCATCTAATTGTCTAAGTCGATGTGGTCAGCCCGAGCCACCCACACACACTGTTCGGAAGAATCGCCACCCACGACAACCATCTCCACGCCGTCGAGCATGACAACCCTGCCCGCCGCCCTCTCGAGATCCACGCACTGAAGCTGACACTCCAGTTCTGGAGGAATGCGAACAAAAAAACTCGGCGGAAACCCTATGTGGTCACTGCCAGGTGATCGCCACCAGTGAAAACACAGCTTGGGAATCTCAAGACGATTTACCCCATCATTCCAATAGTAGGTCGCATCCTCTCTCGCATCCACCTCCGCGACCTCACCTCCCCCTTGCATGATCTCCGCCACCTCCTCCGCAATCACCCGCGATCGCGGAAAACAAAACTCCTGCGGACCATCCTCATGAAAGTAGTGCGAAAATTGCGAACTCACCCGGCACCCCTCAACTAGGTAAGGATGCTTCAACGTCATGAAGAATCGCCGCACCCCAAAATCATCCACTCGAGCAATCACCGGCCAGTTACGATAGTCAAGCGTCATCTCATTCTCCTTCACTTGGAAAACTGGACACATTTTGCAAACGAACAGACAAGAAACTCACCTCGCCCCTTACTACTACACTAAAAAAATTATGTCAACCAACACCCGGGTCCCGGCGTGCCTGCTCACAACCCTGCGTAAGAACAAGCCAGCAGCGCCGCCCGCCCGGTCCTATAAGCGGATTGTGAGACCTGGTTGGCTTGGTCCCCACCCTGAGTCTGTCGAGAGGGAGCGGGGCAACCCAGGCCGAACCCTCGGAGCAGCCCGCTGGAAGCCCTGAGAATGAGCGTCAGGACCGGCCGTGGAAAGTGCTGCTTGGGTTTTGTGTTGGATAAGACTACCCATCGACAAAAAACTTATTATGAACTGGGTTATGTCTGTTCTTTTTATTACAGACGTGGCTAAGCCCTTTTTCTAGATGGTGGACTAAACATTTCTCAAGACATTGCTTCTCTGAAAAAGCTCACGATCATGTTTTTCTCCCCCGCCTCTAGTTAAACGAACAAAAACCGCCTCTGCGATAATTCGCATCGGCGGTTATAAACCTATTCATCAAAATGAACGTTCACCTTCACAAAAGTAGGCCCCAAACCAAACCAGCGCTTTCCGGACCTAGCCTCAACACACAAACGTTCCGGATGAGGATGCTTCCGCGACATTTCGTAAAGTGCCGGCGACAAATCACTAACTGCACGCCTTACAGTTTCGGCTTCCCTGTCATCACGCAACACCCGCGCCGCTAACGACGGCTCGACACCAGCCAAAACAGTCCGGGCATCCGGCCGAAAAGACGAACCCAGCCCAGTCATGAGCGGAAAATCATCATCAAGACAAGCCAACTCGCGACCACGATAAGGCACCAGACCGCCCATATCTGAATCCTCCTGTTCTGAATTATCTTCACCCTCATCGTCACAAGCATCATCCATAATTCCTCGCACACCCCTAGCTCCCAGAAGCAACGGCAACCCCAGAAGAGACGCCCCTCCAGTCGCCGGAGCCATAACTACGCATATTCCCATTCCCACAAACATTGCCCGGCTAGCTTCCTGGTTAGCTTTCATTATAACTAGCTCCTCCTTTCTGCCTTACTTACATGAAAATACAATGTACAAAACCGTCAACCATGATACTTGAAAAGAAAATTTAAATCAAGTATCTCTAACAGGAATATCTTCAAAGCCACAATCCAAAAACATTAAATTTAAGCATTATTATATGTAAAAAGATTTAAAAACTGCACAAGTTCAGAAACATATGAGACTGCTCTAACTAGCAGTTTCAATGCAATAA
>CAYMOF010000027.1:0-9325 GCA_964392095.1 uncultured Candidatus Saccharibacteria bacterium | reverse complement strand
TTGATGTTTGCATATTGCGTACAGTATACAAACATATTGAGATGTTTTCTACGGAGCATACTTGACTCCTTTATTCCTTTATTCTTTATTTATTACCCTTTATTTTTACTTTATTTTGACCCTTTATCTTTATCATCGGACTGACATGATAGCGCCTGGCAGCAGTGCGCAGACTCTGCTTTGTAAAAATAGTGTTGTGTTGTTTGAATTTTTGGGGTTTGTTATAATCTGGATATGGAAGTGAGGAAACCGACAGAGGAAGAAAAAAGAGAGGTGGAGAACTGGCCCACTTGGGAGAAAGAGCCGAGCGAATTTGAGTGGGAGTATGGAGATAAAGAGACTTGTTACATCTTGGAGGGCTTGGCTATGGTAACGGCGGAGAATGGTGAGAGCGTTTCTTTCGGCGCCGGGGACTGGGTAGTATTCGAACCCGGACTTAAATGTACGTGGAAGATAGATCAGGCGATGAAGAAGCATTACCGGCTGGGATAGTTAATCTCTGACAAGGCATGGTGTGGATTGATTGGTCCCCGGAATTCTTGCAAATAACTCTATAATATGTTTATACGTGAATGTTGGTGACTGGGTTGTTGCCGTTTTTGTTGACTGGGGTGCTGTCGACCGCGGGTGGTTCGTCAGTCTTTTGCCTCTTTGATTCTTTGCATCACTGCAATCAAACCAGAGAGGCTTTTTTGATGCTTGCGGAGTAATTAGTTGTAATTCCTGTATCTAAATTAATAGGGTTATATCGGGTATAATTAACTAAGTTTTATGGCAGAATTTTTGAGTAATTTAAACGGGTTTTTCTGGAGACTGATACTGTCTTTACTCCTTTTTGTGGCAGTGGTTGTGCCGGGTACATCGTTGACGGTTTTTGACGGTTTGCCTCTGGCACCCGCAGAAACTTTGCTGGTATTTATTGGCGTGGTGGCAATTTGGTTCGCACCGTGGTGGAAAAGAAAGAGATTAAGATTGGTTTGGGCGGTGGTTTTAGTTGTATTGATTTTTTGGCAGTTGGTCGGCGCTCTTTTTTTGCCGCACGGGTGGTCGGTTTGTCTGCGGCGTGAAGTAGAAAAAGAGTCTTTAAGCACGGCTTGCGAGGCATCGGCGCAGTTTAGAGACGGGCGTCGGTCTTTTGTTGTGAACAAAGTAGATTGGGAGGCGGGGAGTTTTCCGATCTATTTTGTTAATGAGTCAGAGTTTCATTATACCAGCGAAGAAGATCCTGACAGGAGCAGACTGCCGTACGGCTTGGAGGCGAGAGCCTTTTTTAAACCCAAACAAGATGACGTTGAGTTGTCTGTAGTAACCAATACCCAGGATACGGAAGTGGTGTTTAACGGTGAGATCCAGCCGGTGCTTTTTGATGAAGAAACTGTAATAAAGCTACCGGCTGATAAGGTTTCAGAAGTTATAGCAAGGTTTACGGCGCCTCACGGGAAAAGTAACAGCCTGCTGGTAAGAACGGAAGCGGAGCCGTGGTATAGAATTTCGGGTGATTCTCTGCCGGGGTCATTCTTTGCTGGTTTTTATGTGCTGGTAAATATTTTGTTGTTGTTGATTATGGGCGCTTTGGTGGTGTTTGAGTGGTGCTTTTTGGCTGTAAAGCTTTCTCGGTCAGCCAAGATTAGCATCTGGTTTAGCTTGCTGGTGATGGTGGCTGTCTGGTTGCATGGGGTGGTGCCGGATACGGTGATGGCCTTGTTTATTATTGGGTTAACTTTTTGGAATGTTAGCAATAAGCAGGGGAGAAAACTGGTTCCCTTTATGTTGTTGGCTCTTTTTGTTGTTTCTTTTTTGTATATGTCGGCGGTACAGCCGTATGATTCCTTAAAAATTTTAGAGGGGGGCGATGATTCATTGACTCATGAGTCTCATGCCCGGATGTTAATGAAGGCGGATGATTTTGGAGAGGTGTTGTCTGCCGGCTCGGAAGGAAATGTTTTTTATTATCAGCCATTCTTTCGTTATTGGTTGGCCCTGATACATATTTTTATGGGCGAGGCGATGTGGGCGCCGTTTATGGTGCATACGTTTTTGTTGGGAGTGGCTATATGGATTGGCGGGTTGGTTATATATAGATCAGGGGGGTCTTTTGGCTTCGGCTTATATGGTTTGGGCGTGTACGTAGTGTTGGTTTTATTTGAAAAAACTCCTCTTAAATTAATGGTTACCAATTATCAGGAGTCTTTGGGCGTGCCGCTTTTTATGATAACGGTCGCGGTGACAGTTTTGTTCTGGTATGAGAGGAGGGGCTTTTGGGGCAGGCACTTGTTGGTCGGCTTGTTGTGGGGACTTTTGATAAGTACTAGAAACAACTTGGCGCCGGCCGGGCTGGCGTTGATTGTCTATTGGTTAGGAATGATGATGTTGGGTACTGATATGAGGCACAGGCTTAGGTTAAGCCTGTCTCTGGTGTTGGGCCTGACAGTGTTTCCAATTCTGGTAGTTGGTCGTAATCTTATTGAGGCGGGGAAATGGGCGTTCTTTACGGAGTCTTTACACCCAAATCTTATAAAGCCCCTAAGAGAGTTGTTTCCTGAAATGGCTGGGCGCAGTGAACTTAAGTTTTTTTCGGCGGTACGACACATATTTGCTGAATATAAAGGAGGGTGGGGAGAACTAAGGCAAATTTTGTGGGACAATACGACAGGTCACTATGTTGGTGATGAGGGGTTGATGGTTTTGGGATGGATAGTGTTTGTTGGAAGCGTAATGCTGGTAATGTTTTTAGGAAAGAGGGGAATGCCTATGACGGCTTTGATGATTGGATCGGCTTTAGTTATGCCTATGGTGTTTGGGTCTTTCTTTGTCCATCGGGAGATAGCTGTTTATTCGCAAACCAGATTGATGTTGGCTTTTGGGCTGGCGTTGTCTGTGGTGATGTTGTTTCGGGTTGCGGAGGAGCGGTTTGGTCTGATGAGTTATATGGCTAAGAGCGAGAGGAGCATGATAACGAAGGCAGAAGAATAACTGATAAAATCTCGTGAAGCGTATATTAGCGGGTCTTCATAAAGTTCGTTTCGATGGGCTGCGAACCATATGTAGCTGATCCAAAATAGCCAAATGGGGGCGGTGAACCACAGGAATTTTGGCTGTGAATACAGCTGGATAGCGTTTTGGCTGTTGATGTACAAGGACAATATTAGTACTGATAAGTAGCCGCTGGCGATACCGAGCTGGCTGATGATGTGAAGATCTTCGTGTCGGTATCCACGTCCAGAGACATGAGCAGGAGCCTGTTTTGTTTCAGCGTATCTTTTAGTGAAGGCTAGACTAATAAAAACAAAGGCGGCAAAGACAGTGAGCCAGTTAGAGACTTCTATGCCTGTGGCGGCCCCGCCGGCAAATATTCGCAAGGTGTGAAGAGAGGCTAAAACAAGCACGTCAATTAGTATGAGGCGTTTAAGAAGCAACGAATAGGATATGCTGACGACGAAGTACAGGACAAGGAGGCGGTAGAATTCATGAGGCAGAAAAGAGGCCGTGATAAGTGCGCCGGTGAAAGAGATTAATATTAATAGGGGGGCATACTGAATAGGAAAGGTGCCGGCGGCTAAAGGACGGTGTTTTTTGGTGAAGTGTTTTCTGTCATCCGGGATATCCAGTAGGTCGTTGATGATGTAGATAGTTGAGGCGGCTAAGCAAAATGAAATGAAGGCTAAGATTGAAGCGTGTAAGATATTGAGTTGAAAAATAAGGTGATTAGCGAGAGCGGGGGCAAAAACCAGAAGATTTTTAACCCATCGATTGGTTCGCAGTAAGGCCGGTAAATTTATTATGGGTTTTTGGTTGGAGCTGAAGACTTGGGTTACTTTGACAAGGGAGCGTGTTTTTCTTATGAATCGGCTGGAATTTGATACAATAATGGCTCTAGAGGCCGCTTTCCAAACCGGTAAGTCGTGTCGGGAATTGCCGGCGTATATGAAGCTCTTTTCGCCAAAAAGGTTAATTAGCAATTCGGCTTTATTTTTGCCGGACAAATTGGTGGAGTCGTCGCTGGCAAAAAAATTGTCGAACAGTTTTAGGTGAGCGGCTATTTTGGCAGCTATTTTTTTGTTCGAAGCCGTGGCTAATATGATTTGGCGGCCTTGGGCCCGTTCTGATTTAAGAAAGCTTATGAGTTCCTTATGGTAAGGCAGATTTTCTGTTTCTAAGGACGTGGCTGAAGAAATTTTTTCTTTTAGATTGGCGCGACCCGCTTTTGTCCATTTGAGAATCGAGAGAATGTTGAAAGGGTTCCGCTTAATGTGATTTATCAGAAGTTCTAAAAGGGTGTCAGTTTGGACGAGTGTGCCGTCTAGGTCGACAACAAGCGGGTTTGTATTGATTTTGTTTTTAGGGGCGGGCATCAAAATAGATTACTTGAGCCTGCCTGGAATTAAAAGGTGGGAAGTGGTAGAAAGAGATGAATTGTTTTGAGATTAATCATTCTTCATTACCACCTTAGGGGGGTGGCAATCTGGCTTGGTAGAAGGGTTTTTAAGCATTCAAATGGACAAGAAAGACACTACTAGGACTGGCAGAAAGGATGCGGCGTTGCAGAGAAATGATAAAATTAGCGATTTGGTAAAGCGAATATTGATGATCTCATATATTATGAGTGATTCAATCGCTACAGCTGTCAGCTCGCTGATGATGGCGTATAAATAAAAAGAGGAGATATAAACCGGCAGGATAAACCAGAGATATGGCAAGGTGGAGAAGGAGCAGAAAAAGCCGTAGAAGACGAGCTTCTCGGTCGATAAGCGCTGGTGGTTTAGTTTAAAAAATTTCTTCGCGGCCAGGGCGAGGACAACAGTTTCGACAGTAATGGTGAAGGCAAGGCTTATAAAAAAGCTGACTTCATAAGTCATAATGAGCAGGAGAAGCCGAACAATTTTTTTATATAGCCGGCCAGGAAATTCCAGGTAAATTTTTTGGGCAAAACAATTCTTTCGGGAGGCGCCGGGATATCGGGAAAAGGCTCCGGATCAAGGGTTGATTCAATATCGGGAGGAGTAACAACGGGCAAGGGGAGGGCACTAGCAATGATTGAAGGGGTGGGGATGGTGGTAATTTTGGAGGGCTGGGGGGTGACAGTGGAGGTTCCGGCCACAGCGGGGTTTTGAGAGGGCTGGTCGGAGCTGGTTGGATTATTAGTTGAAGCAGGGCCGGAGCTATTTGAATTGTTGTTGGAATAAGAATTGTTTAGATTTGTTCCGGGTGAAGTGGTGGGGCTGGGTGATGTTTGAGGCTTATTGGTAATTGTGGGTGTGGGCATTTGGGTGGGGGGAGCGGGATTGATGGTGATTAAAGGAGTTACTTGAAGGGGCTTCATGGTTTTTCTTAGTCCGGGGATGTCCGGTTGACTGAAGGTGTCTATTTGATTGAGAGAGTCGTCATTAAACCTTTTTTCGTGACGCGATTTATAAAGGATTATCTGATCGTCTGTGAATCCCGCGATTGTGTAATCAATATTTTCTTCAATAAGGGGATCGTTATCGGTGATGTAATAATTTCCTGCGCCGATTGAAATATTGGACGGCACAACTTTGCCTGTTGAGTTAAGGTCGATATTGTCTAATCCTTTGTCATTAAAATAAGAGAGAATAACGGCGTAGATATTTAGCTGGTTAAATTTGTAGCCGATGGTAAGGCACTGGTTTGAGTTGATTGTGTATCTTTCGGCGCCTATAATCATGGGGCCGGTGATGTGGCCGATGATTTTTGAACCAGAGAACTGGTCAGCATTGGTGACTTTGGCGCACCTTTTGACCAGGTGGGTATTCGGCATGATGACGTCGGCGTCAGCAGGCTTGGGAACAATGATAGTGTTCAATATTATAAGAAGAGAAAATATTTTGAAGGTCGTGATAAATTGGGAAAGGAAATACTTTAGCATATAAATTGTTTAGCCCTCTATTTTATGGCGGCTGGAAAAAAACGTCAACAGAGGAGTGATTCTGGTTAATTAAGATACCAGATGGAGAAATTAAGCAGGGCGGCAAAAGAAATCCAGGCGAGATAAGGAATGAGCAGGTAGGCGGCGGGTTTATCAAGGCTGAAGAACCTTTTGATAATGATTAGAAGAGTGATGATGAGGGCGGTGATAACGGCCAGTCCAAGGGCGGGACTGCGCCAGCCGAAGAAGGCAACGGACCAGAGAGCGTTTAAGGCCAGGTGGATTAGAAAAAGGGCGAGAGTTCTTTTTTGGGCGTTGCTGTTTTCGGGCGCTGGTTTGGCTGTCCAGGCGCGGTAAAAGGATATGCCCATGAGGAGGTAAAGAGTTGTCCAAGCGGGGCCGAAAACCCAGTTAGGGGGACTGAAGGAGGGTTTGTTTAAGGAAGCGTACCAGGTGGGAATAGAGGGGGCGGTAGCCAGGGAGCCGATGGAGCCGGCCAGGAAAGGCAAGAAGAGGGCTATAATGATTTTTGAGGCCTTGTTCATTTACTTGCTTTTTATTGTATCATTTGTGGTGCAATAAGCAGTAAAAAAGAGTATTTTGAAGTATAGTAAGGTGTTTATGAGGATTGAGGCTATGTCTAAATATGTGAAAAATTTTGAGGATATAGATAAGGGGAGATGTGCTGGCGGCTGGAGGCAAGGGAGCATCTTTAGGGGAAATGGCGGGGGCTGGTATTCCCGTGCCGCCTGGTTTTGCGGTAACGGCGCAGGCATTTGATGAGTTTTTGAAAGTGACTGATTTGGGGGTGGAGCTTAATGCGATTTTGGACAATGTTGATCATAATGTGATGCATACGGTGGATGATGCGTCGGAGAAGATAAAGGCGCTAATAGTTAACGAGGGGGAGATGCCGGAGGGGATGGAAAAAGAGATTATTGAAGCATGTAAGAGTCTGGGCGCGCAGTTTGTAGCGGTGCGTTCCTCGGCCACTTCCGAAGACAGCGCCGACGCGGCTTGGGCGGGGCAGTTGGAAAGTTATCTGAACGTAACGGAAGGTGGCTTGGTTGAGAGTGTTAAAAAGTGTTGGGCGTCTTTGTTTACCCCGCGAGCAATTTTTTATCGTTTTGAAAAGGGCCTGCATGGAAAGCCAATATCGGTAGCGGTGGTGGTGCAGAAAATGGTGGATAGTGAGGTGTCGGGGATTGCTTTCTCGGTTCATCCGGTAACCCAGGACAAGGATCAGATGATTATTGAGGCGGGTTTTGGCTTGGGCGAGGCGATAGTACAGGGAGTGGTGACGCCGGATAGTTGTGTCGTAGAGAAGAGTACGAGAAAAATACTAGATGTAAACGTGAATGTGCAGGGTAAGGCGCTATATAAAAGAAGCAAGAAGCAAGAATCAAGAATCAAGAGGGGCGGAGACGATGAGGGTGAGGGTGGCGCGAACATTTGGCGGGAGTTATCGGAGGGCGAAGGAAAGAGGCGAACATTGTCAGATGAAGAGGTGTTAGAATTGTCTGATTTGGTTATGAAGATTGAGAAGCATTATGGATTTCCAGTGGATGTGGAGTGGGCTAGGGAAAAAGGAAAATTTTACATTGTCCAAAGCAGGCCGATAACAACTTTATGAGTAAAGTAAGCAAAAACAAGAAGTGGCACCATTTTGGCAAGTGGATTGAAACCGCTCTAACGATGTCTTTGTGGTTGGCTTTTGATAAAACAAAGGTTTATAGCGATTTGAACTTTAAGACTGTAACGGTTGTAAAAGACTTAGACCACAATTATTTTTTGATGGAAGAAGAGATGAAAAGAACATCTCAGTTTATTGAGGATAAATTTATAAATGATAGGACTTGGTTTGATAAATTATTTAAGTTTGGCGATAAAGTAGCGGTAGACATCCTTTCATTTGAGAATAAAAAAGATTTAGAGGGTTTCTTAACTACTGGAGCTAGGTGTCTTAATACATCTTTTGCTATTGAGCTTGTCGATTACGGGCTTGTAAAATATATCGAAAAACTTTCATGTGGGGGCGAGGTTAAGGTGGCTGACGTTTTGTATCAAATAAAACCCGATAAAAAAACAATGATAATGGAATATCGTGATGAACTTTTGGGTCTACAAGAGGAAAACATACAAGATTTTGTTAAAAAATACGAATGGATGGGAACTCATATGTTTATGAATACGGGCTTAACAGAAGAAAAGGTCAAGAAAGAAATGGTTGAAGTTTTGAATAGCAAAAAAGAAGAAAATGTGTCTGAAAAATTACCTGATATTTATGGGGGTGTTATTAAAATTGGTTCGCGATTGGCTTTTTATAGAACTTATCTCGTTGAATGTTTTAATAAGGCTGCTTACGTTTACAGGCCGGTTATAGAATCGCTGGCGGGGGAGAACGGCTTATCTTACGATGATGTGTTGTGGTTGACTTATGAAGAGGTAATAAAATTAAAGAAAGAAAAGAAGATTCCTAATTATAAAGAAAGGAAGAATGGTTTTGGGATAATTAATATAGATAATAAAGAGGAAGTCATTATTGGTGAGGAGTTGGTAGAACAATTAGAAGAGTGTTGGGAGAAGGTGGCCGAGGGCATAAAAGAGATCGAGGGCATGGTGGCTTGTAAGAAGGGTGGGACGGTGAAAGGGATTGTTAGGGTTATTGAAGAGGCAAAGTATATTTCAAAAATGGAAAAGAGTGATATTCTTGTGGCTAATGAGACAACGCCGGATTATGTTGTGGGGATGAAAATTGCGGGGGCGATTGTTACTAACCAGGGCGGAATTACTTCACATGCGGCGATTACCAGTCGGGAATTAGGGATTCCGTGCATCATCGGCACTAAGATCGCCACCCAAGTACTGAAAGATGGAGACTTAGTCGAGGTTAATGCTGATAATGGAATAGTTAGAAAGATCGATGAATAGAAGTGTAAAAGACGTGGTGGAGGCGGAGTCCCGTGGGAGCCGAAGGCGACTTTACGGGATGGATGCTAATCATGGGGTGGTGAGGAAAGTGAGCCCGTCTTCGCTTAAGGCTACGGCGTGACGCAGTAGTTTGCAGTCATTTTTTTGAGGGCAAAAAAATGACCCGGGTGAGTGATTCTTGGGAAAGAATGTCACGCGGGCTGATTTGAAGGGTCTAGACTAAAGAGATGTGGCGATTCTTTGAGCTTCAGTTTCGAGCAGGGTGGCGCAGGCTTCGAATCTAGCTTGGCTTTGTTGACAGAGGGGCTTGGTGGTGTCGTAAGGGCTAGGGATGCCTTTTCCATTTTCTCCTAGGACAGTAATAGTAATGTTTTCTGTGTTTGCTTCGCAGTTTAGGCAAGCGTGATGGAGGTTGGGCTTCATGAGAATGATCAGGTCATACGAGGAGAGATCTAGTATAGTGGTACCCAGATATTGGACACCCTCTCAGGTACACTTAACCTATGCAAA
>CAYMOF010000026.1:5812-9524 GCA_964392095.1 uncultured Candidatus Saccharibacteria bacterium | reverse complement strand
GACGTCTCCATCCTCATTAACGACGACTCGCCCATGTTCTACGCCGACGCCTCAACAGGCAACGTCGGCATCGGCACTACCGCCCCCGGAGCTCTTCTTGATGTCAACGGCGATGTTTCTCTCGCCGGCAACCTCTCCGCTACTAGCGGCATCACTACCGCCGGCAACCTCTCCGCCGTCAACATCACCGGCACGGGCACGTTGTCCGTCGCCGGCGTCACCACCTTCAATAACGACGTTACTTTTTCCGCCACCACACCCACTATCACCTTAAGCTCTGGAGAAACCTTAACCATCACCGACGGCACCGACAGCTTAACCATCAACATGTCCGACTCCTCCTTAGCCTTCTCCGACGGCACCAACTCCTTCGAATTTGACGCCGACGATGGCCCTTCCTACGCCGGCTCCGCCCGCCCCACGCGCCAAATCACCCTTTCTCCTGAATTTCCCAACGTCACCCTGACTGCCGACGGCACCAGCAATTCCGGCACCATGACCTCCGACTTCTGCTCTAATTCAGTCGGCGACATGCCCGACACTAATACTTCCGTCTGTGATTCGGCCAGCGACATCCACAACTACTACAGCTGGACCACTTCTCAGGACACTCCCCAGGATTATGATATTTTTGTCCGCTGGCGCGTGCCCGACAATTTCTCCGCCTGGGCCGCTTCCAACCCCATACAAGTCTATGCCAAGCGCGTTGACGCTACTAACAACGCCGTCACCGTTTACGTCTATGACACCGGCGGCACCCTCGAGAACACCGGCGGCACGCAGGTAGCCGGTACTTCCTGGACCCAGACATCCGTCGAAGAAACCTTCGAAGGCACCTACACCACAGGATCATATATGACTATCAGAACCACCATGACCGCCGACGGCACGGGGGACAATGTCCAACTAGGCGAAATCAGCCTGGATTACTTAAGTGACAATTAACATAACCCAAGCCCAAATGCCAAAATCCAAATTACAAATCAAATCCAAAACCCAAAGCCCAAAAAAATACGACCTCAAAGACCGTACTGCAAAGTTTGGAGAAAACGTTATTAAACTTTCCCAATCATTACCCAACAACAACATTAACCAACCTCTCATAAGACAAGTAATCAGATCCTCAACTAGTGTCGGCGCTAACTACATGGAAGCCGATGGAGCTGAATCAAAAAAAGACTTCAAACACAAAATAGCCATTTGTAAAAAAGAAGCCAAAGAATCAATGCACTGGCTTCACATGCTGGCCGTGGCCAATCAGGAAGCAAAACAAAGATGCCGGTTCCTATGGCAAGAAGCTCACGAGCTAACATTAATATTTTCTTCAATAATCAATTCGTGCCATCAATAAAAACATTTTGACATTTGTAATTTAGTCATTGATTTGATATTTGAATTTTGAAATTTGGATTTAATTAATAATGTTCTCCCGCAGCACAAACAATCTCACTAATCTCTTTCGCTGTATCACCAGCTTCTTCTTAGCTTTCCTGCTTTCTTTCTCTCCCGTCTTCCCCGCCCTCGACGCGCCTTTCTTTGCCCGCCTGCTCGAAGCCAAAGCAGTCTCTACTATTACCTGGACAGGACAGGGAGCTAATGATTTCTGGAGCAATCCCGATAACTGGAGTTTAGATCATCAGCCCACAGACACAGAAATCGCCGTCTTTGACCAAACATCAAACAAAAACGTTGTCATCGACGCTTCTATAAAAGTGGCTGGTATTAGCTTAACAGATAGCTACACAGGCAATATTAAACAAACTCCCAACAGCAATATTACAGTCGGCCACGACGGATTCCGTATTAACAATGGATCATTTACCGGCAGTGACGCCGACATTATTATTAACGGGTCTCTAAGCATCACAGGAGGATTATTTACCTCAACCAAGGAAAGCCTAGCCGTTGCTGGAAATATCAGCGTATTTAACAACGGCTTTGACCACAATGATGGCACTGTCAGCCTAAACGGCATCGAGCAAGTAGTCTTCGGCACCGTCACCTTTAACAACCTGATAAAAAATACTCAAGTGGCCGAGACTTTAGAACTACAATCCGGCTCCCGCGTAACCATAGATGGCTACCTGATATTATCCGGCCCCCCGACTCTCGATATACCTTATTACGAAAACAACAACCGTGAATATCTCACCGTCAGATCCAGTCAGCCTGGCACCCCAGTGTACATAAACACAAAAGCGGGCATCACTTCGGAAGTGTCACGCAGTGACTCTTCCGAAGTGGGGGCAGGAAACAACTCTTCCGAAGTTGGTAACGGGGCAGGCAACATTCACTTCACCAACCTAAATCTTCAAGACATTGCCTTCACCTCCACAGAAGAGACCACCTGCCTTAATTGTCTCAATTCCGGAAACGTAGAGGGAGTCACCTTCATTAAACCAAAAACCTCGCCCCCTCCTCTCATCTCACCCTTAACCGAAGACAGTATGGGCGTCACTTCGGATGAAGCGGGCATCACTTCGGAAGTGTCACGCAGTGACTCTTCCGAAGTGGGGGCAGGAAACAACTCTTCCGAAGTGGGGGCAGGAAACAACAATAAGTCTGAAATATCACCACCCTCTCTCTTCACCCGCTTAAAAAACCTCTTCAAACGCATGTTCACAAAAAATGAACAAGAACCTCCTAAAATCCCTGAACCAGTAACCAAACCAAACGACGAATTACTTCTCGAGCGTGTTAAAAATTCTCATCATATCGACGTAAGCTCAGAGCACTTATTAAACAGTAATAAATCAGAATTCAGCGGAGACGAATTACCGATTATAAATCTAAAATATAAGCTTGATAAAGCCAAACTAGTCAAAGAAGAAAAAGGAGAGGCAAAGGACATAAATACTCTCGTTATAAGTGATACCACCGGCCAAGGCGGCGACCCTTCGTCGGCAGTTCAGGTGGATATCACTTCGAATGAATCGGGCATCACTTCGGAACAGGCGGGCGTCACTTCGAATGAAGCGGGCATCACTTCGGAAGTGTCACGCAGTGACTCTTCCGAAGTGGGGGCAGGAAACAACTCACCCGAAGTGGGGTCAGGAAACAACTCACCCGAAGTGGGGTCAGGAAACAACTCTTCCGAAGTGGGGTCAGGAAACAACTCACCCGACGCGGGGGAAGAAAAAGACAATCCAGTCACATCAAACATAGAAACCGACAGAGCTGTTTCGGATTTAGAACCTGACAATTCTACAACCCACAGTCCACAACCCACAACCTCAACCGAAGATCTTCCTTCCACCGACGCCCTCACTCTTACCGTCACTTCGCCCAAAGGAATAGAGATGGATGTCGCCCCCGAACTCGCCCTCTCCCTAGGCAGTAACTCTCTTGTCATTCCCGAGGAGGCTTTATCAGTCGGCGGCCCCGGACAATACAACATTGAAGTTGGCATCCTTGAAGGAAATAATTTACTTATCGCCACCCAAGACTTTACCTGGGGAGTACTCGCCGCTAACTTAAATAAATCTTCTTACGCTGTCGGCGAGCAAGTAAACATTGGTATCGGTGTCCTCGACGATTCCGGCCACACTATCTGTGATGCTGATATAAACATGGAAATAGAAAAAGCGGGCATCACTTCGAATGAATCGGGCATCACTTCGGAAGTGTCACGCGGTGAGGCGGGCATCACTTCGGAAGTGTCACGCAGTGACTCTTCCGAAGTGGGGGCAGGCAACAACTCACCCGAAGTGGG
>CAYMOF010000026.1:0-5712 GCA_964392095.1 uncultured Candidatus Saccharibacteria bacterium | reverse complement strand
TGTCACGCAGTGACTCTTCCGAAGTGGGGGCAGGCAACAACTCACCCGAAGTGGGTGTTGGTGACTTAGTTAACCCAGACCCCAATAGCTCTAATTCACCCAGCCCAGACTCCCAAAACTCCCTAAATCCATCGATATCTCCAACAATTTCCCCAGAACCATCACTATTACCCTCACCAACCCCTTCTCAAACAGTGCGGGGTATACAGAATATAGCAGGCGACACATCGTCAAGGGAGGAAAACACATCGGATGTGGCACTCGGTGACTCATCCGATGTGAGCGTTGGCAACAACTCACCTGAAGTGGAAGCAGGCCAAAACCAAGATGGTTCCCTCGAAGTAAACACCAACAAATTTGAAAATTCCGACATTGAAAATTCTCTGGAAATTGCCCCGAAGGGGTCCCTTTGGGAAAAATTGGAAATTGAAAATTATAACAATTACATCCTCTGGCCCTCCATCTCTCTCGCTAAAGGCGAATCCATCACCCTCACTTACACCCACGACGCTCCCGACAAAAGCCCTAAACTTCACCTTCTCGGCCCACTCGCGCTGATGCGCTTAAATGACCAAACCCCAATTACCAATGACCATTCAAATCCTAATGACCAATTAACAAATCCGTCGGCGCCAGCCGACACCGAGTCATTGGATATTGGATATTGGTTATTGGGCATTACCAGCAGTGAGGTTCTTTGGACCGAACCGCGCCCCTGGCAGCTCGCCGCCGACGGCCTCAAAAACGCCGAACTTCTCGTTAAAAAAGGCGACGGCCAAGATTATAAAGACGGCGACATCATCAGCGCCTTAAACAGCAAAAGAATCCTCGACGTTCACGCCCAGAACATCACCAATCCTAAATTCCAAGACAAAAACAAACATGGCTTAAGAGAGCCGGGCTCAACCCTTGAAGACTATCTCTTAAACACCAAAGAATTCAAATTCCAGCGCCTCTCCAAAACAGCCATCAAAAAAATAAACCTTCAAACCCGGGAAGAAACCGTAATCTCCGATGTCCCCAACGCCGACGGCGAGCAAATGGACGTTCCTACCTACATCGCCCGCCGTCTCCGCCACGACCGTCATCAAATATTCGGCACGCCCGGCCAGGAATACTGGTTTGGCGGTCGCACCATCACCACTGACGTATCAATAGACAAAGTCTGGGAACAAATCGAAGCCAAAACCAGCCACCAAAAGAAAGACTATAAAACCTACCCTTTCACTCCTCATGAGCGCAAAAAATTTAAAGTAATAAAAATAGGCGACTTAACCGACAAAGAAGTCGGGAATTTAACAGCTCCAGAGCTAGACGACAACGGCGAAACCGTCAAACAACGCCGCTACAAAATAGACCTCTCTAATCCCAACAACCCCAAACTCAAGAAAAAAGCTAAACCAGAAAAAGTAGCCATGTTCACACCAGGTGTGCGCACAGGGGAAGAAAACACTTCGGAAGTGCGGGCGGGCGTCACTTCGAATGAAGCGGGCATCACTTCCGATGTGTCGCGTAGTGACTCATCGGAAGTGTCACCAGGTTCAGGGACTAACTCACCAGGCATGGTCGTGGGTCTCGTCCACCGCCTCCTCGGCATCAAAACCGCTCACGCCGCTACCGTCACCACCTCCATCGGCACCCGCGCGGCCGAGAACGTCGACATCACAGGCGTTTCGGGCACAGGCCCCTACACCGTCACCCTCTCCGGCGCTACCACTAACACCGCTAACGGCGACGTCTTAAACGATGAAGCCGGCACCCCCAACGAATACTTGGTCACTGCCGGCGCCGGCGCCGGCACCGACACGCTCACCGTCCGCGATGTCAACGGCGTCGGCTCCGGCCCTGATTCTTCCGGTACCTCCCAGGCCACCACCACTCGCAAATACTCCTCCATCACCAACTGGGAAGCCGATCTTGACAACGGCACCACCTCCGCTCTCTACGCGGCTAGCGACGACGCTGTGGGCGAAGTTTACAACGACGCCACTTACGATGAATCCGTCACCATAGACGGCGGGGGGACCGTGGGGCTTAGCTCGATTAAACTAACCGTACCAAGTGCGGAACGGCACGACGGCACGGCGGGGAGTGGGACGAGGATCGTCAGGACTGCTAACGGAGAAATTATCCGAATAGCACGCACAGACACAACAGTTGAATGGTTGGAAACTGATGGAAATGAAAATGGTAACAATTCGGATAAAACTGGAATATTTACAGTAGCAAGCGATGAGTCTTCTACTGTAACAACCACAATAGCAAACACAATTGCCCACGGTCACGTCAGTACAAATGCCTCCTGTTATGCCTACGGCAACACTTCGGATGGTAGGTCTATTCGTGTGATAAACGCTTTGGCGTATGATATGAATACAAATGAGGGTACTGGTACACCTGCTGGGGGTGTGTATAGTAAGGACAACTTAGATGAGATTTTCAATGTAACCATCCATGATATTACTCGCAGTGATGGCACCAGCACGGGTGAGATTTATGGTATAAGTGTTACAAACACAGCATCAATAAAGAACGTCATTGTTACTAATACAGCGGATGAAGCGGGGACATTAGCCGATGTAGCAGACTTTCATTTTGGTGATGTTAATGCTGATTCAGAGACGAACCTTTCATCTGACGCCACTGCTGACGACGCTGGCGGGGCTGGTCACATTATAAACGCAGTCACAGCCGACCAGTTCGTCTCCACCGTAGACGGCTCCGAAGACCTGCACCTGAAATCAGGAGCGGACGCCATTGACGCTGGCACGGATTTGAGCACAACGCCAACAGGTGTAAACTATGATATAGACAACAGGGACAGAGATGCAGAAGAGGATACTTGGGATATTGGGGCGGATGAGTTTGTGGCGGCGGCGGGCTTCGGCGGCCTCTTAACCCAAAACGACTGGCGCTGGTATGTTGATGATGACACAGAAAATATCACCAATCCCTGGGGTGATCCTAACATTGCCGAAAATACATCACTAGCCGTGGTGCCCGCTACCAACGATCCACCAGAAAGCAGTGACGAACTTCGCCTGCGCATGAATATTGGCGTTAGTGGCGACACCCTCTCTGCCGACGAAAAACAATTTAAACTTCAGTACTCTCAATCAAACAGCTGTACCACCGCTTCCAGCTGGACCGACGTTGGCGCCGGCGGGGGAGACAGTATCTGGCGATATGCTGAATCATCCGTTTCCGACCAATCCTCTCTTACCGAAGCCAAGCTATCCACCACTAACATTCTCCAATCCTATGCCAAATCCAGTTCTACTATTGCTAACCCCAATTCCGTCTCCGACGGCCAAAACATGGAATGGGATTTCCATATCCAGCATAACGGCGCCACTGCGGCGGCCACCTACTGTTTCCGTTTGGTTGAATCAGACGGCACAGAACTTGATACCTACAACGCCGACTCCTACGCCAAGCTGGAAACCAAGCCCGGCACGACCAATATCATGAGCCACGGCAACGTCTTCGTTGACGGCGTTGAAAAAGGCGCCACCTTCACCAACTAACCATAACCATCCCCCTTCAACCATTTCCACTTCGTAAGTGGAAATGGTTTACTTCTCGATAATTTGCTTTTTAATAATAGCCAGTTCTCGCTGTAAATCAGCCTGGTCTTCACAAAAACTACGATACTCACTAGGAGACATTCGTATCAGTTTATTAAAACTGCTCCTGGTCCAAGGGCAATCCACACTATTATTATCAACAACTTCTTTATATGAAGAATAATGCCAATCCTCTGCTTTTTTTACTAAATTAGCTGTAACCGGATTAAGAAAAACATAGCGGGTAATATGTAGTAATTGCTCGTCATTCTCAATCCTGACACTTTTAAATCTTCCCGTCCATAAAGGGCCATAGCGGTTGTGCTTAATATTAAAATAACGCGTATAGGCATTCAAAGCGCGGCGCATCATATCAGATATACCCCCATCAACATCCTGCTTGATCACAATATGAAAATGCGTGGGCATGATACAAAACGAAATAACAGATACCAGCGTCCCTTGTTCTTTGGCAAGACTTTCAACCGCCGACTCAAATCCATTTTCCTGAACAGCGCCGCTTCTCTTCATAAAATAGGAGAACTTATTCGGAGGAATTCGCAACGTAAAATAACGCAGTGCTTTCAAAAAGTAATCATAGTCATACTTGCTGTTGAATATTTGATAACCAGCAATGCTCTTGCTCATTACGTGATATATCTGATTTGTCACCAGGGGACCTTTTCTCACAACCACCATTTTACCATTTCCACTTACGAAGTGGAAATGGTGGTAGACTGTAATGGGATCAGCCACCGTTTTCTGTTTCTGTGATATTATCCTTACATGCGTGTCTTGCGCTCCCAGGATAGATGCTGCTAATTACGTACATCACATACTAAATCGCGCTAACGCCAGAGTACAGATTTTTGACGATGATAACGATTTACAGCCTTTTGAATTGATACTTGAGGATGCCGTCCAGCGATACGACATGCGCTTGTTATCGTATTGTATTATGCCGAATCATTGGCGCTTAGTCCTGCACCCAAAGAAAGATGGTGACCTTTCATTGTTCATGGGCTGGTTAACCAACACACATACTCGCCGATGGCACGTAAGTAAGGATACGATTGGCGAGAGGCCGCCTGTATCAAGGTAGATACAAGTCATTCACCTAAGAATACGGTGGCTGACCCCATTACCATCCATTACCATTACCCCCATTAACTTAACTAATTTTAATCAGGCTATTTATTCGAAAGATTTATTGCATACTCGGCATAGCACATATTCCGAGCCATCTCATCAATAATATTATTGCACAAAGAGAGATCTGGAGAAATGTGAGTCGAGAAATTACCATAACACAAATCTCTTACTTCTTCTTCCTCTATCTTGGCGCAAATAGAAGCATCTTTCATACTCATTGCTCGATCCATTAGACAATCCCCCTTGTTTTTATATCTACCACTTGGGGTTATAAATTTGGTATCACAGAATGACATAGGCTGCTCAAAATATGACAAACAAAATCTATTCCCCTCGCACAAAGCTGGGGCCTGTTTCTGAAAAGCCTGACAGCATTTTTTCAAAACTCGACCCCCGGTAACGCTCTCATCAATCTTCTCACAATATTCAGTTTTTATTTCATCCGCCCGCGACTCCCAGTGCAATCGATGGACGAAAGCATCATAACAATCATTTGGATCCTCCGTTTCATCACAATAATCAAATTCTCCCACCAGAAAACCAAGCTCGTAATAACACATTTTTCTTGGTTCTGATTTCTTGATTTCCCGACAGTACGATATATCTCTCGCCGCCATACCCTGACAAAGCTTCCTCTGTTCGACAAGGTCTAGATCATTACAATAACTTGGCTCTTGGTTAGCTACCGCTAAACAGTAATACAAATCATCCGGCTTCGAGATCTTTAAACATGTTTTATTAATAGGAGTATCGGGAACGGGAATTTCCCCCAAGCTAAAAGAAGAAAATTTATCTCTTTTTTCACCCAAATAGAAAAACGCCAATACACCAGCCACTAAAATTAAAACGATGATTAATATTATCTTCTTCATGTCACAAAAAACTTATCTCTATTCCATCTAATTATATATCTAGTCTATCCAAACAACAACTGCCTGCGGCTCCTCTCACTTTAGTGTGGTGGATAACTTGGGTACGTAGCTCAACAAAGCAC
>CAYMOF010000025.1:0-9543 GCA_964392095.1 uncultured Candidatus Saccharibacteria bacterium | reverse complement strand
ACTGTCGTTTCGCCGCCGTCCGCAAGTAACTGCCTTTGGAACCTTGGGCGCTTGCCACTTGGCATTCCCTTGGTATCTTTTGACCTTTACCCCGCGACGTCTTTATGATGAAGTGGGGTGTTTTTATAGCCAATTATTTCCCCTTCCGATGAAATTTCTCGTGCGCTTCTTTTAACTGCACGTCCGTTAAATGCGTATATACCTGCGTTGTGGTTATAGAAGCGTGGCCTAGAAGCTGCTGCACTTGGCGCACATCCGCTCCGTTAGCCAATAAATCCGTAGCGTACGAGTGTCGCAGTGTATGAGGCGTTACTTGTTTGGTTATACCGGCCAAGGCGGCGTATTTTTTTATCATTCTTTGTACGCTCCTCGGCGTCATTCTTAAATCCTCATTAATATTGACATTTGGGCTGTGGCGCACAAACAATGCCGGATCTATATCTTCTCTTTTAACCAAATAATCCTTTACTGCTCTCTGGGCCGAATTAGATAAAAAGACCACCCGCACCTTTTTGCCTTTTCCTCTAACTACCAACTCTTTTACATTCAGGTTTTCATCATCGCTCTTTTTCTCCTTTCTTATATCATCTCTGTTCAAGCTCACCAGCTCCGCCACCCTTACCCCCGTCGAGTAAAGAACTTCAAGAATGGCCCTGTCCCGCAAAACAGCCATGCCTTCTTTTTCTTTCTTCGGAACATTCTCTGTCGCCGTAAGCAGATCATCCATTTCTTCTGGGTAAAGAACGTCAATCTCTCTCTCGGCCAACTTAGCCAGCCCCACTTTGTCGGGGGACAACGCCTCAATATCTCTTTTTGATAGATATTTTAGAAACTGTCTTAAAGATATCAGGTAATAATTCTGCGTGGCCAGCGACACTCCTTTGTCCACTATGTTGCCCGGCACCGGCGCTGACTGATTAAGCCACTGCCTAAAATTACGCACCGCGTCCTGCGTAATATCACTCACTTTCTCTATTCTTTGCTGTTTATAGAACCGCTTTAAATATCGGTCATAATTCTCCACCGTCTTCGCCGACCTGCCCATACCAATCTCCAGATCCTCTATAAAATCAGAGTGAAGCTGTTTAATACTATTTACCATAAAAAAAGTTATTTACTCCCATTATGCGACATTTATCTTGTCTAATCCATCTTGCTATTTCCCCCAATTTCTATTTTCTTTATTTCCACTTTCTATTTTCCATACTTCAATCTCCGGATTCACAAACTCAACTTCTGGCCTCAACCACTTTGACAAATCATAATGAAACGTCTTTATAAGCCGATAGGGCGTTTTCTCGTTTTTTAAATCTCTGAAAAACCCCCCGTCCGCGCTTGTTTGATCATTCAAAAAACGGTTTGTGTAAAAACTGCTGGTTATAAAATAATCCGGCGCTCTTTCCGCCAAACCGCGGCCTGTAAAATCGTAAGACTTACTCGCTTTAGACAAATTTTCCCTACCTAAAACATACCACGGCTTATACGGTTGTCCTTTTGGCTGGCACAAACCCCTCTTCCTAAAAATTTCCGTGATTTTCGTAACTGCGATCACCGCTTTATTGTAATCTCCGCTGTCATTCAAAGCCTCCATTGTATCTTCTTCGTTATTATTCATCGGCCTTACCACTACCGGATAATTCAAGGTCAAACCAATTGGTGAATAAGGCGTCATCTCTATAGTTGACCCCGGCTCGAAATTTTTTATCGCCCAGTCTGTCAGCAAATACCTTGAGTCATTCGCAAAAGCCAGATCCGCCGCTACGCTGTAAACCAGTGAATACCCGAAAACCATAAACAGCGCTAACCGCCATAACAATTTGTCCGGCTTCGGCAGTTTACGCTCAAAATCGCTTATCATTTTTCCCGCCATAATTAAAACAAACGGTATAATCGGCAAAGCGTACCGCAAATTACTCACGTGCATTCTTCCCACGATTAGGTAATAAGGAACAAGCATGCTCCAGACCAACAATATTTTAGGTCTTGAATCCCGCTTAAATATTAATAAAATCCCATAAGCGGCTCCCCCCACCCCTAACAAAAACATCGGCCACCCCATGGCGTTAGCCATTTCTCCCAAAAGCGGCCCAAAAGCCGCCTGATCGCCATGATTTCTGTAGCTGTTAAAAAACATCTCCGCTAGAAATCCGACCGGGTATTCGCACAAAAAAATTACCGGATTAACTAACGCGAAAGTAACAACTACCACCGCCAAAAAAATTTCCAAGCCGCCTCTTCTCTTGTCTTTCTTTAAAAAATGAGCGGCCAAAACTACCAACAGCGCTAATCCCCCTACGTATCTAACCGCCGCGGCTAATCCCGTGAATATTCCCGCCAATAAATACCATTTCCCGCCCTCGTTCGAAAAAATATAAACCGCCGCCAGACAAGCCAGGCAAAACCAAAAAAGCGAAGGCACATCAACCGTCGCGAAATGAGACAAATTCACCAACCCCATCGTTACCGCCGTTAATAAAGCCGTCACCAACCCGGCCCGCCTGTCAAATAATTTACGGGTTATTAGATAAATAATTATTATCACCCCGCTTCCCATAAATGCCGACATAAGCCTGGCGCCTATATTTGTCATGACATGCAACTCACGAGAATGCCAAAAATTCCCGAGATAATTCAAAATCTTAACCGGCATTATCGCTCCAAGGAGCACCTCATAAACACTCCAGGCTCCGTAGGCGTAATAGTTATGATCAAAAGAGGCAATCTTTATCATTTCCCCGGCTCTTTTTACAAGCTCGTCCGGGTGCCAATTTACGGGCAGACCCCATTCAATACCCCAGATATTCAAAAAAAGGCTCAAAGACGCTAACAATGTAATTGTCGAAACACCTTTTTGCATCTATTTCTTTTACTACACCCCTCAAAAATTCGCGAGCCTTCACAAAGTAACTCCTCACCCACCCACAGAAAGCGTCGTATCAGACACCCTGTGAGCGGAATCTTTGACCTTTTCGGCTTGGTCCCTTAAACCACGTAGGGGTTTCAGGGCGAAAAGGCCAAAGTCCTCGAGCTCACCGCTGGAGTGAGCGAGAATGAGCGAACCAGGGTGTCTGGTAACAGGTGCTTTCATGTGGGTGAGGAGCTACACTCACAAAATTTGATTTTTATCCTAATATCCGCTATTGTATTATCTAACCTCTCTAATATTAAATAAAAATTCATGTCAAAAGTTGAATCCCGGAAACAGGATATTATTAAAAAATATAAGCTCCATAATAAGGACACCGGCTCTCCCGAAGTCCAGATTGCCGTTTTTACCGAAAAAATTAACGAGCTGGCCAAGCATCTAAAAAAGAATAAAAAGGACATGCACAGTCGCAGAGGGCTTCTGGGTATGGTTAGCAAGCGCAAGCGCCTTCTCGGCTACCTCAAGCGCCAGGACGAAAAAAGACACCGCTCAATTTCTCGCAAGCTCAAACTCAAGACAACCTAAGAAATAATGACCAATACCCAAATCCTAATCCCCATTCAATTCCTAAATCCCAATTTCGAAAATTGGTCATTTAGTCATTCAGGCTTGAATGGTTATTGGTCATTGTTCATTGGTCACTTCTAACCATGACTTCCCCCGGACAATTTCCCCAGCAGAGAGTAGGTATTTTCGTGGACATCCAGAACATGTATTATTCCGCTCGCGCCGTTCACAACAAAAAAGTCAACTTCAAAAATGTATTAGAAGAAGCCGTTTCCAACAGGCAATTAGTTAGAGCTATCGCTTACGGAATAACCACCGAAGAAGCTCATGAAGAAGAGTTTCACCAGGCTTTGTCCAGCCAGGGCTTTGAAGTTAAAACCAAACCCCTGCAAACTTTTATCGGCGGCCATAAGAAAGGGGACTGGGATGTCGGCATAGCCATGGATATTTTAAGACTGGAACCTAAAATTGATGTCGCCGTTCTGGCTTCAGGCGACGGAGACTTTATTCCTTTAGTGGAATACGCTAAAAGACAAGGCCTTCGTATGGAGCTTATCGGCTTTAAAGAAAGCACCTCTTCTTCGCTTATTGAAGCCGCGGACAGCTTCATAGACCTTTCCCAAAAAACGTCAAAATTCCTCATTGGTAGAGGCGGCTCCTCCAAAAAAACCTCCTCTTCTAAAAAAAAATCTCCCCGGACTCCCAAGATATCGATTTAAGCATGTGATCAGAGGCTTCTCCTAAGGCCCCTGATGTTCATTCTTAAATAATTAATTTACCTGCCTGCAAACTCGTAAATCATCTCGGGCGCAAAATTCAGGGATAAATAATCTATTAGAATTATTCAGACATGTCGTCATTTTTATTTTCTAATTTCTTTATTTCTATTTTCTATTACCAGGATCGCCTATTAACTTCTGAATTTTGGGCTTGAGTCAGATAAATAATTCATCACGAGGTAAGCAGACAGCCACAAACATATGAATAATAAGGAAGATTCTCCTCAATCAGCCACTGTTGCGGTTGAAGGCAAAGAGATTACATTTAAAACCGGTGAACTGGCTGGACAAGCCAATGGCTCGGTTACCGTCCAAATAGGCGAAACCGTTGTGCTGGGCACAGCCACCATGTCGCGTCCGCCCGCCCCGGACATCGGCTATATGCCTCTCCTGGTTGACTATGAAGAAAAATTCTATGCCGCCGGAAAAATTAAAGGCAGTCGCTTTATAAAACGCGAAGGCCGCCCCACAGACGACGCCATTCTAAACGCCCGTCTTATAGACAGAGCCACCAGACCTCTTTTCCCCGAAGGAATGATTAATGACGTCCAAATTGTCATTACTATTCTTTCTTATGACGGTGAAAACGACCCTGATGTACCCGCTATGATGGCCGCCTACACCGCTCTTATGATCTCCGACATTCCTTGGCGGGGACCTTTAGCCGCTGTTAGGATAGCTCACAAAGACGGCAACTTTATCGTCAACCCTACCGTCAACGAAAAAGAAACCAGTGGCCTTGATTTGATTGTGGCCGGCACCGGCGACAACATCACCATGATTGAGGCCGGAGCCAATGAACTTCCGGAAGAGCAGGTAATGACTGCCTTTAACAAAGCCCAGACAGCCCTTGGTCAAATCATTCCCGTCCTTGAAAAATTCCAGAAAGACTTCGGAAAAGAAAAACTAGAACCCGTCTTATCAGCTAAAAACGAAGAATTGATCAATCTGATTAAAGAAAAGGCCAAAGAACCGTTGGCCAAACTCCTTGAACAAGCCCAGAACAAACAGGAAATCGGCCAAGCCGAGAGAGACACTGCCGCCCAAATAGTAGAAGAGCTTTCCGCCTCTTCTGATTCCCCCCAAGAAGTTTCTGAAAAAACCATTCGCGAAGCCGTTCACGAACTGCACGGCGAATACACCCGCGAACGTATCTTAAATGATGGCTGGCGGGCTGACGGCCGCGCCTTAAACGAAGTCCGTGACCTAAACGTCAAAGCCGGCGTCTTGCCCCGCACCCACGGATCAGCCATTTTCCAGCGAGGTGATACCCAGATATTAACCACCGTCACGCTCGGCGGCCCCTCCGACGTTCTTCTCTTGGACACCATGGAAATTGAAGCTAAAAAAAGATATATCCACTACTATAATTTCCCGGCTTTTTCCGTAGGTGAAATCAGGCCCAATCGCGGTCCCGGAAGACGCGAAATCGGCCACGGCGCCTTGGCCGAGCGCTCTTTGATCCCGGTTCTGCCTCCCCAGGAAAAATGGCCCTACACCATGCTGCTTGTTTCGGAAGTTCTCTCCAGCAATGGTTCCTCCTCAATGGCTTCCGCTTGCGGATCATCCTTAGCCCTCATGGACGCCGGAGTCCCCATCACCAAGCCGGTAGCCGGTATCGCTATGGGCCTTATCTACCAATCTGCCGATACTTACAAAATTATTACCGACATCGCCGGAGTTGAGGATGAAAAAGGCGACATGGACCTAAAAGTAGCCGGCACTGCTGACGGCATCACCGCTCTGCAAATGGATATAAAAGTTGACGGACTCCCCGCGGAAGTCCTGCTTGCGGCTCTTCAACAGGCTCGTGAAGCCCGCCTGCATATCTTGGAAGCCATGTCTAAAGTTATTGCCGCGCCCAGAAAAGAGCTGTCTCCCTATGCTCCCCGCATAGAAATAATTCAGGTACCCATTGAACGCATTAAAGACTTAATCGGTCCCAAAGGCAAAAACATCAATGAAATCATCGAACAAACAGGCGTCGATATTGATATTGACGACGACGGCCTGGTTTCTATTACCTCTAACGATGCCGAAGCTATGGCCAAGGCCATAAAATGGGTGGAAAACTTCTCTCGTGAACTAAAAATAGGGGAACGCTTCGAAGGTAAAGTTACCCGTCTTATGGAATTCGGAGCTTTTGTAGAACTCATGCCTGGAGTTGAGGGCTTAGTTCACATATCTCAATTTCGGGATGAGCGGGTCAATAACATCCGAGATGTTGTCAAAGTAGGCGATGTTATTCCGGTAGTCATTATTGAGATCGATAGCATGGACCGGATTAACCTGTCCCACAAAGCCGCCCTCACTGGCAAACTAACTGACGATAACAATTCCCGACCCAATAATCCCAACAACCGCCATCATCACCGCCAGGACCCTCGACGCCACCGCTAAATATATCTAGGGCAGGAAAAACACATTGGATGTGGACAGTACTGTCCACATCCAATGTGAGTGTTGGCAACGCCCCCAGCCTTTTTGAGCTTCAAACGGTCTTTAGATGTGTTTTGAAGCAACTCACCTGGTTTAGGAAAAGCCCCGCTACTTATTTCTGATTACATATTACAAGTTACGATCCTTGTCTCTAGACTCCTTGTTATTTATTCTTAATGAACTATTGTTTTTAAAATTCTTAATTCTTGATTCCGTATTCTTTATTCTTTGAACTCATTTCTGTGTCAGTCAAGCAAATACTAATTACCGTCTTAGCCCCTCTAGTCATCATCGCGGCTATTACCCTCATCACCCACATCTCTATGTGGTTTCTTTGGGAGATGATCCCTTCGGGCGATATTAAAATAGCCGTAAATAATTATTTGCTTCCCCAAAACAAACTCTATGAGACCCTAGATTACCAGCCCGTTCAAAAAATAAAAACGTCTCTAAAGAACACCCGCCGTTTTGCTCTTTCTACGGGAAAAGACAATTTTATTCTTGCCGTTGTTCCTAAAAATCCCTTTAATATCAGCGAGCAAAAACAGCTTCGCGAAAACCTCAATAGAGAAAATTTAAACACAAAACGCTTTGGACTTTTAATATTTGCTGCTCACAACGAACAACTGCCCTCATACAGCATTAAACTTACCTCCAAAAAATTCTTTAATTCCTGGCAAAAACAGATCCGCTATCTTTTTGCCCCCCGCCCCTTGCTGGTCGGCCGCTTTCAACCCTCGACCATACCTTTTATAGACCGGCCACTGTCCATTATCAGCGAAATCAGCCACTACGCTCGTGGCCAAAAAACGTGTCTAATATCTTACCTGGCGGAAGAACTAAAACATACAAAATCCGCGTCCCGCCTTACTGTTCCTTCAAAAGAAGCCGAAGAAAATGTCGATTTTAAACTTTCCTTGCCTGGCAAAACATTTAACCACCTTCCTCCCGGCCTGATATCTACCTGGAATAATCAGATACAACAGAAACTCAGCTTTTTAAACACCACTCCTGATATAGTAGGAGAAATAAGCGCCTACCAGCATATTGAAATATCATCAACCAAAGAGGTATTTACTATTACAACTAAGGACAACAATAACAATTTCAGTGAATATTTAGAAAATATTGTCCGGCAGGAAGAATCCTATTCGCGTCCGCAAAGAAAAACCTTTAAATTACCCGATGGAACTCTGGGATATGAAAAAATTCCGGGCCCAACCCGAGCCGTTTTTAACCCTGCTAGATCGCAAGAGACTCTTTGCAAACACGCTTCGTGGCCTCGCCCCACCGAAGGCCAAAATAAAGAAAACAACGACTATATCAACATCTGGATGTGCGAAAAAAACAACCTGGTTTCAGTTTCCAATAAAGAACTTATAACCGTCAGAAACACTGCCGAAACATCCGGTAAAAATAATGATCTATGGCAAATAAAAATTGGCCCGCAACATCTTAAGAAAATTATTCCAGACGTTATCGACACCATTAACATCCCTCCCGGCAAAACCGCCATTAACATTATCGGACAAGACGAAAAGGCAAAAATAATATTAAATTACTAGTACCCCATTACATAAAGCATGACGGGTGACACCACATGTCATGCCCCGGCTTGTCCGGGACATCCACGGGGGTACAGTTAGATTGCTCTATCGAGCCTACCTTCGACTCCGATCGGGGGGGGACAGCCCGACAAAATTAATGCAAAAGGACTACTAACTTATCACTAACAACTAATAGACAAAGCATTCTTATACGTCGTTGAAGACTATATATGGCTTAATAAAAGCCATAACAGCCTTTAAATTTACATAACATATTTTAGCCGATACATGAGTTCACAAAACCAAAACACTACAGAAACCGGCACCGCTCGGAAATACCTTTCGAGCGGATGGGGAGGCCGTTTTGACACGGTCTCCGCCGAAGTCCTGGCGAAGGCAGGGTAAATGGCGCCCGCCCACTCCTTAGAAAATAACCCTCTGGGGCCGCGAAGACCGTTGGCTACATGATTGCGAGCAAGTTACGACATATACAGCCAATAATATTTATGAATAAAAATACGAAGTTTTCTCTGACAACGCTTCCTAAAAAGTTATACCAGTGGGACACACAAGAACCCCGGCTGATCTATAGATAAGGAAAACAAAATAAACACAAAGAAAACCACTCTCTCAAAAATAAATAAAAATTAAGATTATTTCAGATGACATTATAATTACCCAAACGGCCTGTCACTATTAGCACCAACTTTGTCGAAAATATAACGGGCTTTCAGTCCGGAGCACTTCCCGATAAGCTGTGGATTACATACCCTCTTTTAAATATCCACCTATCAGATAATTTCATTTCAAAAATACCCCACCCAAAAATTTTTAGGGAAGTTAAGTATTAAAAATTGGCGCCATTTCTTACGCCTTATAACCCTAACATTATACGAACACTATTATTACAATTGTATGCACAATTAATGTGTGCAAAATACCGTTCAACTATTTTGACCAGAGCGCAAAACTCTGCTATACTAGATTCACAAGCTTATTCCTTCGCTTGAAAAATAAACAATAAACACAAAAATCACAGTTCTGGCGAGAAATTATCGCGACCGGCAACCAGGACTGCCACAAACCTGTTCTTTTAAAAACTTATACACAATCTATCCTCTGATTTACAGAATACCGAGGCAGGAATAGATAAATAGATAGAAAGTGCGGCTAGGGAGTATTTCCCCCTATACTCCCTAACCGTGCTTCCTATCTTTTTATAGGAAGTACCCCCTCCACTTCGAGGACGATGCCCTGTCACTGTCCCCCACACCTAATGAGCATCACCCCGCCCAAAGGTGACTCCCATCAGGTGTGGGGGTGGGGCCAAAAATTACAAACAAAA
>CAYMOF010000024.1:0-11383 GCA_964392095.1 uncultured Candidatus Saccharibacteria bacterium | reverse complement strand
GTTTTCTTGCTTGTTTTTCACCAAGCTATGCATAGTACCTACTCACAAACTTGAAATAAGTCTTTCTAAAAACCAGCGCCGCCAACAGGCCTCAGTTTACGGAATCTTTAGCCTTTTCGGCTCGGTTACTGAGCGAGCGCCATAAAAGGTAAAGACCCCGGAGCTCACCACTTAAGTAGAGTGCTTGCCTAGCCATAGTCTTTGGCGAAGGCTGGAAAATGAGTAAACTTAGGGTCTGTTGGGTTAAGGCGCTGGTTTCAGGATTGTGAGCAGTTATCACGCATAGCAAGGCTTCCAAAAAGACAAAACCCACAAAAAACGACACTAGTGCAATTTACAAGCAATCCAGTTATTATTGTTTTACTTCACCAGACAGCCGGGGTGGCGAAACTGGTAGACGCGCAAGGTTTAGGACCTTGTGTCCGTAAGGACTTGCAGGTTCAAATCCTGTCCCCGGCACAGTGAAATACACATTTTTACCCTTTCCGCTTTTCAATCCCTTCGGAAGCTAATTACGAGTTACAGTCTCTTCGGGACGAGTTATGAACTTACAAACCCTGCCCCAACTACCGAATCAACTGCCACCAGTTTTGTTAGGGGATAGCGGTATATCTTTTGATATTCATCTGCCAAGCCAGACCATCTATAATATTTTTTAGCTCTTTTTCTTGTTTTTTGCCCCCACAGCTTTTGCTGCTTAATATCCTTTGCCAGCCCTTTCAAAACATTGGACAATCCTTCCACATCTCCGCTTTTAACATATTGAGCGCTTACTCCCAGCGTCTCTTCATACAGAGGGTCTGTTACGGCCACCACAGCTTTACCACTCTTCATTGTTTTTAAAATATTGGCCGCGCTTTCCCCATAACCGGCAACAACAACAGCCGCCGAGCCATTTATTAAACTTTCTTTCGGACGACCATTTCCTTCACCTGCAAACATTAAAAAGTCATATTTTTTGGCCAAACGCTTCATATAGCCTTTCTTTTCGGCCATTACCACTACCTTCTTTTTACTGCCTGATGTGGCATACGCCTTGGCCACAAAGCTAACATTCTTCGGCCTGCTTCCCAAACAAACCAGGTACTGTCCCTTACGTACACCAAAATGTTTCAAAGGCACTTCCGATAATTCACTTTTATCATTATACCCATCCGCTATATACCGCGCCTTTATGCCGTAATAATTAAGCATTAAATACTGCATCTGCCTTGTCGGTACAGTTATTCCCTCACAAACAGAACCCGCTTTTTTAGCGACACGTTTTGTCCAGCCCGTAGTTTTATTGGGAAGTTCGTCCACCGTCCAAACAATGACTGATCTGGGAGACAACGCTTTAATTGTCCTGGCCAGGACAGCCGTTTTCCATCCTTGAATATGAATCACGTCAGGTTTTCTAATAACGGCAGATAAAACAGACAAAATCTCATGTACCCAACCGCCCGCCTTTTCCGGACGCAGTGTAAATATATGAAGTAATTTCACTCCATTAAAATTCCTAATATTTTTTGAAACAAAAGGAAAAGAACATGTCACTATTACATCATGGCCCCTTTCAGCCATCTCTTCTGCCAGACATTCAACTCGCCTTTCCCGCGCCTTAGACGGCGAATCGCCTCCTAATACAAGAACCCCCCTTTGCCCCAGATACATAATTTTCATATTGCTCTTCTTGTTGAAATTGAAATTCATTAATTTTAACCGCCCAACATAACATAGATAATAAAACTTGACAAGAGACAAAATATATGTATGTATTATAGCAACGGTTGCCCTTTGACAATCGAACAAGGTAATTGTTCTCACGGAACAGTTTAAAACCCTCTGAACCTTTTTTCTAAGGAGACAAAAATGTTGCCAGAAGAAGACGATTTTGGGGTCCCGGAAGAAGATGATCGTAATGATCAGTCCGGCACGGGAGAAAAGGACAGAAATGTCACTGGTGGCCCCGCGCCATCCACTGGCGCCGGTCAAAAAAAGAGTGTCGAAACCGACCCTCCCGCCAATCCGCCCAATTCCTTGAAAAAAGAAGGCAAGCCCATGGAAGAATTATTGAAAAAAACCTGGGACGAGCTTACCCCCCAGGAGAAACGCCAGCTGGCTGGGATGAACGTAGAAAGATTGAAAAAGGACGAGCTTTTGCGAGTCGCTCTCGCGGCTCAAGAGTTGCTTCGAGGAAAAGAGCTAGAGTTGGATAAAGCTCTCAAGACTCCTCTCCAGACCAGCTCTAAGCCCTCGGCAGAACAACCCGCGAAAAGTGATGATCGGCGTCGCTGGATCGAAAGAATCGGGCAATTGGCCCCTCAAATCGCGGTGGCCGCCCTCTTTGTTTTTCTTCTGATCTGGGCGCTTTACACTTTCCGGCCCCGCGACGCTTCTCCGTCTGCCTCACCGTCCCCGCCAAAAACCGCCTCCCAGACAGCGGAGGAGAAGGGGGAAACCACAGCAGGCGGCAATGAAACCACTGAAACCCAACAGGCTGGATTAAACCTGCCTTCTCTTGAAGAGCAGCTGGAAGGCTTGCCGCGAGCGGAAAAGATTCTGGAATCCACACAGGAGAAAGACCAATGAAAAGTCGCTTCTCTCAAGCTTGTGTCGTTGTTCTGTGTCTATGTCTTCTTGGCTGTAACCATGTTACCAAGAGCGACCTGGAAGAGCTTTTGGACCAAAACAGCCAACCGGTAACGGAACTCGCCGGGTGGGCGCACGAACACACCAGGCTCCACAAGGGCCTTAACAAAACCGTCGGTGACATTGATCGTCAGCAAAAAGAAATCTACGAAAAACAGCAGACGATCGATGGAAGAGTCTCAAGACTGGAAGGAAGAAGAAGTATTAGGCCAAGTCGCCTTACTTCCGACACTCCCGAGCCTCCTCTTTCGCCGTCCGCCCCGCCGCTTAAGGTGCCTCCTGCCGAACCTGAAGGCCTCTCGTCTTCTGCGGCGAACCAGCCCCCCCCTAAGCCGGAACCTTCTCCTTCAGATCTGCCCATACCGGGCGATTACGAAGATCGCGAGGAATCTGATTTAGAGCCGGCCCCGGCAAACACTCGGGTAGCTGAACAGCCGCCCGAAAAGTCGTCCGAAGAAGCGCCTCGTGACACTCCCCGGATCGTGTATGTTGTTTCTAGGCCTTCGGAAGAAAGCTCCGCCAAAGAAAAAATTTGGCGGCGGCGCTATAACCGCCTCCACGGAAAAGTGGACGAGGTAAACGGCCGAATCGATGAAGTAAATGGCCGGGTCCATGAAACCAACGAGCGTGTCTCCACAGTGGAAACGCACCTCTCCGGCTTTCAGCAAGAACTAGAGAAGCAAAACGAAAGAATCTCCAGTATAGAGGGCAAGGTTGACGGGATCTCGTCCCAGCTTAGCGGCTTCATCGAAGCCGCCCGGCAGAAAAAGGAAGAAAAATCGGCTAAACCTGCCGAAACCTCTTCCTCAACCCCTGCTCCCGCGGCAAGACCTACGCCCGTAGCCGCTCCCTACCACACTCCTTCACCCACTTTGCGGATGATGAGAAGAGGAGGGTATTGCTGGTAACGGATCCAGGAAGGCTTTAGCCTTCTTTATCAAAACAAACAAAAACTTTGATCTTTCAACCCGACGTGCACCTCGCGCTCGGGTTTTTTTATTTCATAGCAAACCACCATTTCCACTTCGTAAGTGGAAATGGTGGTTTATCCCTATGAGATCCCTTCGGGACAGATTACGCCGCGTTAATTTCTCTTGATTATCATCTCTATACCCTTATTTTATTTTTATAATAACCATTATTTTTTATACTGTTATATACTAATTGTAATTACATACTATTTCCCATTTTCTTAATTTTTATTTTCTAATCCTATGAAATGCGAACGATGCCAATCAAGAGAAGCTACCTTGCGTCTAATGCGCACAGTAAACGGGCAAACCGAAGAGACTCGTATCTGCAACGCTTGTGCCGAAGAGCTGGAAGTTTCCTCTGCTGCAAGCGAAGGACCAGAAGTCTCCCAAGATCCCAACAGCCCTTTTTCTTCTTTCCCCGGATTTATGGAAGACTTCTTCTCTAATCCCTTTCTAAGCAGGGGCCAACACTTCCATCGCGGATTTCCCGCCTCTTCAGCCTCTCCCGCTGGCCCAGGCAGTACCCAGCCGGCCTCCGAACAAGTCAATATCCTCGACGCCTTTTCTAAGCGGGCCAAATCCGTTATCCAAAAAGCTGCCGAAGAAGCTGTAAAGGCAGGTTCCCCCAGCCTTGATACCGAGCACCTCCTTATTGGGGTGGCTCAAGAAGAAGACGTGGGCCAAAAAATACTTAAAAACCTAGACATAGATGTCGCCGACCTCATCGGATATTTACAGGAAAACATGGTCAAAGATCAAAAAAAATACAAAGAAGGCGTAACCCCCGACCTTTCTCCTCGGGCCAAAAAGGCCCTAGAGCTTGCCTGGCACGCCGCCCGCAATTTACAGCACGACTATGTCGGCAGCGAGCATCTCTTAATTGGCCTTCTTAGCGAGGGAGAAGGTTTGGCCGCCCAGACATTAAAAAAATACGGTCTCACCGATACAAAACTAAGACAAGCCGTATTATCAGCCGTCGGCAAAAAAGGCAAAAAAACCGGCTCCGCCGCTACTAAAAGCAAAACTCCCACCTTAGACAAATACAGTCGCGATCTCACCGAGCTGGCTCGGGAAGGAAAACTGGATCCCGTTATTGGCCGCAGTGATGAAGTTCAGCGCCTGGTGCAAATAACCTCGCGCCGCACAAAGAACAACCCCGTTTTAATAGGTGAGCCAGGGACCGGGAAAACAGCCATCGTTGAAGGCCTGGCCACCCGCATCATCAACAGCAACGTTCCTGAAATTTTACGCGACAAGCGCGTCGTCGCTCTCGATATGTCCGCTCTCGTCGCCGGCACCAAATATCGCGGCGAATTCGAAGACCGCCTCAAAAAAGTTTTAGACGAGGCCAAGGCCGCCCAAGGATCAATAATAATATTTCTTGACGAGCTCCATAACCTGGTCGGCGCCGGTAGTACCGGAGAAGGGGGCACTATGGATGCCGCCAATATATTGAAACCGGAACTGGCCCGTGGCGAAATTCAAATCATCGGCGCCACCACTTTAGATGAATACCGTCGTCACATTAAAAAAGACGGTGCCCTGGAACGCCGCCTGCAGACAATTCTCATAGAAGAACCATCCGTGACTGACACCATTAACATTTTAAGAGGCTTAAAAGACCGTTACGAAGCTCACCATAAAGTAGTTATTACTGATGAGGCTTTGCAGGCCGCGGCTTTTCTATCGGATAAATACATCCGGGACCGTTTTTTACCCGACAAAGCCATTGATTTAGTGGATGAAGCCGCCGCTAAAGTTCGTCTGGGATCGCTTGAAAAACCGGCCGAACTGACTCGCCAGCAGGAAAAACTAAAAGAACTAAACAAAGAACTATCCGCCTCCCAACAGGCAAAGAAAACCACCAAAATTAAAGACTTTAAAAAACGAATCAAAAAAGTCGAGGAAAAAATAAACTCGCTTAACGAAAAATGGCAAAAGGGTCAAGCGGCCGCTAACCCCGAAGTATTAGCTTCCGACGCAGAAGACATCGTTTCTTCCTGGACCGGTATTCCCGTGTCTAAGCTCACCGCCTCGGAAACAGCCCAGCTCTTGAACCTGGAATCTGAACTGCACAAGAGAATAATATCTCAAAGCGAAGCCGTCAGTGCAGTCAGTGAAGCTATCCGCCGCAACCGAGCCGGCCTCAAAGACCCCAAACGCCCCCAAGGATCATTTCTTTTTCTGGGACCCACCGGAGTAGGCAAAACCGAGCTTTCTCGCGCCTTGGCCGAACTTATGTTTGGCCGCGAAGACGCCCTCATCAGGCTTGATATGACCGAATACATGGAAAAACACTCCGTTTCCCGGATGATCGGCTCGCCTCCCGGCTACGTAGGACACGAAGAAGGAGGTCAATTAACCGAAGCCGTCCGTCGCAAACCATACTCCGTCATCCTTTTAGACGAAATCGAAAAAGCTCATCCGGACGTCGTCAACATCCTTCTCCAAATACTTGATGACGGACAACTAACCGACGGTCAGGGCAAAAGAGTCGATTTCAAAAACACCCTTATAATAATCACCAGCAATATCGGCAGCGAAATAATCCAGCAGGCTACTGCCTCCGCAGGCGGAAAATCAGCGAAAGAAGCTGAAAAAGACTGGCAGGAGCTTAAAGACCTGCTTATGGAAAAACTCAAACAGTCTTTCCGCCCGGAACTGCTGAACCGCATTGACGAAATAATAATTTTTCATGCCCTGTCAAAAGAAAATGTTCAGCAAATAACGGATCTAATGCTTTCTGAGGTGTCCCGGCGCGCCGCTGCTCAAGGAGTCACCCTAAAAATCAAAGAAGAAGTGCGCAATCGCATCGCCCAGGACGGCTACGACCCCCAGCTTGGAGCCCGCCCTCTCCGGCGCGAAATTCAACGCCGCCTTGAGAACCGTCTTGCTACCGCCATGCTCTCCGGTCGGTTTAAAAAAGGAGCTCGTATAGAAGCCTATCTAGAAGGTGACGAAGTCGCCTTCCACAAACTTAGTTCGTCCCGCAAAACTGGCAAAACCACAGCTAAAGTCTAATCTTTTCTCCTAAAACCTTTTCATTTTCTATTTCTTTAGTGATAATATTTTGATATAGCTATTTTATGCACAAACACGCACCTGGCATCACCAGTCGCCTTAACAATCTAGAAGCCTTATGCGCTCTTAGTGACTCTGCTAAATCAGTCACTCCTAATATCATCAAAGATTTAATCAAAGAATCTCCTGACCCCGAAACAGCGGCCCGCGCGCTTTTGGGCCAACTATCACCGGAATCCAACGCCCTGGCCCGCAAATGGCGCCAACTTGTTATCGACATGTGGTCGGCCCAACATCCCAACATTCCGGTTCTTGTTAACTTGCCGCTAGCGGCCAATGACGTTAATGATATCTCGGCTGTTCAGGATGCCTTGATTTTCTTAACTATTATAAAAAGCCATCCCCCGGCCATGATTAAAGAAAAAGACGAGTGGCTGGTTGAACCTGAAGACGCCTATTTTATAGCTTCTCAACTTCCTCATTTGCGAAAAAATCTCATAACTCCTCTGGAAACTGAATGGCGCCTGTTGCCCTTAAGGCGTCTTAGAGCCACTCTTCAAACCTTGCGCCTGGTTCGCCGTTACGACAACCAGTTGGTTATAGTAAAGTCTCGCTATCAGCGATTCCTTGATCTGCCGACCACTCAACAATTCTACCTTTTATGGCATACCGACGCTTATCATGTTGATTGGGGACAATTCTCCGGGCTCTGGGAAGATTACCTGCGGACGTTACAGGAATTTTTACCCACTCTTTGGGAACTGTCTTCTGAAGCCGAAGCCAATTTTCCTTATAACTTAAGACAGTGGAATCAGGATATCTGGGATATATTTCTGCCCATCTGGGAACAAGCCGGCCTATTAGACAAAAAACACAACGAAAGCTCTCTGCTCACCTCTTTCAGGCTTCACTCTTTGCCCACCGCCATCACCCAAGTAATTATGAAAGATCTTCTGGAGCGCTATGGCCTTGTTTGCGGGGAAGGAGAAGTTTTTGTCTGGTCTGACCTGGGCATAAAAATAATCGTCGCCGAACGCGACCAAAAACTTCCCTGCAGCCTGGATATCATCTAAATAAATCAAAATTTCCGCGGATTACTAGAGATCCTACGCTCAAACTCCTGGTTACAGATCACAAGTTTATATAACAACTTGCCTCTTTCTTTTTGTTCGGGAAAAATTATCTGATTAACTTTCTTTTTCTATTTTCTCAAAGAAACGCAAGAATATTTTCTTAATTTCTATTTTCTATTTTCTAGCCAATGTATATTCTCGGCGTTTCTGCTTACCAGCTATGGCACCGGTCGAGATAAAGACCTGGAAATTATTGCCGACATAAACTTTCCTCATTCCATCGGTCTTCTTTATTCCGCTTTTACCTACTACTCTGGATTTAAAGTTAATTTCGGAGAATACAAACTTATGGGCTTGGCCCCTTATGGTGAACCACGCTACAAAAAACTCATTTACGAGCACCTGATTGATGTAAAGAAAGACGGCTCGTTTAGGCTTAACCTAGACTATTTCAGCTTTTGCACTGGACTTAAAATGACCAGCAACAAATTTCATAAGTTATTCAAACACCCTCCTCGCCAACCGGAATCGCCCATCACTCAATTCTACATGGACGTGGCCCGGTCCATTCAGTCCGTCACCAAAGATATTATGTTGCGCCTGGCCCGCCACGTCCATACAGAAATCGGAAAGAAAGCCTTAAACGCCAGTTTTAAAAAATAGGCGAATAAGTCTATTAACAAAAAAAGATAAACGTGACATGCTTTTAGTGGGTTAGGCTTAGCTAGCCCAGGTCAGGCGGGGGTGAAAGTTGTTGGCGGTCGCGTTGATTAAACTCTAACCAGACCATGATCGATTAGCTACCCTTCTTGGTCTTGTGAGTTCGTTCCTTCGGAGATGGAACCCAACGCGTGATCCGGCGCCACACTCGTTACCATTCCTGCCTGACCCATTTTTATTACTTATAAGTCAACAGAGCCAAACACAGCTTTTTAATTTTTGCCCCGTATCATGTCAAAACTATCCCTCTTTACCGAAATCTGGCTTTTTTTAAAAGAACGCAAAAAATGGTGGTTAGGACCCATTATTTTTTTTCCGCTCATTCTCGGCGCTTTCATTGTCTTCGCCCAAACTTCCCACCCTTGCTCCTTTTCTTTACACTCTCTTTTAATCTGGAAGATGCGAGGATGAGTGTCAGAATCCCCCGTGAGATATTCTCACTATCTTTCTATGGATAACCACAAAAAAATACAAAGCAAGATCTCTTTTTTTGTCATCTTATGCGCCTTCTTCGCTATAAGCTTCTTTAACTTAAATCCCGACTTCGGCTTTCATCTTCAAACCGGCAATTATTACCTCGCCCGCGGCATTCCCAACACAGACATCTTTACTTACACAGCCTCCGATTTCCCCTGGGTAAATCATGCCTGGCTAAGCGATGTTGTTATCGCCTCCCTGTATAAAACGGGGGGCTACCTGTTAGTTGCCGTCTTTTTTTCCTTAATCTGGACAATATCACTATTTTTAGCTGACCATTTCAGAAATTGGCCAGCTGTTTTCCTGACTGCCGTCGGCCTCTCTCCTTACGTCGGTATCCGGCCCATGGCCTTCACCGTTCTGTTTACGGTTATTCTTATATCTTTGCTAAGAACAAAAAACCGCAAAAACATATTTATAATTCCCGCTCTTTTTGCCCTCTGGGCTAACCTGCACGGCGGATTTCCTATTGGCTTCTTAATTTTGGCCTACTATCTGATTTTTAAAAGGCGATTTCATCTTAACAAAACCATTTTTCTATCCATCCTCTTCACCTTTATTAACCCTTTCAGCGCGCGTCTCTATCGAGAAGTAGGCGGCACTCTTCTCGACAACTCCCTGCGCTTTCTTTTGGCCGAGTGGGTACCGGCCTTCTTCAAATTATCCACTATTATTTACCTTGCTTGGTACCTGGGCTTTGCTCTCAACAGATATCTGCTTTATCCTTCGTCGATTAAGAACATGTATCCTTCCAAATCACCCAAGAACCCGCTCGATAAAATCTTTTCCGCCACTCACCCAACCCGCCGAATTAAAACCGCCCTCTTATACCAACACCAAACCAACTCTCTAAAAATAAGCCACATTTTCACTTTGCCCCTTATCTTCTTCGGATTAATTCTCTCCAGCAATCGCCACTTCCCCTTATTCGCCGTCGTTGCCCTGCCTTCTTTGCGAAACAATATGCGTTATTTCTGGCAAACCGTAAGCCAAAACAAAAACCCAGTCCCCATAGCAAAAATTAAACGGCTCATATCCTCAATCATAATTATAACCTGCATCATCGGTCTTTCTTTCACTGTCGCGCCCCTTATAAAAAACTATCCTCATCAGCACTACCCCCGCGAAGCTGTCGCCTATCTCCACCATCATCCCTGTTCCGGCAATCTTTTTAATTCTCTCGGTTTAGGCGGCTACCTGATTTGGCAGCTTCCCGGCACCCCTCTCTACATCGACGGCCGTATGGCCAGCTGGCGCGGCCCGGAAAACACCAACTACATAGCCAATTATATTAAAATCCACAAGGATGACTCTTTTAGGGAATCAGAGTTTAAAAAACACAACATCACCTGCGCCCTTATAAAAAAAGACGAACTGCCGGAATCAACCTCGCTTATTCAAAAGTTAGAAGAAAACGGCTGGCAAAAAAATATTGACACGGATTATTCCACCCTACTATTATCCGCCCAATGATTGTACATAATAAGCTCTGTGAACGGATCCTTTAGTCTTTGACAGATGGATCATACGCACCCAAAACCTGGCTCATAACCTTACTGACTCTCAATGGCCTGACCATTGAGTATCCTAATGGTCAGGCCAGATACAGCGCCCACCCCGGCACCACTATAATATTCCCGGCCGCTCTTTTAACTCTATCCGGCACCCCTCCCAGCCGCCACTATGCGCGGCTCTGTCACAATAACCATCTCCTTGTTAATCGCCGGCATATTTACCGTTACCTACATCTTGCGCCCCCAGTCATATTGGTGGCTGACGGCCAGCTCCGTTGCTCTCTTTTTCTCTCTGTATTTCTATGCTACTCCCACTAACGTTTTAATCGCGCCTTCTCTAGCCCTAATCGCCTTTATTTCTCTTGGTCTGTATGAACGTACCTTGCCTATTAACCGCGTCTGGATAATATTTCTCGCCTTACCGTATGGTCATTATTCCGGAAAAACTTGTCCTTTACACGCCTCTCACGATATTAGCTCTTCTTTTCACAACCTTTACTTTAATAGTCATTCTGTTTAAGAAAAACCAGATGTTAACAAAAAAGATTATACCTGCCTCGCCCCGGTTTTTACTTGCTTTTTTAATCAGCACAATTGGTATTAGCTCAATCTTTTTCATCGCCCGCTACCAAACCCTCCACCATTTTTACCCTCTCATCATGACTTGGGACATCTTATTTGCGCTCTTGCTCCCGCATTGGGCAAAAAACACCCGCTTTCCTAAAAACATACCGATAATTGCCCTGGTTATTTTCATCTCCTCTTATCTTTTTCTCTTCCTCTACAACGTCTGCCCGCCCTCTTTGCCGGGGTATATATAAAAGGGCTCAACTGAAAATCAACAGTCTCTTAATTACCCCGTCCATTTATCCTTGACATAACTACCAACCAAATGGTAGTACCATAACAGCATTGAAATTACCCCTGTTCTCTCCAACCGACTTGCGTTAAGCCACAGCCTTAAGAGGGCTTA
>CAYMOF010000023.1:0-12247 GCA_964392095.1 uncultured Candidatus Saccharibacteria bacterium | reverse complement strand
TGCCTGATTTGCGGCTACAGCGCTTGGGAGTTCGTTTCTTCATACGATTGGCCTGGGTTACACCCACTGTCCTTGACTTAAATAAATATATGTTATATCATCTAAAACACTTTTGTACTCTTTACCCCCTGCACCAAGGAGCTTGCAAACATGTTTTTCATTCCCATGCTCTGCGTCACTATTAGTCTCTTTGTCCTGACGGCGCTTAGCTTCATTGTTTCGTATCTTTCTTACCATTCCTCGTTCTACATCGTTTGCTCAACATCGAACTCCTTTTCTTCTTGCACCATTGTTCTTAACAAGATCCATGTCCACTCTCTGCTCTGCGGATTATGTTTTCTCACCACCCTCGTCTGCCCAGTCTCTATAGTTTGGGCAGTCGCTGGCATAATCTGGCTGATCTAATGTTCCCCAACCACCCCTGGCTCGTCCAGCCGGTGGTTTTCTTTTTTTAAAATACAAAAAATTTTAAACAAAAAAGCCGCAAGGATATCCTTGCGGCAAAGATCGCTCTAACCCTCAATTAAATCATAACCCAAGACCACCTTTAGAACTTTCTCACAAGGAAGGGGCGTCCGGTCAGAGCGAGCCCCCCCAAGCTTCGCTTGGAGCGGGTAACGGGAGTCGAACCCGTGTTTTCAGATTGGCAACCTGATGTAATAGCCACTATACGATACCCGCATTATCTCCCTCCAAGACCGATACATAACCGGCCCAAACTAGCCCTTCGACAATAAATATAGAATAAACTGGGTCATCGAAGGGTGCCGCGGGGGTGGATCGAACACCCGACACGAAGCTCTTCAAGCTCCTGCTCTACCACTGAGCTACCACGGCTTGTTTATTGTGAATAGAGAATAGCAAATAATAATAAAATTTCAACACAGTTCTTTGACAGTGGGCGGTATAGGATTTGAACCTATGACCTTTGCGATGTAAGCGCACTGCTCTACCACTGAGCTAACCGCCCGGAATTAGAAAACGGAAATTAGAAAATAGCTTTATGACAAATATCTATTTTCTTAATTCCCGGTTTCTATTTTCTCGCACCGCTAAAGCGGTGCGCTGTGCGGACGGTGGGACTTGAACCCACACGAGCTAATGCTCATACGCCCCTCAAGCGTACCGGTCTACCGATTCCCGCACGTCCGCGTATTGAGAGAATAACCACCTTATTCAATCAATTCAAGAGTGGCAACACTTACCCGGTCATCTCCACCAATTTCTCCAATACAATCGGCAACTCTCTTACGCCGTCCATACTGCCGCTAAAATGGCCCATTTTAGGCATAACTACAATTTCAGCCCCTAGTCCCTCTTCGAAGCTCCTTCTATTACTTAACGGCACGTACGGATCATTATCAGATAAAATAGCCACGCTCTTGTTCATACAAGACTTTACTCTACTTAAATCTATCGGCGCTTCCATCCAGTGCTTCATCGTTTCCTGGTCTTCTGGATCATCCTCTATCCCAGTGACCTCATGAAAAAACCCGGCCACAAATATCACCCCGCCAGCCACCTTGCCTTCCGGCAACCTCTCTAAATACCTGGCAATAGCCTGACACCCCATACTGTGTCCCACCAAAAAAGTATTCTCATCCACCTCCCCGACGGTTTCCCTGATTGTATCCACCCAGGGATCAATCCTAGGCTGATCAGCTCCGGGCATAGCCGGAACCAATACCTGCCAGCCCCTTTGTCCCAGCTCTTTTTTTAACCAGGGCTTCCAGCCGCTATCTGGCCTGCCGTTCCAACCATGTATTAAAATTACCCTATTCTTTTTCTTACTCGAATTATTTTTCATATTATTATCGCTTAATATCTAAAATAAAGACGATTGCTGGTTTATGACAACTTCTTCGGTCTCCTCTGATTCCTCTTCCCCGTTCATCTTATCGCTTTTTATCAGCCCCAAAACCTTTGATATCTTGGCAAAATCAGCTTTCAGTACCGGCCTTAAGTCGCCCCGGTATAACGCCGCCGCCGGATGATACATCGGCATAACCACTTTACCGCCCCTCCTTTTCGGCTGACCATGAATTTTTGAAATAGACAAAGAATCACCCAGAAAATAAGCCATTGAATGCCGCCCCAAGGTCACAATTAATTTAGGCTTAATAATATCTAGCTGCGCATCAAGCCAAGACGTGCAGGCTCCCAGCTCATCTGGCAGAGGATCGCGATTACCAGGCGGCCTGTGCTTTATAACATTAGCTATATACACATCTTCTCTTTTATAACCAATCGATTCGATTAACTCCGTTAAAAATTTACCCGCCGCCCCCACGAAAGGTCTTCCTTGCTCGTCCTCGTCCTTCCCGGGCCCTTCTCCCACAAACACAATTTCAGCCCCCGGGCTACCCTCCCCCGGCACTCCTTGCGTCGCGGTTTGATACAACGGACACTTCCTGCACTCTTTCACCTTTTCATATAGCTCCTCCAAGGCCTTTCTCTTAGTCATTAAGTCTTTGGAAATTGAATGGTTATTGGTCATTGGTGCTTGGTCATTTAATATTTCTGTTTTTCTTCAAAAAACTAATATCATCATAAATCCCGGCGTCATGTTTTGTCTCTAATATAAAATTAACCTTTTGAAAATCCGGGTGATTTAAAAGATCTTTAAACCCCTGTATTCCGATTTTCCCCTTACCAATGTGCTCATGTCGATCTTTATGAGAACTCAGCTCATTCATAGAATCATTAATGTGCAACAATCTTAATCTCTCAATTCCTAAAGACTCACGAAACTTTTTCATAGTTTCATCAATTGCCTCTCTAGTCCTTATATCGTAACCGGAAGCAAACATATGGCACGTGTCCAGGCAAATCTGCATATCCCCTTTCCCCAAACCCTTTATGATATACGCCAGCTCCTCAAAAGAATCTCCGATAATTGCCCCTGCTCCCGCAGAAATCTCAAGAAGCAACCGAGCGCTGAATTTCGGCTTTCCGTAAAAAACAGCCCTTAAACCCTTTATTGTTCTTTTTAAAGCCCCGTTCGGCGTTTTTTCCTTATTAGCCCCCGGCCAGTCCCTGGCACTGCCCAAATGAGTCATCACGTATTTTACTCCTAATTGACTAGCTCTTTCCATCTCTTCCCGCACAATTTTAACTGTATTTTCAGCCAACGACTTTTTAGGAGCCGCGAAGTTTATGTAATAAGGGGTGTGGATGTAACTTTCAAACCCATAATCATGACAACGGCTCTTAAATAATTTTTCCTGTTCTTCGGATATAGCTGGCGCCGTGCCGCCCCGAGGACTGCGCGAAAAAAACTGAAAACACTCCGCTCCAATTTCCTTGGCTCTCTCCGGCGCGTTTTCAACGCCACCAGCTGCGGAAACGTGTAAACCAACTCTTTGATACTTTTTGCTCATATCAATATAATTACACAATAGCTATCAATTATTTCTCACACAACCCATGAAATTTCTTCTCTCTTCCGGCCTCGCCTATAGATGCCTTACTAATCTTGAAATCCAACAACTGGCTCTGAACCTAGATTATGACGGCTTGGAACTCATGATGCCCCCCTTAAGATTAACTAGTCACCATAAAACCGACCGGGACGACAAGTACAGCAACCTGCAAGCACTAAAAGGAATTCACACACCTTTTTTAACCTTTTTTAAAAAAGATTATTCGCGTTCTCTAGACTGCGCCATCCGTGTCGCCCAAGCTACCGACGTGCCACTGATAAACACTCATCCCTATTCCATGCGTCTTATGTTTGGCGGCCGCCCGGCTCAAGAAAAAGCCGCCGCCAAAATCAAGAAGCTAGAAAAAAACACCGGGTTAACCATCGCCGTGGAAGTCATGAACAAACCTCGCCCGCCTCTTTCTAAGCTCTGGCGGCGTTATCTCCAACAACCTTTTAAACATCCTGATGAATGGGTTGCCTACATAAAAAAACATAACCTCCATGCCACTTTAGACACCACTCACATAGCCACCTGGGGACTTAACCCGACCGACTATATCGAGAAGCTTGGATCTCGCCTCTGCCACGTTCATTTCAGCGATTACAAAAAAGCCATCGACAAGGAGCACCTCATACCAGGTACCGGCGACATTGACTGTGAGGCCTTTCTTAAAGCCCTCCGCCAAGTTGCTCCTAATATCACGGTGACCGTCGAATTAAACCCCTTCGACACCAAAGAAGAGGTTGCCTATAACGCCCAACAATCCATTAGTTATATCCAACGTGCGCTGGCTTAATTCTTGATTCCCACGTCCTCCCGTAGTTTTACGCGAAGGGGGATTAATTCTTAATTCTGGTCCTAGTGCGCCTTTGTGTCTGATCTTGTCTCTCGAATTACATTAACCTTAATTTCCCCCGGATAAGTAAGATCCTGCTCTATCTGCCGCGCTATATCTTGAGCCAGCTTTATCGCCTTCAAATCATCTACTTCTTTAGGTTGCACAAACACTCTTACCTCCCGCCCCGCATATATTGCGTATGCTCTTTCCACACCCTCATAACTGCAGGCGATATTTTCCAAATCTTCCATTCTCTTTACATAATTCTCCGAAGTGTCTCTCCTGGCCCCGGGCCGCGAAGCAGAAATAGCATCAGCCACCTGGACAATTAACGCTTCCAAGGTCGCAAACGGATAATCTTCATGATGGGACGCCGCCGCTTCAATAACTCTCTCATCTACTCCAAACTTCTTTAAAATCTTCACCCCAATTTCCACGTGGTCACCTTTTACCTCATGATCAATCGCCTTACCTACGTCATGTAGCAAGGCCGCTTTTTTCACCACATTTACATCCGCGCCTAATTCTTCCGCCAGCATAGAGCCTATATGAGCCGCCTCCAGACTATGTTTCAGAACATTTTGCCTGTAACTGGAGCGGTACTTAAGCCTACCTATTAACTGAATAAGATTATCCGGCAACCCCATTATTCCCAGGTCGTAAACCACCGCTTCTCCTGCTTCCATTATATCGGCGTTAACAGTCTTCTTGGCTTCATTTACCACTTCTTCAATTCTACCTGGGTGTATCCGCCCGTCTGCCAATAACTTTTCTATAGCCGTCTTTGCTACCTGCCGCCTGATTGGCGAAAATGACGATACCATTATGGAATTAGGCGTTTCATCAATAATAATTTCACATCCCGTCATTCTCTCCAGGTGTTGTATGTTGCGTCCCTCTTTACCGATAACTCTGCCAATTAAATTCTCGTCTTCCACGTAAACGTGAGTGGACATAGTCTCTGAAACTTGCGAAGCCGCGTATCTTTGTACAACCATAGCCAAAAGATCCCTGGCCCTGTCTTCCCACTGTTTTGCCCCCTCTTTCTCTAATTTTCTTATCCTCCTTACCACGTCTTCTTTTGTTTTTTCCTCGGCTATCTCCAGCATTCTTTCTTCTGCTTGCTTGCTTGTTAGGCCCGATATTTCCTCTAGCTTTTTTTCTTCTCCGGAGATTAGTTTTTGTAACCTGGCTTGCTTCTTACCCATTTCCTTTTGAGAGTTGTTTATTGAATCCTCTCTTTTTTCCAGGTCAGACAACTTCTCGTCCAGCCTCTTCTCCCGAGTCGCTACATTTTTCTCTAAATTGACTAACTGCGCCCTTCTTTCGTCCAGTTCTTGTTCTCCCTGTTTTCTTATCTCTCTGGTTTCCGTCTCGGCCTCTTCTCGTAATTTTCCAATTTTCTCTTTAGCCGTCTTTATTTTATTTTCAATCTTTTTTTCTAAAGACTTGGCTGACCGAGCTCCAACAACCTTACGAAAATAATAGCCGATAGCTATACCAGCCAAGGCCGCCACGCAAGCGACCACCACCGCGTATATAGTCATATTTTATTACTCCTTGACCCTCCCCACCCATAAATCTATCTAACATTCAGGGAAAATGTCGTGTTAAAAATAAATACCGTCTTTATCGGACATTGTTGTCCATAAGACCGGCGAAGAAAACTAAAATCTTCATTTTTAATCAGAAACCCCGGACCAGCCAACCTAGCGTTTTTATTCTATTGAATAATCAATTTAACTAAAATTCTCCAAAAGCAGTCCTTAAGTCCCTAATTAAGCATTTTTAACAATTTCATCAATAACTCCGTAATCTTTAGCTTCCTCCGCAGACATATAATAATCCCTATCGGCATCTTTTTCCACCCTTTTTAAAGGCTGTCCCGTATGTCTTGATAAAATTTCATTAAGACGCGATTTTATTTTCAAGATATGGCGAGCATTAATTTCAATATCAGAGGCCTGTCCCTCCGCGCTCCCCATTACTTGATGAATCATCACCTCCGCGTTAGACAGTATCAGCCTTTTCCCTTTTGCTCCTCCCGCTAACAAGGTTGCCGCCATACTGGCCGCCACCCCTACGCAAATAGTTGATATGTCGGGTTTTATATACTGCATCGTGTCATAAATAGCTAAGCCCGCAGTCACCACTCCGCCCGGAGAATTCAAATACAATTTAATCTCTTTTTTGGGGTCCTCATGCTCCAGAAAAATAAACTGGGCAATTACCAGATTAGCCATTTCATCATTTATAGGCCCGCCGATAAAAATTATCCGCTCTTTTAAGAGCCGGGAGTAAATATCGTAAGCACGTTCGCCGTAATTAGACTTCTCTAAAACCGTGGGTATTAAATAAGACATAGTTAATAAAATTAATATCTTTATTTCTAGAACCTTGGCAAAACGCAAAGGCCCTACTCTTAAACTATACACCAAAACCGTTTATCCGGCAGGCATGAATATTCACCCATTACGAGTTACGGATTATCCCTATAGAATACCTTCGGGATAGATTATAGATTATAAAAACCCACCATCTTCAAAAACCTCTCGTTATTATTAAAAGCCAGCGAACCAGTCTCTAAATTTTTCGCATCAACCCACTCAACCCCCGCTATTTCTTTTTTGTCATTAGCTTTAGGCTCTCCTTTTAAAATTTCCGCTTCCATCCCTATAATCAGCGCCTTTTCTTCAATTCCCTGATAGAAATAATTATCAACAGCCGAACCAATATATTTACCCGCTTTTACCCTTACTCCCAATTCTTCTTTTAATTCTCTTTTTAACCCCTCTTCCGGTAACTCCTCTCCGTGTAAAAAACCACCCGGAAGATCCAACTTCCCTTTTTCTGGCTCTATTCCCCTCACAGTCATTAATAGTTCTTTTTTTTGGTTAAAAATCAAAGCTGTCACGCAAGGCTTGGCATTATCCCAAAAAACAAATCCGCACTCACCTCCACAGCACACAGGCAACCACCGCCCCTCTTTATTTTTTGGCGCCATTCGCCCGCCACACTTTGGACAAAATCTAAACGCCTCCAAATATTCCATCTATTTCAAATTACAGATTACAGATTATCCCGCAGGGATTCCATAGAGACGGATTACGAACTACTAACTCCCACCATCTCTTCCAAAACTTTTAAAGCTTTTTGATTAAGCAGGATATTCCTCACTCTCTCTTTTAACCTCTTAGGATCAACTTCTTTCTTGGCCTGTTTGGAAGAAGCATATTGTGTCAGATACTCATTAGCCGCGTTTTCCACCTCTTTATCCTCGATCTCAATATTTTCGTCTTTAACAAATTGTTGCAAACAAACTCCTATTTTTACTGACTTTTCCGCTTCCGGCTTCATGCTTTCCCTCACTTCAGATATTGTTTTGCCCCTCTTTTGCAGATAATCTTCAACTGTTTGCTTATGCACTGCCAGCATTTGCTCTAAGTCAGATAAACGATGGTCTATTTCACGTTCTATTAAAGCTTCTGGAATCCTCGTAAAACTTGATTTCTCAACCATCTTTTCCATTATCTCTCCTCGCAGACGCTCTCCTTCCTTCTTCTCTTTTTCCTGAACAAGATTGCTTTTTATAACGTATTTTAAATTATCCAAACTATCAAACTTGCCCAGGTTTTTGGCAAATTCATCATTTATCTCCGGCACCACTTGTTTTTGCACGGCATTTGCCTTAACCCACACAGACGCTTTTTTGCCCGCCCATTCTTTCTTGCCGTAGTCTTTAGAAAACTCGATTTCAAATTCTCTTTCGTCACCAGTAGAAATCCCTACTATTTTGTCTTCAAACCCAGGCACAAAATGACCCTCGCCTATATGAACCGGATGATTTTTACTCTCGCCGCCCTCTATAACTTCATCGTCTATAGAAACTTTAAAATCAACATTCACACTGTCTCCCTTTTGGGCCGGCCGGGCTACATCAATATAATTACTGCGCATTTTAGCTAATACGTTTAGTTCACGCTCTACATCCTTATCACTTACTTCTACTTTTTTTCGCTCCGCTTTAATTGATTTTATATCTCCCAAAGTCGCTTTCGGCAAAATATCAACCTTAGCCGTAAACGAAACTCCCTCCTCCATATCAGCTTTTTTTATAACCAGCTGAGGCCTGTCAATCGCGTCAATGTCGTTGTCCACAACCGCTTTAACAAACATCTTTGGCACCGCTATATCCAGCGCCTCATTCAAAACCCTTTCTTTTCCGAACGTGTCCACTACCACATTTACAGGAGCCTTGCCCGGGCGAAAACCCTTTAAAGGCTTGTCTTTTGTCAATTTTTGCGCTGCTTCCCGAAAGTAAGGACCTAAATCTTCTTTACTGGTCGTGACCTCAAGCTCCGCTAAAGACTCTTCTTTGTTTAAATCAACTTTTGTTTCCATATTTCCGCAGACTAACAGAAAAGAACGAAAATGCAACCGCCGCCCAGCTTCCAACACCTTCAAACACCCCCGATGAGTACAAGGCTGTACGCGTCGGGGGTTTAAGCGGATTAAGTATTGTTGACTGGACTAAAGCAATGGCGCAATTATCAATGCCACGATACTCATCAATTTTATCAGAATATTTAATGACGGCCCGGAAGTGTCCTTGAACGGATCTCCCACCGTGTCTCCCACCACAGCCGCCTTGTGGGTGTCGGATCCTTTTCCACCTAAATTGCCCGCTTCCACATACTTTTTCGCGTTGTCCCACGCTCCTCCCGAATTAGCCATCATCACTGCCAGTAAAAATCCGGTCACAATCCCGCCCGCCAAAAGCCCCCCTAATGCTTCCGCCCCCAGCCAAAAACCCACTATTACCGGAGCCAAAATAGCGACAATCCCCGGCAAGACCATCTGCTGTAAAGCCGCTGTCGTCGCGATATCAACACAGCTCTTGTAGTCAGGCTTAGTGGTGCCGTCCATAATTCCCGCGATCTCCTTAAACTGCCGGCGAACTTCCTCGACCATCTTCATGGCCGACTTGCCAACCGCTTCCATAGAAAAAGCTGAAAACACAAACGGCAACACTCCGCCAATAAATAACCCAGACATTACCGACGGCTTTATCACGTCAATCATGGTTATTTCAGCCACCATTATAAAGCTGGCTAAAAGCGCCAGCGCCGTTAACGCCGCGGAACCAATAGCAAACCCCTTTCCAATAGCCGCCGTTGTGTTGCCCACCGCGTCCAAAGCTTCCGCTCTTTCCCTTGTTTCACTACCCATCTCCGCCATTTCAGCGATGCCGGCCGCGTTATCAGCCACCGGACCATAAGTATCCGACGCCAAAGTGATTCCCAAAGTCGATAACATTCCCACTGCCGCCAAAGCGATACCGTAAGTACCGGCCACTTTATAAGATAACAAGATAGCAATTACCACCACTGCCACTGGTATAGCGGTAGAATACATACCCAAAGCCAAACCGCTAATTATGTTCGTCGCCGGTCCGGTTTTAGCCGCCTCCGCTACTTTTCTTGTTGGCGATTTGTCGTGGCTGGTAAAGTATTCCGTTGCCAAACCAATAATCACCCCGGCTGCCAAACCGGTCACCACCGCTTTAAATAAAGACAATTCTCCAAACATCCGGTCCGTCAGCCACCAAGCCCCTAAAACAAGAATAAGAGCTGCTAGAAAAATACCCTTATTAAAACTGGTGTGAATTTTATGCTCATCAGAAGTTCTCACCACCGACGTGCCTAAAATACTGGCTGCGATTCCGATTGCCGCTATTCCCAATGGATATAATATGCCTAAACTGCCGTGCGTAGCCAAAGCCGCCGTTCCCAGAACCATAGCCGCGATCAGCGTGTCCACGTAACTTTCAAACAAGTCCGCTCCCATACCAGCCACATCTCCCACGTTATCACCCACGTTGTCAGCAATAGTGGCCGGATTTCTAGGATCATCCTCCGGAATTCCCTGCTCAACTTTTCCCACCAAATCAGCTCCCACATCAGCCGCTTTTGTGTAAATTCCACCTCCTACTCTGGCAAACAAAGCTACCGCTGATGCCCCAAAACCAAAACCGTATATCAAGTTAGGATCTTTAAAAACCACCCATAATCCCGTTACTCCTATAAGACCCAACCCCACCACCGACATGCCCATCACTGTTCCTGACGAAAAAGCGATCTTTAATCCTTGGGCCAAACTCCGACTGGAACCTTCAGCGGTTCGGACGTTAGCCAAAGTCGCGATACGCATGCCAATATTGCCCGCCGCCGCTGAAAACAAAGCTCCCAACAAAAAAGAAATAATCGTTTCTGTGGCAATGACTTTTTCCGAGCCGGCGAAGAACCTCGTTAACCACATCAACACCGCTACAACAGCCACCACAACAACTAACACCCTGTACTCTCTGGTCAAAAACGCCATTGCTCCTTCTCTTATCGACTTGGCGATTTCAGCCGCCTTATCATTTTCAACTTTTATACCTGCTATCATCCTTGCCTGCCAGGCCGCGTATAGTAAGGCCAAGCCGCCCGCTCCCACAATTAAATAAATATTATTCATAATTTATAAATTACTTAGATAATTTATTATTAAATTTAAAACTGTTAAGTAAAAACTTAACGGTTTTTATTTAGCCGCCTGCCTTTTCTTTCTCGTCTTTGTCTTTATTGTTTGTCTCTTCTTTGTCTTTTTCTTCTGTGTCGGCCTCCTCTTTTTTAGTCTTTTCTTCTTCTTTCACTTCCTTTTCATTTTCTTTACTTCCTTCTTCCGCTTCTTCCCTTATTACTTCAACTTCTTGCCCGGGTGCCGCTTTTGCCTCAACGCTATCCTCATCTCCGACTTTAACCACGTCTATCCGCCAACCGGTCAATTTCGCGGCCAGCCTCACATTTTGCCCTCTTTTACCAATTGCCAGACTTAACTGATATTCTTCTACGTGGGCCACTGCCCTTTTGTCTTTTTCATAAACATCAACCGCCACCACCCGTGCCGGCGACAATGAATTAGCGATATATTTGGCTGGGTCGTCATCCCACTGAATAATGTCGATTTTTTCACCGGACAATTCCGCGATGATCGTTTGGATTCTGGTACCTCTTTGACCTATACAAGCCCCCACCGGATCAATTCCTTCCTCTTTAGCTCTTACCGCCACCTTTGATCTCTCCGAGGCCTCTCTGGCGATTGCTTTTATCTCCACACTGCCGGCGAATATCTCCGGCACCTCCAGCTCAAACATACGCCGCAACATCCCCGGATGACTTCTAGATAAAACAATCTCCGGCTCCTGACTGGTTAAATCAACCTTTACCACAAACACCCTCACTCTTTGATTAACCCGGTATCTTTCTCCCCTCACCTGCTCGCTGGGCGGCAATATCCCCGTTGTTCGCCCCACGTCAATAAACACAATGTCTCCTTCAACTCTTTGCACAATTCCGGATATAATCTCCCCTTCTTTCTCCTTGAATTCTTCATAAGTAGCTTCTCTTTCCGCCTCTCTTATTCTTTGAATAATTACCTGCTTGGCCGTCTGTGCCGCTACCCGTCCGTAATGGGGATCAGTTGGCGTCACATCTTCTACATACTCTTTGCCAACCTCGGTCTCTTTATCGGTTTCCTTCGCCGCCGACAAAGGTATTTGAGCTGCTTCGTTTTCCAGTTCCTCATCCTCCACCACGGTCATTACCCTATAAACCCTGGCGCTTCCGTCGGTTTCGTTAAACTCCGCCCGCACGTCCTGTCCTTTTTCTCCATAATCTTTCCTGTAAGCGGCCGCTAAAGCCGCTTCTACAGTATCCAGGACACGCTCCTTGCTTACTCCTTTTTCCGACACTATTTGTTCTATTGCTGAACCAAAAGACAATTCATCAGCCATAGTCTTAAATAATTTATTGCAAAATAATTCCGCGGCCTCACCGCGGATACTGTTATTTTTAGTATATTTATATACTCGCAGTTGTCAAATACAAGTCTTGTCCAACACAAGACCGGCCTGAAATGAGAGCTGGTTTCTAGCACAAGA
>CAYMOF010000022.1:0-14179 GCA_964392095.1 uncultured Candidatus Saccharibacteria bacterium | reverse complement strand
TCCTCTTCTTCTTTATTATCTTGATATTCCTTCCTTAATTCCTTAATCTCCTGTTCTTCGTCTGTATCTTCGATATCTAAAGAGTAGGGAGAAAAAAGTATAGCATTCATAGTTGGCGCTACTTTCTCTGCTTGTTTGGGTATTACCAGCGTTTCCTTAATTCCAAACTTACCTCTGCCCGTAGCTGCATTTATAAAGTCAGCGATACTATCAACCGCTTCATCCTTTATCCCTAGACTATCTGCCTTTTGGACTAAGTCATCAAACACATCAGCTCTCAACTTGTTCAAAAATCCGCTATAAGCACGATTAGAACCTCTAAAAACTTTTCCTAACACTGGGATTCTTTCCTGTATTTGAGACATAAAAGCCTCCTCGCGACTGGCTAAAGGAGCGTCAAGATCAGTAATGGCGAGATTTGACTGGCGCATTAACTTGTATGTAGGACGCTGTTTTATATTTTGTGCTATACCCTGATATGCTTTTTCTGAAAAAGCCGCTCTGAACATGTGTCCAAAAGCATTAGTAAACTGCTTTGGTCGACCAATAAGAAACACGCCCTGACGAAATGGAGCTGATAAATCGACTGAAGCCATAACAGCTCTAGGTAAATTAAGTACCTCGGCTACATTATGCAATAACTTATCGCCAAATGGACGCTTTGCTAATACCTGTTCAGCAAACTCTTGTCCAAAAACCTCTCTTAATAATTCTATTTCGTTTCTGGTTGGTACTGCTCCGTCCTCCGCTCCTAACATCTTTGCTAATCCACCCTTTGCAGTTACTTTCTCTAGCGGTAACAAAGATTTAGTTTTCTCAACTGCGTTAAAAAGATTATCTACTTCACTTTGCTGAAAGGTCTTTCTAATTGACTCAAAATCAACCTTAGGTAATTCACCCTTTAATTGTCCTAGCTGTCGCTTCACTTTGCTGGGTGAAGATTATAATGTGGTTAAATGAGGCAATTGGCGGTAAAAAATCGACGTTATGGCGGAGAAATAGTTTTGCTGGCGATATTATTTTTGTTTTCTTTGGTAATTTACCGGCAGGTTTTCGGGTTAACTTTTTTTCAGGACGATTTTGTTTGGCTTAGCCGGGCCAAGGACATACCAAATAACTGGCAGTTGGTTTTTTCCACTAAAATATCGGGGTTTTATATGCCGGTTGTTTATCTGTATTTTACGGCGGCTTATCGGTTTTTTGGGCTGCGGCCTAATTTATATTTTTTAGTTAATATTTTTATTCACGCCCTGAACGGTTTTTTATTGTATTTAATCGTTAAAAAGCTTACGGGCAAGCCCGGAGCCGGATATTTGGCGGCATTATTTTTTATATCCTTTCTTCTGCCGATAGAAACAGTAGCCTGGATAAGTTCAGCCGCCCAGCTGCTACCGGCTCTTTTGCTTTTGGGTACAGGGCTGGCCTGGGTTAATTATTTGTTTTCCAGAAAAAAAGGTTGGTATCTGGTCTCTTTTTTCTTAATGCTGGCTATGGTTTTTACTAAGGAGCTATCCATTCTGGCTGTTCCTTTTATTTTATTTCTCACGATCTGGTATGAGTCCAGGGTGGGGGGGAGGTTGTTTAAGGCGTTAAAAAAATATTTAATCAGGCTGGCGCCCTTTTTAATGGTTCTGACTGGTTACGCGTGTTTTGAATTAATACTGCAAAGTAAAAAGGTTTTGGTAACCGAGGGACATTACGCGGTTGGCTGGCACGCTGGGCGTAATGTAATTAATAATTTTTTGTTGACTTTTGTTGGCAATCGGGAGTGGGCTCGTCAATATGAGTTTTGGTGGTTGGCGGCGGCTGTTTTGGTTTTGGCCGGCCTGATGTGGCTAGTCATACACATATGGAAATCAAAACGCGATATTTTGCCGGCATTGTCTCTGTTGTGGATTTTGATAGCGTTTGTGCCTACCTCTATGTTTACTTGGGATCCTTACGTGAGCAGGTATGGCTACTTACCGTCTATAGGAACAGCCATATTTTTAGCGAGCGCGGTGTTTTGTTTTTTAAGTAAAGAGGGACTTGTAAAAAAGACCGCTATGACGGCCGCCTTTTTGTACATATTGATTAACTCGGTTCTTATACCAAGAACAATATTTTTCACTTACTTGCCTCTTCATTTGGAAAATATGAAGTTTGAGCAGGCCTTGGCAGAGGAGGGTAATAATATCAGGGAGGCTTCTCAAACAGGCATTTACCCAAATATGCCTCATCCAAAACTGATTTTGCCGGAAGTTTTTCATGTGTTGTTGGATGTTAGAAGAAATAAGGTGAAAGTTTTGGAAAACACCAGCGTAGATTGCCCTGATAAGATGACTTGCTTTAGGTGGAATTCAAAAACCAGAGAAATAGAACGACAGGGTAGAAGTTTTTGAAGTTGTTTTGTTTCAAGCAGGCTTAAGGATATGTTATAAGCTCACTATACTCCGCTAAAGGCGGAGGCAGGGAAGCATGTGTTATGACTGTGTTATGGGACGGACGGGTCAGTAAATTGCGCGTAACTCTTCACTCACGTGAAAGCACCTGTTACCAGACACCCTGGTTCGCTCATTCTCTCTCACTCCAGCGGTGAGCTCCGAGGACTTTGCCTTTTCGCCCTTCGACTCGCTGGCGCTTGCTCAGGGACCGAGCCGAAAAGGCTAAAGCTTTCCGCTCACAGGGTGTCTGGTACGGTGCTTTTTTCAGGTGGGTGAGCAGTTACAATTGCGCTAGTTGACTACTGTTATTGTTTGTTGGTAGTTTGATAGGCCGAAAGTATTTTTCGGCAAGGCAAAAACAGTTCTTTTTCAAGTCGGGAGGTGGATCATGGCGATAAGTGTTGGTATTCCTGGTTTCGGCGCTCTTTGTATCAATATTCTTTTTACGGATTATACGGGGACTTTGTCTTTTGGGGGCGAGGTAATTCCCGGAGTTCCTAATTTGCTTAGAGGACTCGCGGAAAAAGTGAGAATTATAGTGGTTACTTCAGAGACTTTTGGGACTGTCAATAAAGAGCTAGGGCTTTTGCCAGTAGAAATACAAATCTTGCCACAGGGTGTGCAAAATCATGACAGCAAAAAGCTTGAAATTCTTCAGCAAAAGTGTTCTGCGTTGTCTCGGGTGGCCGTGTTTGGAAACGGCCGAAACGACGTTCTGGTCCTTGAGGCAGTTAAGAAAGCTCTGGGCTTGTCCGTAGCCGTTGAAAACGGAGAAGGGGTGGCGACTGAAGCCTTGCAAGGATCTAGTTTGCTCATACACGGAGCAGTAAAAGCTCTTGATCTTTTAAATAACCCTAAAAGGCTTAAGGCTACTTTGCGGCGGTAATGAGCAGATGTTAATTGGCCACAAGCGGCGCCGCCCGATACCCGCAAGAAGGTTTGCGGGTATTTTTGTGCGGATGTTTTATGGTGTATTATTTAAAAGGTACGAAAACAGGTAATTTAAAATAGTAGTTTTTATGTCTGAATACTATAACGCTCAAAGAAGCAGGGGGCTTTATCAAAAAAATTCATCACAACCATTTAAGCTTTCACGGTCCAAGGTTGATTTATTCAGTCAGTGTCCCAGGTGTTTTTATTTGGATCGCAAGGTGGGCATAGCCCGTCCGCCGGGATTTCCGTTTGCTTTAAACTCGGCTGTTGACCACCTACTGAAGCTTGAGTTTGATCTGCACCGCGCTAAAGGCACCAAGCATCCTTTAATAGAAAAATACGGGGTTGATGCCCGGCCGGTCCCCCATGAAGACCTGGATAAGTGGCGGCATAATTTTACCGGCGTGCAGTATCTGCACGAGCCGACTAATTTTTTAATCTTCGGGGCGATTGATGATTTGTGGCAAAACCCTCAAGGGGAATATATAGTGGTTGACTACAAGGCGACTTCCAAAAACGAGGAAATCACCGAGCTAAATAAAAAGTGGCAAGACGGTTATAAGAGGCAAATGGAAATATATCAGTGGCTGTTGAGGAAGAACGGTTATGAGGTATCCGATACGGGTTATTTTGTGTACTGTAACGGCAAAACGGACAAAGAGGCTTTTGACGCCAGGCTGGAATTTGAGGTGACCCTTATTCCTTATGAAGGCAGTGACGGCTGGGTGGAGGACCTGATACAAGATATTTATAAATGTTTAAACAACGACCAGGTACCGAAAGCCGGCCCGGATTGCGACTATTGCGCTTATAATGAAGCCTTGAGTAAGCAAACAGGTATTTGATAAGGGCTGGGTGGGTTGTCTTTGAGCTTATTGGGTTCTGAACTGATTTTTCTGTTGAATATTAAAGCAGACGCGTTATTAATAGTTAAGCGAGGAGATTTTTATTATGAGCAGTAGGCGCGTTGGCCAAAAAGAAGTTAAAAGTGATTTTTTATACCATGATGTCAACGCGGGGTCTTATCTTGAAACCGCCGCCTGGTCTTTGGTTGATTACGCCGATGAAGAAAAGTCGTTCGCTAAGGAATTTAAAAAAATATTAAGATCAAAAAACTGGTTGCCGCCAGATGAAAGCGGTTTAGAAGTTCCTTATAATCGTTGTGAGATATTAAAGCCGATAATAAGAGAAGCCGCTAAGCAAAGACTGGAGTGGGTTATAAAAGAAATTGACAAACAACGTATGTCTGATAACCCGGATCCGGCCATAAAAGCGCAGAAAATTCTATCCTTAGGATTAAGCAGTCCTATAAAAGACAGCCCCCAAGTGGTTATCGGCTTGATAGGGGTGGCTGTGCCGGGTCCAACCGCAGGCATAATAAAGAAGAGAAAAACGATTGACCTGACGGTAATTGTAAGACCCGGGTTTCCCGAACAGAGAAACCATAAGGACGCGATGGGTGTTAGCGAGGCGGTTTTGAATTTTTCGGCCGAACAGATAAAACAGGCCGGGGGGTTAATAAAAAACTTGGAGCCGGAAGTGGGCCAGTGGTTTATGGAGGACCGGAAGATGGATCTTTTTGAGGCCGATGAGGACGAGCTTCTGCGTATTAAGCAGGAGCTGGACGATTATCAAATAGGTTATGGGAAAGGCGAGGCAAATAACCGGCTGAGCGCGTTGGCTGTGAGTCCGACGGTGAATAAATTTTATCAGTTGTTCCAGTGGAATATTGTTCGCAGGTCTTTAAATACTAAAAGGAGATGAAAAATATAGAGGGTGAAAAAGCTGAGCAAGACTAGCCCTTCTCGGCCCGAAAGTCGGTGTTTGGAGAAAGCAAATATAGTTAAAATGATAAAGGCTGTTATTAAAAAACAACCGTTGATGTTAATAGAGGAGATAAATTTATTTTAAGCGGATAGAAAGGCGGCCAAGCCGATAACTGGGATGGTGTTGATTATGTTAGAACCCAGCGTAATTGATGTAATGATATCGCTGGCGCCGCTCACCGCGGAAGATATGAATACAAAAAGCTCGGGCATACTGGTGGCCACGGCGAGCAAAATAAAGGCAATGGTAAATTCGGAGACATTAAAGGAAGGGGCGGCGTGGGAAAGATACTTGACCGCCAAGCGCTCGGAAAAAATGAGGGTGGCTAAAGAGACTATAAGAATGACAAAGCAGGTGTTCATTGTTAATATCGTAATATGTTAAGAGAAGCAGGTGATAAAATTAAGGAAGCCTTGTCTGTAACAGAGTTTGTGGCCGCGGTTAATGAAGTAATGTTTTCTTTTGAGGGCGTGACCGTTGAGGGAGAGGTGGCTGATTATCGGGTAAGCGGCGGGAATAAATGGGTGCATTTTCATTTAAAAGATGAAAATAGTTCAGTGCGCTGTTTTATGCCTAAGTGGTATCTACATACAGAAATCGAAGACGGGATGATGGTAAAAGCGTCAGGTACCCCAAAACTGCATGAGAAATGGGGATTTAGTTTTAATGTTAATTTTATTGAGCCGGCCGGAGAAGGCGCTTTGAGAAGAGCTTTTGATCTTTTAAAGAGAAAATTGGGTAAGGAGGGTTTGTTTGCTCCGGAAAGAAAGAGGGAACTGCCACAATTCCCTCAAAATATCGGGTTGGTCACTTCCCGGGAAGCGGCGGCCTATTCTGATTTTGTAAAAGTTTTAGCGGGGCGCCAGGGCGGAATGAACGTCTATTTCGTCCATACGCAAGTACAGGGAGAAAAGGCGCCGGCGCAAATCACAGCGGCTTTGCAAAAAATAAACACGTTTTCTAAACCGATTGACGTGATTGTGTTGGTGAGAGGGGGTGGCGGCCTGGAAGACTTACAAGCGTTTAATGATGAGGCAGTGGTTAGGTCGGTGGCTTCTTCACGCTTGCCAATCATTGTAGGGGTTGGCCACGAAAGAGACATTACCTTGGCTGAATTGACGGCTGACGTAAGAGCTTCAACGCCAAGTAACGCGGCAGAAATTCTGGTTAGTTCGCGGGAAGAGGTGGCCATGGCCGTCAGCGTTTTGGCCAGCCGAATCGGTGATATCTTGAAGGAAGAAATAGTCGATAAACAAAACGATGTTAGGCGTATGGTCGGCTCAATAAATATAAAGGTAAGAAACAGTAAAGATAATATTAGATCTAAATTAGTGACGTTTAAACTCATGTCATCCCAATGGCAAGCGGATATAAAAAATAAAAAAGAGGGGGTAAGGGCAGACAAAAAAAGAATGTTGGATATTTTATTGAAAACATGCGGCGACAAAAAACAGAGCTTAGAGCAATTAAATCGTATGTTGCTATCTATGTCTCCTCAAAAGACTTTGTCGAGAGGTTACAGTATTACAAGAGACAGCCAGGGGCGGGTGGTTAAAGATTCATCCACTTTACAACCGGGCAGTTGTATTGACACGCGGTTCTTCAGAGGTAATATTTTAGCTACAGTTCAGAATAAAAGTGATAAGGAACAGAAACCAATAAATAAATGAAAGAGGAAGTAGATTTTACATCTGGATATAAGGAATTGGAAAAAATTGTTAACGACTTCGAATCACGAGATATTGATTTGGAGAAAGATTTGCCCAAATTTGAAAAGGCTCTGGAGTTGGCCCAGAAGTTGCAGAAACGCTTAAAAAAGCTTGAAAACAAAATAATAGAAATAGATGAAAAATTTGCGCAAGAAGAAGGGTAAAGAAAGCAAAAACAGTGACTCTATTGGCATAAAAAGCGCCTTCATGTAGTGTTTTTATTATGAAGAAGCTAATAATTATATTGCTTTGTTTGGGATTGATTGTTCCTGTTTCAGCGAAGGCCGCCCAGGTGTTAGTGAATAAGGGAAGCGTTTTTACGAAAGCTGATGTTGAGGATGATCTTTACGCGGCAGGAGAAAGTGTCAGTGTGGTTAACAGGGTGGGGCAAGATTTGGTGGCCGCCGGCCAAAAGGTAGAAGTGGAAGAAGGGGTTGCTCAAGACGTGGTGGCGCTGGGTCAATTGGTGAGAGTAAGGGGCACTGTTGGAGATGATGTGTACGCGGCCGGAGAGGATGTAGAGGTGAATTCCCCGGAGGTGGACGATGTTTTTGTGGCCGGTGCGAACGTAACTATTGCCCAAAAAGCAAGGGTGAAAGGTAATTTGTACGCGGCTGGACAAAAAATCACTATTATGGGAAGAGTGGAAGGCACTGTCCGGGCGGCCGGCGAGGTAGTAGTCACTCAAGGAGCGGTTATTAGTGGCGATTTGATTACCAGGGGACCAAATGAACCGGTTGTTGAAGAGGGGGCTACTGTAGCCGGGGCAAAGCGGCATACCAGCGGGAAAAATATTGAAAAGGTTTCTCCGGGGGCAATTATAAGCAGATGGGTGCAAAGCGTAGTATCGTGGTTTGTTTTTGGAATGTTATTGCTTTATTTGTTTAGAAACAGCGCTAAAAAGGTAGTCGCGACAGTTTTTAACAAAAGCGGTAAAAGTCTCGGCTGGGGGTTCTTGTGGCTGGTGTTGTTTTTGCCGGCGGTAATCTTGTCGATGATCTTAGTAGTTAGCCTGCCGATTGGAATGGCGGTTCTGATAACCACGATTTTGATAGGCATTTTGGCAATGGCAAGCGCGCCAATAGTGGTGGGGGCTTGGACAAATAAATATTTATTTAAACGCGAAGGGGAAGAATTAAAGTGGCAACACGTTTTGTTGGGAGCTATTGTCTATCAAACAGTCAGCTTTGTTCCGATTATTGGATGGTTAATCGTCATAGTTGTGCTGATATTGATTATGGGCAGTTGGATACAAGTTTTATGGCAATTATTAAGAGGTAACGAAAAGGGTGATGAAAAATTAACGTCTAATTCTATATAAAAATAATTAATCAATATGCAAAAAACAGCTGAAATAACAATTACTCGGGCGGGAGCTTTGGAATTGCTGAAAGCTTATACAGCAAATAATAATTTAATTAAGCACGGGCTGGCGGTGGAGGCGGCTATGCGCAACTACGCCGAATTTTTTGGAGAAGACAAGGAAATGTGGGGAATCGTGGGTTTACTGCACGATTTTGATTATGAAAAATTCCCTTCTCTAGAAGGGCATCCTTACAAAGGACAAGAAATATTAAAAAAGGAGGGTTATCCCATGGTGGTCCGGCAAGCCATTATGGCGCACGCTCCTCATACGGGAACTGAAAGGAATACTAAATTAGAGAAAGCGATTTTCGCGGTTGATGAATTAACCGGTTTTATTGTGGCGGTAACTTTAGTCAGGCCGTCCAAGAAAATAAAAGAGGTTGATGTGAAGGCTGTTAAGAAAAAGCTTAAAGAAAAATCTTTTGCGGCGGGAGTAAACCGTGAATATATTGAGATGGGAGCGAGCGAACTGGGGTTGACTGTAGATGAACATATACAACATGTTCTGACGGCTATGCAGGAAATCGCAGATGATTTAGGGTTGTGAATTAGAAAAAAGGAGGCGTTACAGGACTCTACTAATAAATCTGTTCTCTAAACAAATAGGAGGTGTGTTGTGTTGCCCTGGACGCTATTTTTAGTAGTGCTGGTGTGGGCTGTTGTAGCCACGATCTTCGCAATTTTGTGGTGGCGTAGGGCTCTTGAATTAGAAAAACAAGCAAGTGAGCACTTCTCCATGATGGCTCGCCGTACACACGTTGACTAAGGGTTAATTTGCTGAAAAAGAGATTTGCCGCTGGTTTCTCTTCTCCCTTTTTTTATGGGAGATTTTTTTTATAAATTGCGCAACTTGTCTTCGGATATGCCGCCGGGGCGGATAATTTTTATTTCACCGAATTCGATGGCGGCTATGGTAGAAGGTTGAGAAGGAGGCAGTTCACCGGCATCTAAGACGCAGGCCAGGGAAAGGTCATAGGTTGTATCGCCGGCGGGAGCGATGTCTCCGTAATATTTTGAAGAGGGGTCAAGTTTTCCGGGAAAATGTTTTTGGACGCACGAGGGCGAAAGGCAAGGTTCTTCTCCCGAAAGATTGGCGCTGGTAGCCGTAAGGGGAACATTAACGGCTTCGCCCAGCTTTTTCATAAGCGGGTGGTCAATAACACGCAGTCCGACCAGGCCGTTTCGGGAAAGGTGTTCAAGCGGCTTTTTGGGTCTGACTAAAAGCGTTAGGGGCTGATTTTTTGTTTTGGATAAAAGGTTTTTTTCCGGAGCGGTTAAGTCAATAAATTTAGGCCATAATTTTTCGGCCATAAAAACCGTTAAGGCCTTGTCTTGGGGTCGGCCCTTGAGGTTGCGCAATCTTTGCAGAGCGTGGCCTTGTTGGGTGTCGGCCGCTAATCCGTAAGAGGTGCCGGTAGGGAAAGCGACAATTCTTCCCTGGTCCAGAAAAGCAACAGCTGTTTTTATGTCTTTGGTTATGGTGGAATACATTGTTAGTTGGATGTCTGGTTAATCTTAATTTTAATATTAGTAATCGTAATAATAAGTCGTAACTACTCACAACCCTGAAACCAGCGCCTTACCCAACAGGTCCCAGTTTACTCATTCTCACTCACTCCAGCGGTGAGCTCCGAGGTCTTTGGCCTTTTCGCCCTTCGACTCGCTGGCGCTTGCTCAGGGACTGAGCCGAAAAGGCCAAAGATTCCATAAACTGGGACCTTTTGGCGGCACTGGTCAGGAGGTCTTACTTCAGGATTGTGAGTAGTTACCATAAGTCGCGTTGATTGTATTATTTTCTGGGGTATTATGACAAATGATTAGATGCTTAGAAATACTTTTTTCTGGATATTACTTTGTGTAATTTTGGGGGCAGCGACAGCTGTGGCTGGCTGGTGGTTGTATGAAGAAACGACCAAAGACGAAATAACGGCTAAAACGGATAATTCTTCTTTTAGTTTTGGTTTGCCGGTTGGCAAGCCTCAAAATAACCGTTTGATAAGATCTGACAGCGCCGTTCTGTGGGATAGTGAAAGTCAAGTAATTTTGTTTGAGCAGAATGGTTTTCAAAGACGGCCGATTGCCAGCATTACAAAACTGATGACGGCCATGGTGGCTATTGATTATGGCCTTGATTGGGAAAAAGAGATTGAGATTAGACCAAACGAATATGTGGTGGGAGGCAAGTTGGTAATGGGGCCTGGAGAGTCGGCAACGGTGAAGGATCTTTTTTACGCTTCGTTAATGTCTTCAGCGAATAACGCGACTTTGGCTTATGTAAGGAGCTTGGGTGTTCCGGAACGTGAATTTATAAGATCAATGAACAGAAAGGCTATAGAGTTGGGGTTGGAGCAGACAGAATTCGTGGATGTGACTGGTCTGGGTCCAAAAAATACTTCGACGGCTTACGAGGTAGCAAGATTGGCGGAGGAGGCTTGGAAACAATATCCGATGACAGCGGAAGCGTCGAGCGCCAGGGAATACGCCTTTTCTTTTAGAGGTAGTGGGCGTGAACACACGATGAGAAACAGCAATAAGTTGATAGTTAATGAAGAAGTCGTTTTTTCGGGCAGTAAAACTGGTTATCTCAACGAAGCCGGATGCTGTTTGGTTGTAAAAGGAACAGGGGTTCAGGATAAAATTATTGCGGTGGTTTTAGGCAGTAAAAATGAATGGGATAATGGACAGGATGTTTTAAATCTGCTCAAAAAAACGGAATAGCGGGTTGGGAGTAATGGTTATTTACTAAAATTAAAAGACTGTGGTAGATTTATTTTATGGAGCGTTTTAAGCCTAATATTTATCCAATAATCTACTGGGGTCTTTTGTATGGATTGATTGCCGGATTTGTGTTGTTAATTATTTTCTTCCTTTCCCGATATTTAACCACTATCTGGTTTCCGGTGTTTTTGATTGGTTTAATATGGGGAGGGTACAGAAATTATAAAAAACAAAAAGGGGCCTGGTCGGGAACTAGCGGAGAAAAGAAAGAAAGCGGCTCCCCTCTGGATGAGATGAAAGAAGCGGCCGGAGATATAATGTTAGCTACAAAAGACCTGTTGGCAGAACAGGGTAAAAATGAGGAGAACGAAGAAATAAGACGAGAAGCCACTGATACGCCGTCGGAGACACCAACGGCTGAGGAAACACGAAGGCCGCCGACTCCTCCCAGCGTGAACGACAGCGAGGCTGATTCTAGGTTCAAATAATTTTGTTGCCGCGGCCGATGCCGTGATAAACAATGTCCTTCTCGGAAATTGAAGAAGGCAAAAGAGCGTTCTTGCCGTCTATAACTATTTTTATTCCCGAGGAAAAAAGTTTTTGCGGTAAGAGGTTTTTAGTTAATTCTGTGTGGTCGCAAGCCAGAATAACGGCGTTTGATTCTTTAAGAGCCTGGGGCAAGGAAGAAGCAGTTGAATGAGAGGGGACCAGGGGGTCAAAAACAACGAACTTTATTTTCTTGCGGCGTAATATTTTGATAATGTCCAGCGCCGGGCTGTTGCGCAGATCGCTGACATCTTTTTTATATGACAAACCAAGAACGGCGACCCGGACCGTCTTATGATTTAGTTTGGCTCTGGATAAGCAATTTTTTAGCAATTCAACGCAGTAACCAGGCATGCTGTCATTAATATTGCGGGCGAGTTTCAGGAATTCATGGTCAAAGCCCACCTGCCTAGCTCTTTCAATCATGTAGTAGGGATCAACGCTTATACAGTGCCCGCCTACGCCGTTGCCGGGGTAGTGGGGAAGAAAGGCAAAGGGTTTGGTGGCGGCGCCTTCAATTACGTCCATAATATCAATTCCCAGAACGTCGAAAGATTTAGCCATTTCATTTATATAAGCGATGTTAATGTCGCGAAAGGTGTTTTCCAATATTTTTACGGCTTCTGCTTCAGTGGGAGACGACATGATTTTAATAGGAGCGTCTAATATTTTCTCATAGAAGGTAAGCGCTTTCTTTGTTCCCGTAGAAGAGTATCCGCCGAGAACGCGGGGAATGTTTCTAACGGACCATTTGGGGTCACCGGGGTTAATCCTTTCCGGACAATGAACTAAGTGGATAGTTTTTTTGTTAGTCGAACTGTAATCAGCGTCAACTTTTAGATCTTCTCTTTGTCTTAACACGGGAAGCACTACCTCGTCCATAACTCCCGGATTTATGGTTGATTCTATGCTGATAGCCTGCCCTCTTTTTAAGTAAGGGAGAGTTCCTGACAGGGCTTTCTTCAAGGGTTTAAGATCCGGCTGTTTGCGGGAGGTGACAGGGGTGGGTACAGCAATAATAATAAAGTCAGCTTTTTGCGTGACCGCGTAATCCGTGCTGGCGATAAAAAAATGTTTTTTTATGTCTTGGGAAAGGTTTTTGTCTGTCCAGGGTATCTTGCGGTTATTTATAAGATCGACTTTATTTTTATCAATATCTATACCTAAAACATTAAAGCCTTTCTTTTTAGCTAAAAGAGCTATAGGCAGGCCCACATAACCCAAGCCGATAACCACAACTGTTTCTTTTGTTCTCATATATGGGCTAACTTTAGTGATGTTTTTGCGTAATTACAAGAGGCGCAGGCAAGCGAGGTAGTAATATAAATTAAGGGCTGTTATAATTAAAATCTGAATATTATTCTTAAAATATTAAAATGAATAAAGAAGTATTAGTTTACAGTACTAGGGCCTGTGGCTATTGCCGGGCGGTAAAATCCTTTTTGGACTCAAAAAATGTTGAATATCAGGAGGTTGATGTTGGTCAGGACAAAGATAAGGCCAGGGAAATGATAGAAAAGTCAGGGCAAATGGGGGTGCCGGTGATAATCGTTAAAGAGGGTGAAAAGGAGGATATAATTGTTGGTTTTGACAGCGCTAAGCTAGCGGAGACGCTTGATCTAAGCAAATAATTGTTCGGGTGAAGAGATGAGTGAAGATAGGTTGTATAATTTAGCCGTTGTTGGCTATGGCCCCGCGGGAGTAACGGCGGCTATTTACGCGGCCCGGAAAAATTTAAAAGTGGTGTTGTTCGGCGAGTTGCCGGGAGGAGAAGTAAGAAATTCCGGAGAAATTGAAAACTGGCCCGGCGATGGAAGAACCGAAGGCTGGAAACTGGCTGACAAGTTCGTAAATCATCTTAGTCTGCATAAGGATAATGTTTCCATCATGGAAAAGAATATAGAAAAAGTTGCTAAAGAAGGGGATATTTTTATGTGTCTGGCGGATGAGGAAACTTACGAATCGAAAGCCGTTATTTACGCGACGGGAAGACACCCCAGAAAATTAGGCATACCGGGAGAAGAAGAGTTCAAAAACAAAGGAGTTTCTTATTGTGCTACCTGCGACGCTCCTTTATTCGCTGATAAAGACGTGGCCGTAATCGGCGGGGGAAACGTGGGAGTAGAGGCTGTTATTATGTTAAAGAAAATAGCTCGCAAAATATATTTACTGCAGTTGAGTGATAAGTTAACGGCCGACGAAATTCTGGTAAAGGCGTTGAATGGCGATTCAAAGTTAGAGATTATATACCAGGCTAAAGCTACGGAAGTAAAGGGAGAAGCAATGGTTGAAAAATTGAAATATGAAGTTGAGGGCAAGGAAGAAGAAATAAAAGTCAGCGGTATTTTTGTGTCGATTGGGGCGATTCCTAATAGTGACCCGGTAAAAGACTTGGTAGAAACAGATAAGCACGGAGCGATAGTGGCTGACCGTTACGGGAACACCAGCGTTGAAGGTTTTTTCGCGGCGGGAGACGTTACTAATTCGAGAGACTACCAGATAATAGTTTCGGCCGGGCAGGGGTGTTCAGCGGCTCTTTCGGCCGGTCAATATTTAGCCGGCAAAGAAGATAAGAAATAAAAAAAGAGCCCCGGCGCATAAAACGCAAAGGGCTCGAAGGGACAAAGACGACAAGTGACCGAGAAGCTCCAGGGGACT
>CAYMOF010000021.1:0-16889 GCA_964392095.1 uncultured Candidatus Saccharibacteria bacterium | reverse complement strand
TCACCTTATCCGACTGGATAGAGGTGGGTTGCCCAGAACCAAATTCATATGCTCCCGGGGTCGGACTCGAACCGACAACCTAATGATTAACAGTCATTTGCTCTGCCATTGAGCTACCCGGGAATAACACAGTTACGTAATCTGTAACCTACGAACATTGCTCAACTAACCCGCCAGGCACAAGACTACGAAACCGCTAAACCAACCCCAAAGAACAACCCTTCCGTGTTTATGGATTGTGACGAAAAAGCGGGAATAATTCAAGACCAAGGGAAAAACAACCCTTGCATCAAATTCTAATCGATATAGATTAAGGAGATGTCTATGAAATTAACCATCTCTTTAATTAAAGCAGATGTCGGATCAATAGGCGGGCATACCTGCCCTTCCCGTGACATGATAAGAGTCTGTGAAAGCATATTAGAAAACGCCATCACTCGCGGCATTATCATTGACGGACACGTTTCCTACACCGGCGACGATATAAACTTAATCCTCTCTCATGAAAACGGACCCGACAATGAACAGGTTCACATCGATGTGGCCCTAAAAGCATTCCAAGAAGCAACTCGCGTCGCTAAAAACAAAGGCCTTTACGGAGCCGGACAAGACCTTCTTGTTGATGCTCCTTCTGGCAACATCCGCGGAGCCGGACCGGCCGTGGCCGAGATTATTTTTGAACATAACCCCAACACCGAAAACACCGAGCGGCCCGCCGAATCATTCATGATCTTTGCCGCCGACAAATGCGGCCCCGGCGCCTATAACCTTCCCTTATATCTCGCCTTTGCCGACCCTATTTACTGCTCCGGACTGATGCTGAACTCCAAGATGCAAGCAGGTTTTAGCTTCACCATTATAGACATGGACGAAACCCGATATGATTCAATTATTGAGCTAAACACACCCGAAGACAGCTACAGTATAGCGGCCCTTCTCCGCGACAATGACCGCTTCGCCATAGACTCCATTACTTCCCGCGCTTACCCTGACCAAACAGCTACGGCCGTGTCGGCCCAAAGATTGCATCACATTGCCGGCGCCTATACCGGTAAAGACGATCCCATAGCCATTGTCCGCAACCAAGGTATCTTCCCCGCCCCCGAAGAAATTTTGCACACCTTTACCCTTAACCATCTAGTCGGTGGTGGAGCCCGCGGCAGTCACACTATGCCCATCATGCCCGTCCCTGCCAGAACCGCTGTTACCGGACCCTACTGCCTGCCTATTGTTTCCGCCCTCGGCTTCTCCGTAAATGAACAAGGAACCTTTGCTGAAGAACACATCGATTTTTTTAACAATGTTGCCTGGGACCATATTCGCATCAAGGCCCAAGAAAAAGCCCTAAACATAAGACAACAGGGCTGGTCCGGACCCGCTATGCTTCCCTATACAGAATTAGAATATGGCGGAATAAAACAGATAATACAAAACCTTCAATCACAATTCCGTCAGCGGCCAAAAGCTATTAAAAACCAACCTTCTGAACCATCTTACAAAAAAAGTCAGCCCATGGAAGAACCCGCCTTGCCTCCTCCTATTCCTTAGAAGATTCAACCGGGGTTAGTCCGGGAATTAAATTTCCCCTAATTATCACATCTTCCACCACTACCGGCTCTAATGGATTATCGTTTGCGTCAGTTTCCACTTTCGAAATACTTTCTACTACCTCCATGCCATTTCCTACCACCCCAAACACCGTGTGCCTACCGTCTAAATGCGGAGCCTTTTCAGCTGTGACAATAAAAAACTGACTGCCGTTGGTGCCCGGACCGGCATTAGCCATAGCTACCACCCCATACACAATCTTCAGTTCATTTATCTCGTTCTGAAATGTATAGCCCGGACCGCCTTTGCCGTGCATATCCCTAGCCAATTGGTTCTTAGAAAAAGGATCCCCGCCCTGAATGACAAACCCCGGTATCACCCTATGAAAAATCGTCCCATCATAAAAATCTTCCTGGGCCAACCCCACAAAATTACCAACCGTGTAGGGCGCTCTTTTTCCATCCAAAACCATGTCTATATCACCCATTGATGTCTTTAAGGTTACATTAACCATCTCATAAACAGGCTTTATATCAGCAAAACCACTCGGCCTGGGCGGCCACTCCTTAGTGTTGTCTATCGCCGACGGAGAAGGCACAGATCTTTTTACCTGCTCCACCTCTTTTTTCAATTCTCTTTCACTAGATTCCCTGTCCGGCCTAAACAAGTAAACACCTCCAACTGCCACCACTGCTGCCAAGACAATTACCAAATAATTTCTGGGGTTCATTTGAATTTTGTTGTTTAGATTTAAGCACCGAGCCTAAGCGAGGCACATACTAGTAATCCCTCAGCTTCCTCACCTTCTGATGCTCCCTGATCTTCTCCAAAGCCTTGGCCTCAATTTGTCTGATACGCTCTCTGGTTACATCAAACTCCCGACCCACTTCTTCCAACGTATGATTCATCCCGTCTTTAATACCAAATCTCATTTCCAATATTTTCTGCTCACGAGGCGTCAGGTCAGATAATATTTCATCCACGTGTTCCTGCAAAATTTCCCTACCTGCCGCCTGCTGGGGGGTTACCGCCTCTTCATCTTCAATAAAGTTCTTCAAAGCCGAATCCTCCTCGTCATCTCCTACCGAAGCGTCAATAGACACTGTTTCCTGGGAAATTTTCATAATGTGCCTCACTTTATCCACCGGCAAATCCATTTCCGCCGCAATTTCTTCCGGCAGGGGATCGCGGCCCAAATCCTGCAACAGACGTCTCTGTGTCTGCGTAAACTTATTTATCGTCTCCACCATATGCACGGGAATCCTTATCGTCCTGGACTGATCGGCCAACGCCCTGGTGATTGCCTGTCTTATCCACCATGTCCCGTAAGTAGAAAACTTATATCCTCTCCGGTAATCAAATTTCTCTACCGCTCTAAACAAGCCCATGTTGCCTTCCTGAATCAAATCAAGCAATGACAAGTTCTTCCGTCCTGTATATTTTTTCGCGATTGAAACCACCAGACGCAAGTTAGCTTCCGCCAAACGACGCCTAGCCTCAACATCTCCTTGTTCAATTCGCTTAGCCAGCTCCACCTCATCTTCCGCCGTAAGCAAAGGCACCTTACCAATTTCCCGAAGGTACATCTGCACAGAATCATTAGAAATGTTGCTTACGTCAATAAAATTATTTACCTGCTTTTCCTTGTGTTCTTTTTTGTGAGGCTTTTTGTCCAGCCTGTCAGGCACATCATAATCAATCAAATTGTCCTGCGTTTCTTCAATCCTTATTCCGTTATCTTCCAATTGAGTCAAAACCACTTCCAAGCCAGCTATATTCTCCTCAATTTCTGGCAAAGCATACAATATTTCTTCCTCTGTAACAAAACCTGTCTGAATGCCTTTTTGTATTAAAGCTATCACCGACGGAGAAGTCACTGTCTCTTCTGGAGACAGTCTCTTGACTTTACTTTGGCTCTTTTCACCACTAGCTCTTTTTTTTGTGGCCGGCCGACCCCTCTTCCTGAAAACCCTTCTCCTAACACCGGCACTCTTTTTCCGACCCCCTCCGCTCTTTCGCGGCCTGCCCCTTCCCCTTGTTTTTGTTGAGTTCTTCTCAACTTTTCTAGACGCAGGCTTTCTCCCTCTTTTTGTCTTTCTCTTCGTAACACTTTTCTTTACTGTCTTTCTTGTTCCCTGCGACTTTTTATTTCTTTTCACCCGATTCTTAGCCACACCAGAACCTTTACGAGGAACACTCACTCTTTTTCTAACCGTCTTTTTACACGCTTGTTTTTTTGTGTTTCTAGGCACGATAAAATAACAAATAAATAATCGCTAGACCCTTACTTGCGCCCAGCTTGCGCCAACTGCTCCGCCAAAGATTTAATTTTTTCCAGAATCTTCTCTTTTTCTTTACTGTTTCCCCCGGCCAGCCGCCCCTGTAGCCTTCTCAACTCCGCTTCACAGGCTCTTTTTTTCAAAACAGCCAACAACTCCTCCGCTTCCCCGTTCGGATCTCTGCCTGTTTGATCAATTATCTCCTCGCTAAATCTTCTCAAAGCTTCAGCTTGAGACAGTTGCTCACTATCAAATTTGTTTAACAACTTGTCAGCCAACATTACATAAAAACTATCCGCCCTCTTAACAGCTAGTCTATCCATTATTTTATACAATAACAACACTCTTTTATCAAATATTAAACCTTCATCTAACTCTTTCATTGCTTTTCTTCTAACCTCCGGAAAAGCAATTAACAAACCCATTAGCCGCCCCTCCACACTAATCAGATTACTATTACTATCACCTGTTTCTTCTTCTTTGTCCACACCCTCTGTTTTTAAAGACAAGTTAGCTTCGCTTTTCATCTTTTTCTGTACCATGTCAACAATTCTCTCCTCCGGAACATGCAACACTCGAGCCAGCTCCTGAATCATCTCTCCTTGATAAACAGGATTGCCCGCCCTCGATATCACTGTCAGAACCTTATCAACACTCTCTTCTTTGACAAGGCTATTTTGAGTTTCCCCGATTCTTTCCAGCAACAAATCAACTATCGACTTAGGATCACTAATATATTTTTTCAAAACATCAGGCTTATCTTTAGCTAAATCGGCCGGGTCAGCACCGCCAGGCAGCAAAACTGTTCCCACTCTAAAACCAGAAGCCATGGCCACGGAAGTAGCGGCTACCGCCGCCTTTACCCCCGCCTCGTCCGCGTCAAAGCAAAAATTAAGCTCTTTAGTAAATCTGCCAATTCTTTCCATCTGCTCCTCCGTGAAAGCCGTACCCGAACTGGCCACCACATTTTTAATTCCTGTCTGATCCATCATAATTACATCCATGTATCCTTCCACCACCACACACAGCGCTCCCCCCCGCAAATTATACTTGGCTCGCTCCAAGTTATACACAACCCGGCGTTTTTCGTAAAGCTCCGTTTCCGGAGAATTAATATATTTTCCTTCTTCGCCAGTCTCACACCAAGGAGCAATACGTCCCCCGAAAGCTACCACTCGCCCCTGTAAATCATAAATCGGAAACATTATCCGCCCCCTAAACCTGTCATACAACTTTCCTGTACGCCCCTCTCCAACCACTCCAGCCGCCTGCATCTCGATCGGAGAAAAAGACCTGGCTCGTAAAAAAGATTGCAAAACATCCCATTGTTTTGGAGCGTAACCCAAGCAGAAAACATTCATCGCCTTTTCTTTTAGCCCTCTTTCTTTTAAATATTCTTTAGCTTTTTTTCCCACTGGCTGATTCATCAACAACTCGTTATAAAAACGAGCTGTCAAATCCAACAAGTCAAACAGTCTTTGTCTCTTATCAACACTCTCTTTATTAACCTTCTCTATTTGCACCCCCGCTCTATCTGCCATTAGCTTTAAAGCCGCCGGAAATTCTATACCCTCCATCTTCTGGATGAAAGAAAAAACATCCCCACCTTCATTACACCCAAAACAATGCCAGATACCCTTATCCGGACTCACTATAAAAGAAGGTGTCTTTTCCTGATGAAAAGGACACAATCCCTTATAATGATTACCGGCTCTCTTTAACCGGACATACTCCCCGACTACTTCCGCCAAGTCCAGTCTTTCTTTTATCAGTTCCGTTTCCCCGCTCATTCTTCTAGAATCAGGAATTTATCCACAATAATCAAGGAAGTCATAATTCGTAATTATGTCTTCCTTGTATCCTTATTTCCATTTTCTATTCTCTTTATTTCTAAATTATATTCCTCAATAAACTTGCTCGGGCATCTCCACCATTTTATCTTTGTGCGCCCGTCTCCCATGCGCTTAAATCCGGGTACAATTTTGTCATCCCAGGGACCAACATAAATACCAAAATGCAAATGCGGAATTTTCCACCACCCGTTTTCCGACGTCAGCCCTTTCGCCACCACCCCTAATTTCCGACCTCGCTCAATCTTCTCACCAACACTAACAACTAAATCCCGCAAATGCCCATAAACCGAATAAAAGTTCTTGGTTCTTGATTCTTGATTCTTGATTCTTGATTCATGCTTTACCACGACTATCCCGCCCCAATTTCTTTTTTCTTTGCTACCCTTACGCATCTCCGACCAAACCACCTCTCCATCTCCTATACAAAATACCTCTGTTCCCGGCTTTGCCCTCACGTCTTCGCCTAAATGTGTCGCCCAAAAAACCAGCCTTCGCCTGACCTTTTCCGCAAAAGCATATCCACCCACCTTATAAGACCACACAGGAAATATTAATTTTTCCTTCTCTGTCTGCGCCATCATGCTAAATATAATATTTTTATTACTTCTGACAAACCGGACAGAAATGCGCGCTTCTTCCTCCAACTTTAACCCTTTTAATCATTCCTCGCTTACATTTACCGCACCTTTTTCCTTCCCGTCCATATACCTTTAAATATTTTACAAAATTTCCTTCTCTGCCCAAACCGTCCCGATAACTCCCGAAAGTTGTTCCTCTCTTTTTTATAGCCCGCCTCAAAACACCAACAATCGCGCGCCTCAACTTTTCAGTTTCCGCCACCGTCACCTTTCCCGCTCGCCTGGTCGGCCTTACTCCCGCCGTAAAACAAGCTTCATCCGCATAAATACTGCCAACCCCGGCAATCATTTGCTGGTTCATTAGCGCCATTTTTAACGCCACCCTCCTGCCTTCTAGCACTTTCCTTAAATATTCTAAGTTAAACTCCTTACCTAACGGCTCCACTCCAAAAGCGCTCAATATTTTATCCTCTTCATCGCCACCAACTACCGCCATATAACCAAACTGGCGCATGTCATTAAAATAGAGCCTCGATCCATCCTTAAAACTTATCACCACATGGGTAAACTTATTGGGTACATTCTTGACCAGGGGATAACCGTGTCCTCCAGCTACAACCAGGGGTCGCCCTGTTGAGCGGCCCACTGCCAACTTCTCATCTTCACAATATATCAACTGGCCTGTCATCTTTAAGTGTGTAATCAAAACCATATTCAGTCCCTTAAACCGCATTATTAAAAGTTTGGCCCTCCTTTCAACCCGTCTTATTTCTCTATCTTTCAGATTACGCACAAAAACCGACGCGCTTCCTCGTATCATCTTTGATTTTTTTACAACTATTTCGCCGACTATTTTTCCCGGCAACACTCGGTTTAAATCATTTTTCACTGTTTCCACTTCCGGTAACTCGGGCATATCAAACAACAGCTAATTAACCTAATACCAAAAAGTATCATAATCCCTGCAATCATCAATAATATTTCCCATTATCCCAGCCATTCGGTAATATGAAAATATTATCCTTAACCTTAAAACATTCAACTATGGCTAACTTAAAAGAATACCCTCGTAATAAAGAAAATTCAAAAATCGGCAAGGTCATCGTTGATCGCGACCTTTGCATCGGCGCCGCCACTTGCATCGCCACCTCGCCAGGCACCTATGAACTCGATGGCGAGAATAAGGCGATTGTTATTGATCCTGATAGTGTGGACGACGAAACCCTCATAGCCTCTGCTCAAGCCTGTCCCACCAAGGCCGTCCTTCTCTACGACAAAGAAGGAAACAAGATATTCCCTGAAGACTAAAATCCAGTAATGCAAAAATTCGACTACCTAATTATCGGCGGCGGCGTGGCTGGCACCACTGCGGCTAACACCATCCGCCAAAACGACAAAAATGCTACTATCGCTATCGTCAGCGACGAGCTGCATTATCTTTACTCCCGAATAATGCTGTCCAAACCAAACTTTTTTCTAGGCAAAATTCCCTTCGACGCTATTTGGCTGAAAAAAGAATCTTGGTATGAGAAAAATAGCATCGCTTTCATCGGCGGCAAAAAAGCCGTTCACCTCAATCCGGAAGAAAAAACCATTGACCTGGACGACAACTCATCCCTTGAATACAAAAAACTCCTCTTAGCTACCGGCTTGTCCGCCCGCCCCTTGCCCTCTCCCGGAGCTGACAAAAAAGGCGTCCACTATCTGCGCACCCTTGATCACGGCAAATCAATTATTGAGGCTATAGACTCTGTTAAAAAAGCTGTTACCGTCGGCGGCGGATTTATTAGCTTTGAGATGTCTAACCTTCTTCGTCTAGCTGATATAGAAGTAACTTCCATTATTCGCGAATCCCGCTTCTGGGAATCGGCCCTTGACGAAAAAGCCAGCCATATAGTCGAAAAGGCAATGGAAAAAAGCGACGTTAAGATTATTCGCGAAGCAGAAATAAAAGAGATCACTGGCAACGACCATGTCACTGGAGTAATTTTAAACAACGATGAAAATATTCCTTGCGAGATGGTCATCTGCGGCATCGGCGCTATCTGTGAAATAGACTGGCTCAAAGACTCCGGCCTTAACATGAACCGGGCTATTCTGGCCAACAAACACTTAAAAACTAACTTGCCCGACGTCTGGGCGGCTGGAGACAGCACTGCTATTGAAGATCCCATACTGCAAGAAGTGGTTCACCTCGGCAATTGGGTAAACGCCCAAGAGCAAGGCAGAATAGCCGCCCTTAATATGCTAGGAGAGAAACAGCCATTTACCTTCGTTTCTTACTACACCACCCACGGTTTTGACATCAGTGTCACCTTCATCGGCAATGTACGTCCTCGCCGGGAATTTACCACCCTCACTCGTAGCGGGCCAGGCAAAGATATCCACGCTCAATTAATTGTTCTCGATAATGAATTGGTCGGAGCTGTTCTTGTTAACCAAATTCAGCCCATGAAGGCCCTTTCATATTTGATTGAAAATAATGTCGATGTTTCCGAAAAGCTGGATCAGCTCGCTGATCCCGACTTTGACCTCAACACGCTAATTGGAAAAAATAATAATTAGAAATTCAAAACCAATTTCAAGTTTAATTGCTTTAAGATTTAGAATTTAAGTATGGATGGAGTTGCCCGTTGCGCCCGCTACTCCTTTGGACCTAACCGGTTGCACATGTGCGGTCCCGACATGAATCAGGAGGTACTCGCTTATCTAAACAAAAAAACTTCAGACCAAGGACTAGAAAACATTTTGCGACAATTCAAAACCCTTTATCCTTACTTATCTTGCATCGCTCATGCCAACAAAATATCCGATCCTTTTGATAACCGCGTGGTTGAGGCCTACTGGTTAGGAAACCGCCTGCTAGACAATATTTCTCCAAAAACCATCTACCGCCACGCTTCCGATCAACTTAAAATCAACCAGAAAATGAGTTCCCGATCGGTCGATCTTATTAAAACAAAAATATCTGCCGGCGGGCTTATGCATCACTCATTCCACGTACTGAATCTCTGGAACCACAAAAAATTTTTCAACAAAGAAAACACTTTGACAGACATAGACAACTGCCGGATCAGCGCCGGACGAGTAACTAAGATAGACGGTCCTTTTCTGACCGTTAAAAGAAAACCTCTTATCATAAATCGACAAAACAAGCTATCGCTTGGGTCTCCCCTCTCCATAATAATTGTGCGACGTTTAGAGAACAGTACTCTTCTAGACAACGTCCAAGTCGGCAATATTATCTCCATGCACTGGAAATCTCCCTGCGAAATTATCACCGCACACCAGTACAAAAATCTCAACCACTACACTTCCCTTTCAATCAAATTAGCTAATCTCACCCCCAGCTATGCCTGAAGAAATATGGATTTTCGGCAATTCTGATATTCCTGAAGATTCCCTGCCTCTTAAAATCCTCCCTTCACTAAAAAAACAATGTCCCGAATTTACCTTTGTGATCAAAGACCCTAATGAGGAATGGGAACTGCCTGCCAAACTCACCATCATAGATACCGTTCATGGTCTCAAAGAAATAGCCTTATTTACTTCCCTAGATCAATTTCAGAATACCCCCCGCTTCACCATGCACGACTTTGACCTTCTAACCAACCTCCGCTGGCTGGACAAAATAAACAAGCTTCCTCCCTTCACTATCATCGGCCTGCCCCCCAACACCCCCACAAAAAAAGCCACTACAGAAACATTTAAACTGCTTCACAAAATCAAATATTAAAACAAATCCCAACTTACCAACATTATCCCCGCTCACTCCAAAATTCCTGATTCGTTATTCTTTATTCTTGATTCTAGGCCAATCATTCCCACCTCATCTTCAAAAAGTGCGAAGCACAACTCATGCACGGATCATACGCCCTAATAATCTTCTCCATTTCAAACTGAATCTCTTCCTTAGTAACATCTTCCGTCAACATCGCCTCTATCTTCTCCTTTAAGTCCAGCTCTATATTCATCTGATTCTGTCCCGTTGGCACCACAATCTCGCCATTCTTCACCTTCCCGTCCTCACCAATATCAACCTCGTGATACAAAGTTCCCCGCGGCGCTTCCACTACCCCCACTCCCACCCCCGACTTTCTGGCTGGTTTAACTAGCGGCTCCTTTGTAAAAGCAGTGGTCTTTAATATATCGATACTGTCATCTACGCAATGCAATATTTCCAAAGCCTGAGCCAGATTATTATGAAAAATATCCGTCGACGGAAATAGCGACAATGCCGACTTTGCATCTTCTTTTGTTCTCTTATTCAAACTATCTTTCGACAAATTAATTCTAGCCAACGAGCCTACCATATAAGACTTACCTTTATGCGTATACCCCGAGGCTTGCGAATATGGTATCACCACATGTTCCAAGTGGTCCCTATACTTATCTTCAGTAATCGTGTCTCCATCACTAGTCTTTATTTCTCCCTCCAAGAAACCAAACGGACCACACACCAATGCCATAAAGCGAGTCTTTCTGTCCAAGCTAAACTCACACTTCTCAAAAACCTCAATTAAACGCAGAACCGCCGGTCTAATAGATTCTAGTTTCTTAACCGCTTCTTCCACTTGCTTTCTTGACGGCACTTGCAAAAAACCACCAATCACAGGATTGGTCGCGTGCACACTCCGACCCGCCACAACTTTGGCCAGCTCATTCCCCGCCGCCTTTATATCAAAAGCATCATGCAACATTTGATGTTGCTCCGGATCTTTATCGTCAAACTCCAAAAACGCATCTTTCCCATACAAATCAGGCAAAACAAATAGGTAGAGATGCAAAGCATGATCCCGCACCATCAACCCAGAAGCAGTTAATCTCTTTAACATACTACTTTGCCACGTCGGCTTAATACCTAAAGCTTTTTCACACGACTCAATAGAACAAAGAATGTGAGCATTCGAACAAGTACCACAAATCCTCGCCAATAACTGCGGCAAACTCACATACATTTTGCCCCGCATAGCCTGCGTATAAAATCTTTTATACTCCGTAATAGCAAACTGCGCTTTTTCAACCTTGCCATCACGCACTTTAACCGTCAGCGACGCCGCGCCCTCAACTTTTGTTACCTCATCTAATGACAAATCAACTTTATGCATCCCAGTAACAACTAATTCACCCAGCCTCAATCCCCGTCATTGCGAACCCGCCGCAGGCGGGTGTGGCAATCTCCATCACAAAAAGCTCGCGTTTCCTAATTTTAAATTTACAATTTGTTTCGGATTTTTCCATGTTTCTGATTTCAAATTTAACTTTCTATTTAACAATCCCGAAATCTTTCAACGCCCCATTCACTACGCCTAAGAAAGTATCCGGATTCATTGGACACCCCGGCACCGCGACATCCACCTTCACCAACTCATCCAACTTCTGCACTCTGTCTAAATGTTTAAATCTAGTCAGTATCGGCTCTATTTCCTTCATGGTCTCCTCGTCAAAATCATTTCTCTGTGCCGACGGCAACCCCGTCACCGCACAAGCTCCAATAGCCACCAATGTTTTTGACTTATCCCTAATCTCTTGCAGCTTCTTCGCTTGCTCTTCCGAAGATATCGCCCCTTCCACAAAAGCCACATCCAACTCATCCAAAACATTTTTCGTTTTCAAAACCCGCGCGTGACGAAAATCAATCAACTTCCGCCACTCTTCCCAACGGTCATTTAACAATTCTGTAAAAATTACCGTCGAATCCTCACAACAAGTAAACGTAAACCAACCCACCCGAAGTTTCTTTTGTTCCTTTTCTTCAGCCATAACATTTATCCCCATATTATAACTTACTTAACTAACAACCATAAATTCCAATGACCAAATAATCACAATTATCTCACAAAATACCATGCCGAGGTGCTTTGCGCCAAGGCAACCTCTTAGGATTTCGCAATTGGTCTATTGAAGCAAAAAACTTGTCGGTAATTTCTCAAAAACTACTAAGCCCGATACAATATAATAATGGTTGCGGATATTATTCTCTCGCTTATTGGTGGTAACTCACTGGAATTTTCCAATCCTGAAGATAAGTGGGCCGAAGTACTTTATATTTTATCTGGACCTGGTTCTTATGTAATCGCTGTTATTGTCTTTTTGTTGCCGTTTGGCTACTTAGCAATAAGAAGAAAACCATTTAATAAAAAGAATATTATTATTTGCATAATTATTGGTGCAATTATTGCCGTAACCATTAAGCTACTGATTGACTGGGGACTGCTTGCTTTGGTGGGTTTATCGTTGCAACAGCTTTATGGTATTTAAAGCACAACACGCTTTTGCCACGGTTTTATCTTTGATTATTCTGGTTGGACCAATAGCTGCGTCCGCGCAAATAATTATTATCCCAGACTGTGATCTCTTTCCACAGGATCCATTCTGCCAAGACCAATGTGTTTTTGATCCTACCCTACCATGGTGTGCACCACCTGAACCAGAACGTGATCCTATTGTGTTGGTTCCGCCACTTATTGCTTCTTATAACAAAAAACTAATGTTTAAAGATAAGCCTGGTGGTGAGTTGAAGTTTGTGACATTTGGCAACACATTTAAAGGCCTAATCAAAAAACTAGAACAAGCGGGGTATGAGCTGGATAAAGACTTGTTTGTTGCCCATTATGACTGGAGGCAATCCAATACTACCTCGGCCCAGCAATATTTGGTGCCAGTTATTCAACAAGCCAAACAAGAAACGGAGGCAAGTAAGGTAGATCTTGTAGCTCATAGTATGGGTGGACTCGTAGCCCGTTCATATATCCAAGGTGACAGCTACGCAAATGATGTCGACCAACTTATTACATTAGGAACTCCGCACGCCGGCGCCGCTGATGCTTACGTGGCTTGGGAAGGTGGATTTTTTCCGGATCGGTGGGATCGCTTTATTCGTTTTCATATCTACCGCATTGAAGGTGCTCTGCAAAAAACAAGAAATATGAAGACTGCTAAACGACCAGAAACGTTCCGTAATTTCTTCCCCTCGTTGAAAGAGCTGCTACCAATAGATAACTTTGTACAAAAAAACGAGGATAAGGTAGCAATCAACGATCTAACAGAGCAAAACGCCTTTCTTGAAAATCTACGTGACACATTCGATGTCATAGGCAACCGAGGAGTTAATCTCACAACAATCGCCGGACAAACTCAGAATACCTTAGAGGTTATAAGAGTTACAGACGATCGGACCCCAGAAGATATTGATCGGGAACGTTGGCGAGACGGACATCCTAATCCGGACCCGCCGCCAGCCGATACAAACACTGGGGACGAAACTGTTCTATTAAGCAGTGCACATCTTGGCAACGACAATTTGACTATCAATAATACCAGACATATTGAATTGCCTGATGGTGCACAAGATCAAGTAATTGAGACTCTTGGGCTTGATGAAGTCAGTGAGCAATACGAAACAAAATTACCCAAGAAGCTGTTTGGCATTATTATAATGTCACCTCTTGTTGCCACTATAGAGGGGCCTAATGGTGAGATTTTGTCTAATAATCAGAATGACTTCAGTGAAGATAATGCTGAATACGACAACGATCCAAATGACCCTGATGACCTTATTGATATCATCATTGCCGATCCTCCTGATGGCCAGTATAAAATCACTTATACTGGCACAGACGAAGGAGAATATACAATTATCACCACCTATGCCGATGACGATGAAACTATTTCTTCAACCAAAGAAGGCGACACCGAACTAGGTAAAACTGAAACTGAAATTATAACTATAAACAATGACACGATTTCTCTAATTGACGATACAGACTACAAAGCCTTGCTTAAAGAAATAATCTCTCTGGCCAAGAAAGCTAAAAAAGACAAACTTATCAAAGGCTACGACCAGGCTAATCTCACCCGCCCGGTCACCCACGCCCGCAACGATCTGCGTATTTACGAAAAACGTCTCCAGAAAGACAGAGAAGAAGCCGCCTATGACCGGTTAAATGATTACTACGAAGAATTGGATGAAATAGAACAAATTGCCCATAAACTTAGCAGAAAGAAAGACTGTCAGGATTTGGCCGCAGAAATTTTACAGCTGCTGGAAAAAATCAGGATATATTCCCCGCCGCTATCTTAATTTCCTATCCAGCACTTCCACCGGCGCCTTCCCGTCGAGAGCCCGGTGCGGAAAATGATTCCAAGCGTCCACTATAGTCTCCCATCCAGTCGGCCACTGTTACCGCCCCCTCACCAGTATCAAACATATAAGTCAGCTGCTTAAAACCTTCCTGCTGATCTTCCGCTTCGTAAATCACCTTCTTAACATCCTCTACCGTGTAGTCGCTGTTAGCCGCTTCCAGTAGTTGTGCAATTTCCAGTTCCAGATCATCCCGCGCCTTGGCTATTTCTTTTTTGCTCAAGGTCGTCTTTTGAGATTGCACTTGCTGATGTCGCTTCACCAGCTGATCCAGATAATCCTCTCCGCAATCTTCTTCCATGCTTCTCAATACCATCTGCACTGATTTATACGGACTACTGGGCAGTGACGAGATATATTTGTATCGGCGATACTTTGGCTCTTCGTACTTGCCAAGCAGCTCTTGTAGAGACACATACATCGACAGCAAAATAGCATCAGCTTTACCTGGCTTTACATGATCCTTGCCAAACTTTGACTCCGGATGGCGAATATGGACCGTCAATGGCCCCAACTCATTCTCTAGCATACGCACCGCAGCGTAGCGAATAGCGCCTCGTTCATGCTGAAGCAATTCAAATAGCCAGGGAAAGAGAAAATCCGACTCGGCTTCCCGGTCACGCAAATAATAGATAACGGAAATAGCCATAACAAAATTTTCCTGCCGCCAATTCTCTTTAATTCTCATATACTGCTTTGGAGCGCCATTTACCAAATGCTTGATATCCTGATACTTGCTACCGTAATCAGCCCGGTACAAAATCTTGCGCACCTGCCGCGCAGCCGCCCGGCTTTGCTCTTTATTGCCCCGGAGAATGTCGTCAAAACATTTCTTAATGGTTGCCATAGTCGCTATACCACAACTCCTTTACGACCATCATGATATGAACAAACCTTGCATTCTGAATTGTGACATGGTTTGAAAATATCTGACACACTCATAGCTATTTACTCACTAAACCAATAAGATCCTGAAAGTCTCTCGACCTATACTTCTCCCATTCCTCCTGCTTCACATACAGCATCTTGTAACTAATCTTCTTTTGCCGGTTATTGGCATCATCACACCACTGTCGCAGCCGGTCTATCTTGAGAGGATCATCTAAATCTTCCCGTCCTTTCGTCTCGATAATATAGACGGCCTTATTGTCTGTTTTTACGAAGAAATCAGGATAGTAATAGGAGATCGAACCGTCAGCATTTTTGTAATCAATCTTGAAGTGAACCTCATAGTAATTCTTGGCAAACGAGACAACATCGTCACAGCGTTCCAGAAAATCAGCAAACTCCAACTCAAAATTACTGTCGCCCACTATCTTGTTAAACACACTCTTCTTCGGAAGTAGATATTTCCCGTCATTCACTACAAACGGGCGACTTTCACTCACTTTGATGTAATTCTTAACTTCCGTATCGCCGACATCATGGACAGTTAAATTGTTAATCTCTTTTTTAAATGTCTCGACGATGGTCTTAGTTGCCTCCGGCTCGGAAAGATTACGCAAGATATTCAAATCCTCCAAATCAACAGCGTTCTCAAAAAGATGGTTCTGCACATAGTCTTTTACCTCACCGAACAAAACATCGTAACAGCCAAATAGTCGCAGCTCTTTCATGATTGTTTGCACGAAGAATCCAATCGCACTCTGATAATTAGGTTCGATTGAGCTATCTAAAACAGTCCGATGGTGTTCTTTACCGTCAACGACTTCTTTAAAAACGATTTCCTTTTTCTCTTCTTCACTAAACTCTTTTAGCTCAACTTTCTTGTGTTCAAAATCCGCAACCTCTAAATCACCGAGATTCTTATACTCGCGTTGTATGCGCGGCGTTAGAATTGGCAGCTCAATATCAAGCGATGGAATGTCTTTTTTAATATTTTCTTTATCTACCTCAATGACTGTTGGTGTAATCGGCCCAGATCCAGTTCCCATCTTTCGCTTTTCAAGCTCGACGCCCTCAGCCTTGATAGACTCAACGAATTCCATGAAGGCGGGTGTACCAACCACACTCACGTATTCCTCAATGTCGTCCCTACCAAAAAACATGCGGCGCAATCCTCGGCCAAGTGTCTGTTCCGGTAATATATTTGATTTCGCAGAAAATGATCGCAATCCAACAATGGTTGTCACGTTCCGTACATCCCAACCTTCTTTCAGCATCAACACCGAAACAACTACTTTGTAGGGGCTTTCTAGACTATCTAAGTTATTTGCCTGTTCACGCAGTAGGCGCAACTCTTCTTCTTTTTTACCTGAAACACTCTCAGATATCTCACCACTCTTGTTGGTGTGAATCGTGAGTACTGCTCCTTTTAAATCTGAATGTGTTTTTTCAAGATATTCAGCTACCTCATCACAATTCTTGGTATCGTCTGTCATGATAAACAAGATTGATTTCTTACCAGTCGACTCCAGTTCTTTGGATGTTTTGCGCCATTCTTCAACTCCAAGGCTGATAAAGTCCTCATACTTTTCGGTGAATAACG
>CAYMOF010000020.1:8541-18578 GCA_964392095.1 uncultured Candidatus Saccharibacteria bacterium | reverse complement strand
ATTTCCTAGCTACTACGGACGCTATTTCAGGCCGATTATTGGATTAGAAAAGACTGTCAACCCCCCTTAAAATCATTTTAGAAAAGTAATACTGCCGTCTTCTTTCCCGTATCAAATCTCTCATCTGTGCGAGCGACATAAGGGCCTCCAATTTATACGCCTGTTTTGAGGGCCTGTCCAATTGTTCTTCTTCGACCCTTGCAACACCCCTCTCCCACATTTTTTGAGCTATTCGTGGTCTCTTTCCGGCTAGAGCCATATTTGCCGCATGCTCAAAATAGCGCAACGAATTTTTCTTACTCTGCTCCGCCAGCTGATCAAGACAACTCTGCATCTCACGCTCATCATTTTCATTATACTTCAGTCCTTGCCCATCCTTTTCCCCGAGAACATTTAACTGAGCCGCCGCCCTTGTGAACTCAACCCAATCTCCTTTTTCACGGCACAACACATAATCATCTGCCAGACGTTTCAACTCTTCAGGCGCAAGCTTTGCCTCATTCCCCGTTCCCACAATTTTTAGGGGCCAAGCCCAATATCCTGGCATTCACTACATCTTCCCTCAACTGGAAATCTATTCTAGTATTAACTGCTTCAGGCTCCCCCTTACCCGCTATTTTCAACCTTCTCGAGCGAGAACGATGCTCCGCCTCATCATTAAACCTGCTTTGTTTGATGGCCCCAGCAGCTGCTTCAATACCCTCGGCACCATACTCATATTCCATCTCCAGAATCTTACTGCTTACATCGCTTTCCATCAAACGGTGTCCGTTACCTTTCTAAAATATCTCCCGATCAGCCCGAACCAAATCTCTAGTTTCAGCCGTTAAACCCCTCTCTGGATCGAGAGAGGGCGTCGATTCACCGGATGCAATACTTTCTTGATTCATTGCGGTTATATTATATCACCTAAATAATAATATAATCACACCGGTAAAATCCACAAAATAACCCACGTCAGTACAACTCCCACTACAGCGCCCACTACAACCTCATTTGTTTTATGGCCAAGCTGAGTTTCAAGATATGGATAATTTACCCTTTCCTCTTCCGGCAGCTTATGTATTAACTGTCTCAAAGCTTGTCCGTGGCGGCCGAGAAAGATTCTCATGCGCAGGGCATCGTCTAAAATGAAAATAAGGATAGCGACCACTACAGCGAAGGCGGCACTAAAAAAACCTTCCGAGAAAGCTACTACTGTGGCCAGAGAAAACGCAAAAGAGGTATGCGCGCTTGGCATTCCTCCGTAGCGGGGCATGATTCTGTTCTCTTTATGCAAATGGGCATACCACTGCTTATTTAACAAAGGCTTAACGGCTTGAGTTATCAGGCCCACTAACATCGGTATTAAAAAAAGAGGAAAGCTCATAATCACCAAGAAAATTATTTATTCCAAAACCTTAATTGCTATTTTTTTCTCTCCACTTTTTTATCCTATCATGATTACCAGACAACAACACTTCTGGCACTTTCCAGCCTTTATACTCCGCCGGCTTCGTGTACTGGGGACACTCAACACTGTTTCGAATTTCGAATTTCGAATTTCGAATTTGTTTAGAATCTTCGTTTTTCTGGTTTTGGATTTCCACCCCATAGCTTTCTTCCTTGAGCGATTCCGGATTTCCCACCACTCCCGGCACTAATCTGGCCACCGCTTCAATTATCGCCATGGCTGCCACTTCTCCTCCGTTTAAAACATAAGGGCCAATAGACAACTCTTCATCAGCCAAGTAATCAGCTACCCGCTGATCAACTCCTTCATAACGGCCACAAACTAGAACTAATTCGTCTAATTTCGCATACTCTTGGGCTTTAATCTGCGTAAACTGCTTTCCTCTCGCTGAAAGAACAACAACTCGCTGTTGGTTGCTTGATTCTTGATTCCCATGCCCTCCCGTAGCTTTACGCGAAGGGGGATTGATTCTTGATTCCTTAATCGCAGCCAGACTGCGATCAATCGGTTCAATTTTCATCACCATTCCCGCCCCGCCTCCATAAGGCGTATCATCAACCGTCTTATGCTTATCAGCGGCAAAATCACGGATATTAGTAATATCTATATCAATAAGCCTGCCTTCAACTGCTTTTCCCAAAAGCCCCGTCTCTCTAAAAGACCCAAAAAGATTCGGAAAAATTGTCAGCACCTCAAATCTCATTTTGACATCATGCTCTAACCATGCTAAAACATCAAGTCTGGCCTGTTGCCGGAAAAACCCCACCAACACCAACACAAAGAGTTCTTTGTCATGACTAACGCAGTGACTGAATTACGCTCAGCAGTAGAAAAGAGTCCTTTTTGCATCTCTCTTCGCCTGTCCCTGGCTGACCGCCTGGGTTCCGATTTCTCTTGTTCCCTTGACCGCACAGTTTCTCTTATTACAGAAACTGCGCTTTTTTAATTTCAATATAAAATATTCTCGTTGCTTGTTACTGATTACTCGTTACCATCAAAAAAATTCCGCTGTACCAGCGGAATTTTTTTGTTAACTTTTACAAATTCAGATCATCAATCGCTTCGTCAACTGATTGAGAAGGCTTTTCTTCCTCCTCTTTCACTTCTTCCGTGGCCACTTCCTCCTGGGCGCTCTCTGAACCTTCCGGCTCATTTATTTTCAAGTTCACCCGGGCGTTATTCTTCGCTCCGATAACCCTCAGCAAAGTCCGAATCGACTTTGCTGTTGCCCCTTGTCGACCAATTACTTGGCCCATATCTTCGGGACTGACAGTCAGTGTGAGCAAAACACCCATCTCGTCAACCGCGCGACCCACCTTGACATCGTCAGGATGATCGACAATCGACTTGACCACATATTCGACGAATTCCTGATCATGACTTGGTCTCTCATCAGCCATAACTTTATCGTGAATACTTGATTAACTTATTAAGAACAACCGATGCCCGCATTTCAACAGAACCGTCGACCACGATTCACCGAGCTTCGGACTAAGGCCATATTATCATAAACAAGCCTCTTGGTCAATTTTCCTTATTTTTTCTCTTCTTCTGAACTAGGCTCTTCTTTGGCCTCTTCTTTTTTTGTCTCTTCTTTTGTTTCAACCTTCACTTCTTGCGCTTTCTCTGCCGTTTCCTCTTGTTTTTCTTCGCCCTTATTTTTCTTAGGTCTCCAGCTTCTTACTTTTTCACCCTTTATCATTCCATTGTTTACCAAAAGATTATGCAAAGTATTAGACGGCTTAGCCCCCCGTTTCAACCACGTTAAAACACTCTCCTTGTCCACTTTTAAACTATTCTCATGGGGATTATAAAAGCCTAAATCGGCCAGAAATTTACCGCTAACCGAAGCCCTCCGCTCCGCGACTACTACCCGGTATGTGGCAAGTCCTTTTTTACCTCTTCTTTGAAGCCTTATTCTTAACATGTGGAATGATACTAGAACACTCCTCAAAGTCAGTCAAGGACTAGTTGGTCTATTAAATAAATACCGCCATTAAAAACCCCAAGATAGCCACCAGAGCCAACGCAAACTGAACAATAGTTGAACCCAACAGTCCTAAAATCGAGAAAACAGCGGCCTTGCCTGCGTGTTCCATTTTTTTACCCTCAAACAAGGCTCCTCCCAGGGCGCCCAAAAACACTCCTAAAACCAGCCCCAACACACCGCCGGCCAAAGCGCCAACAATAGCACCTGCCATTGTTCCTAACATAGCCCATCTTCCTCCTCCGCCATACTTAGTTCCCACGGCGCTTCCGGCATAATCCGCCAATGCGCCCAGTCCAACCAACACCCCCAAAGCAATAACTGTGATAACACTAATACTGGAAAAACCGGTTGATATTGAATAGAAAAGGATTCCCAAAAACACCAGCGCTATTCCAGGCAGTCCGGGTACAAACACACCTGACAACCCCAAGACCAGAAAAATTATTGTAACTATCCAAATAAAAAAAGAGGCCATCAAGGTTTCTTTTAAACTTATATATTATTAGCTCTCCCTTCCCTATATTTTTTTCAACGCTTCCTTTGCCGCCATTTGTTGTGCTTCTTGTTTACTCCCGCCTGATCCTTGCCCCATTTTTCTATTGCCCAAAAAAACCCCTACCACGAAATGTTTTTCGTGATCTAATCCATCCTCTTTTAAAACCTGATAAGACGGAGTAACCCTATGTTTTTCTTGAGCCAGCTCCTGAAACTTGCTTTTATTGTCCACATGCAATCCTTTTTCTATAACACTGGGCAATCTGCAAATCACATGCTTATTAATAAATTTGTCAGCCGAGCTGTAGCCGCCATCTAAATAAATTGCTCCGATAAGAGCCTCAAAAGCATTTGCTAAAATATACTGTCGCGCCTTTTCGCTCCCTCTTTGTTCTCCCTTTGATAACAACAAATGCTTGTCCAGCTCTACCTCTCCAGCTATTTTTGATAACATTTCCCCTTTTACTATAGCGGCCCTAAGGCTGGTTAGCTCTCCTTCCGATAAATTGTAATTATGATAGAGGTAATCAGTTACCACCAGCTCTAACACGGCGTCGCCTAGAAATTCCAAACGTTCATTATGATCCAATTCAAACGACCGATGTTCGTTCAAATAAGAACGATGCACCAGCGCCTGCTTCAGCAGCTCTTTTTTTTTGAACTTATAACTTAGTTTTTTTTCCAGTGATGAAAAATCCATAGCCATTAAGTCCTAAATATTAAAACAAAGAAATCCGAAACAAATCATAAACAATAAACCCCAAAACATATAATCTATTTTGCATTTAAAATTTAAAGTTTTGAATTTGTTTAGAATTTAGTATTTCGTGCTTCACCAGTTTCCGAAAAAACTACTCGTCTTTTCTAGGCTCTCCCATCCCTTTATAAATAGTGCCCAAAACACCATTCACAAACTTGCCCGAACTTGTCCCCCCAAAAGCTTTAGCCAACTCAATTGCTTCGTTGATAGCCACTTTAGGCGGCACGTCTTTTGCTTTTGCGTATTTCAGTTCAAATATGCCTAAACGCAAAACATTCCGATCAACATTTGTTATCTGCTCCAGCGGCCAGTCGGGAGCAGCCTCCACAATTAATTTATCTATCTCTTCCAGTTTTTCCTGCGTTCCTGTTACCAAATCAAACACAAAATCAACGCTGCCCATGCCGGGCGCGAACTCCTCCATGTTGTGCTTAACGATTTCTTTTAGTTGACCCTTCTTTTTTTCTCGAAAGTCCCACTCAAAAAGACTCTGCAAAGCAATTGAGCGACATAAATGACGATTGGCCATGATTAAAGAGCTAAAGTTCAAAGACTATCAATTTTATACTGCTGATTGACAAAAAAATCAACAAGCAGCCCCCACACGATCAAATCGTTCTTTTTTCCACACTCGTAGAACTTTCGCATTTAGCCAATTTCGAGGCGACAGCGAGAAGGCTGACCGAGCTGTAGTAAGTAATACAGTGAGGGAAGCCCCCACAGCCGGCAACAAAGAAATTGGCTAAACCGTCTCGGTGAAACCTCACGAATATTTGACTTTGCCAGTATTCTAGTGAGGTTTAGTGCGGAATCTCTACTCCTTTTCCTTCTCCAGCTCTTTTTCTTTTGCCTTTCTCTCTTTCTTATCCAGCTTTTTCAACACATCAATAACTACCCGTCCCTTATAAGTTCCGCAATTTGGACACGCTTTATGGGACAAAACAGGTTGTCCGCACTTGGTGCATTTATTTAATTGACTAACCCGCAAGCCGTGATGGCTCCGTCGCATATTTCTCTTTGATTTCGTTGTTCTCTTTTTAGGAACAGCCATATGGGATTAAAAAATAAAAAAAAATTTTACAAACCACCCTTTACAAACCACCCCTTGCTTAGCAGGTTAGTAGAATATATATGCAATCCTGCCGCTAAGTCAAGTACTTAGCTACAGGCGCGTATTTTTTTCTGTGATGATCTGTTGTCCCTAAATCTTTTAAGGCCATCCTGTGTTTCAAACTTCCATAACCCTTATTAGAATCCCATCCATAATGAGAATATTCATCAGCCAGCTTAACCATTATCTCGTCCCTATAAACTTTGGCTAAAATACTGGCTGCCGCAATAGAAAAAGAAAATTTATCACCCCTGACAACAAATTCCACCGGCAAACTATTTTCCCAAAGTCGCTTTCCTCTTTCTGCTTCTGATCTAGGCAAACCGTCTACTAAAGCTACTTCTGGACACACTGATAAAGACTGTATCGCCCTTCTCATCGCTAAACGGGCAGCTTTTAAAATATTTAATTTCTCAATCTCTTTCACCGACGCCTCTCCCACCGACCAAGCCACAGCGTTTTCTTTTATCCACTCTGCCGCTAATCTCCTCTGCTTTCCTGTCATTAATTTACTGTCACGAATAACGATATTTTTATTTAGGATTTCGGATTTTAAATTTAAAATTTGTTTAGGATTTCTAGATTTAGGATTTCGGATTTTACTATTATTCATTATAATCGCTCCTGCCACTACCGGCCCCGCCAATGCCCCCATACCTACCTCATCAACCCCTGCTACCAGCGCTTTCCCTGATCGCCAGTATTTCTGCTCGTGTTCGAATGTTGGTACCTCGCTCACAGTGTTTAAAAATTGAGATTTGAAAATTGAAAATTCTCTTTTGTACCCTCGGTAGGAATCGAACCTACATCTACGGCTTAGGAGTCCGTGGCTCTATCCGTTGAGCTACGAGGGCCTAATAAAAAACTTAAAACTTAAAAACCAAAAGTCAAAACCACTTTAAGCAAAGGAAGTATGTTTGGTAACATAATTACATAATCCTCAATATTCCTCATCACTGTCTTTATTTCCATTTTCTAATTTCTATTTTCTAAAACCATGACCACTGTTTTCTTCATTCGCCACGGGCCCACCACCGAAAATAAAGAAAATCGCATTCAGGGCCAACAACCCGGCACTCTCCTCATTCCCGACACGGAAAGATATTTGTCCGCAGTCACTCCTCTTCTCCGAGAAAAAAGCCCCCAACTTATTCTTTCTTCGGACCTTGACCGGGCCGTCCGAACTGCCCGCATTCTTAAAAAGTTTCTCCAAGCTCCCAGCTTAAGAAGCACGGTTTCTCCTTTGCTCAGAGAAAAAGCCATGGGCTTTTATGAAGGTTTGCTTTGGAGCGAGGTTCCGGAAGAATTCCGCGCTCAAAGAGGTAAATCAAATTACGACTTCCGCAAATTTGGCGGCGAAAATGAAGAAGATGTACGCACTCGCGTCAAGGAAGAACTGCGCCAAATATCTCAAAGTTATCCGAACATGCGTGTTGTTTGCGTTACCCACGCCGGCTGGCTTCGACAGCTAGTCCAAATAGCCGACAAGACCGGTATTTTAACTGACACATGGACCAATAGAACAGCCATATATGAAGGCGGACTAGGTCCAATCGGTCAGCTTCAGTACTTCCATCCTATAAGCATAAAAGCCGGCGTTGAGATCGATGAAGAAGAGTAAGAAACCTATCAGGCTCTAATAAATATTTGTCTAATACAGCCCTGTTTCCAAAAGCCGCTATCGCTAAATGCTTAAAATCTGTTATCTTTTTCTGTCATTAATTTTATAAAAAAGTTTGCCCCCCGGCTCCTTTTTAGGCATAATAGCTTCCACTTTAACTTAATGTAATAATTCACAAATTGACATGAAAAAAAGACCCATTAAACCATTTGGTCAAGACAGCTTTTTAAAGAATATAGGTATCGGCCTTTTGCTTCTGCTTACCGTGCTTTCGCTAATTGGCATATACGGAAAACCTATTTCTAAAGAAGAAGAGGTTGGCCTTTCTCGCGTGGCTCAAGAAATAAACAACGAGAATGTTTCTGCTATAGACATAAACCAGGATGAGCTCACAGTTTCACTCAAAGACAGCAACACTCAACTTATTGCTCGCAAAGAATCAGGCGTTTCCATCACTGAAACCCTGCGTAATCTGGGCGTCGAAGAAGCCAAACTGCAAAACGTGTCTCTGTCTATCAACAAACCTTCCGGATTTTCTTTTTGGGCCGCCACCCTCCTCCCCATTATTTTGCCTTTCTTATTGCTTGCCGCATTTTTATGGTTCATGATGCGGGGCGCTCAAAACGCCAGTAGCCAAGCCCTGTCCTTTGGGCAGATGAAATCTCGCCCCGTTCAATCCGAGAAAAAGAAAAAAACAACTACCTTCAAAGATGTTGCCGGCAACGGCGAGGCCAAAGAGGAACTGCAGGAAGTGGTTGAATTTCTTAAAAACCCTAAAAAATTTCAAAACATGGGCGCTCGTATTCCCAAAGGAGTTCTGCTTGTCGGCGCTCCCGGAACCGGCAAAACTCTTATGGCTAGAGCCGTGGCCGGTGAAGCCAAAGTCCCCTTCTTCAGCATCTCTGGATCTGAATTCGTGGAAATGTTTGTTGGAGTTGGCGCTTCCCGTGTCCGCGACATTTTTCGCAAGGTAAAAAAGCACGCCCCGGCCATTCTCTTCATTGATGAGCTGGACGCTGTTGGCCGCCACCGCGGAGCCGGACTGGGCGGCGGACACGACGAAAGAGAGCAAACACTCAACCAGATCTTGGTAGAAATGGACGGCTTTGAACAAACCGATAATGTTATCGTCATCAGCGCCACCAATCGCCCGGATGTTTTAGACCCCGCCCTTCTTCGTCCGGGACGTTTTGATCGCCAGGTGACTTTGGATTTACCCGATATTGAAGACCGCAACTCCATCCTTAACATTCATACCCAGAAAATTCCTCTGGACAAAAAAGTCAATCTGCGCAACATAGCCGAACGGACTCCTGGATTTTCGGGCGCCGACCTGGCTAACCTAGTTAATGAAGCCGCCATTTTAGCCGCCAGAAAAAATCATAAAACCGTTAAGCAAGTTCACCTCGAAGACAGTATAGAAAAAGTAATTCTAGGCCCCGAGAAGCGCGGTAAAGTTTTTTCGAAAAAAGAAAAACAGGTTACCGCTTATCATGAAGCCGGTCATGCTATAGTTTCTTACTTTATGCCCGACAGCGACCCTATTAGAAAAATCTCTATAGTTTCTCGCGGCCATGCCGGCGGCTATACTCTAAAGCTTCCCGATAAAGACAAGCGCCTTCACACCCGGACTGAATTTTTTGGCGAGCTGGCTACTCTTATGGGCGGCTACACTTCAGAGCTGTTGAAATTCAAAGATATCACCACAGGCGCCAGCAATGATCTAAGAAAAGCCACTGGTCTCGCTCGCAGGATCGTTACCGACTTTGGCATGTCCAAGCTTGGCCCCATAACATTCGGCCAGAAAGACGAGTACGTCTTTCTGGGCAAAGAATTACGTGAATCCAGAAACTACTCCGAATCGACAGCCGCTAAAATCGACGAACAAGTTTCCTCTATTCTAATGAAAGCTCAGGAACAGGCTGAAAATATTCTTGAGAAATACAATGATAAACTCGAGCTTATTGCTAAAACATTAATAGAAAAAGAAACCATCGGACAAGCGGAATTTAAGAAATTAATGGAAGACGGATTCGAATCGCCGACCGCCGGCTCCTCTCCTAACCCGAAACCGTCAGACCTGGATCCCAAAATTTCTCCCGGCTCCCAACCCAAAACCTCCCCCGCCCCTGCCTAAACACCTGTAAAAAATTCACATCTAACCCACCTCTAAAAGGTGCGCGTGGAAGGAATCGGACCTTCGGCCTCTACGATGTCAACGTAGCGCTCTAAACCCCAAGGGTCCCCTTAGGGGCCATCTGAGCTTATTCATCTTAACGAGCCTAGACGTAATAAATCTCTTCTCAACATAGCCAGCGGGATGTTTTAAATACCATTCACGCTTTCTAGCCCCACTATTTGTTCTAAACTCTTCAATGTATGCTAGCACCCATGGTCGGCGATTTCTGGTGGACTTCACCGCCCCCCTGTTGTGAAATTTGAGACGCTCATAAGGCTGAAGCAAAGTACACCCTATATACCAACCTTGGTCATAATTGCTGTATAAGATATAAATAAATGCCATTTTTACAAGCACAAATGAAACTAGTGCGAGGTGCGCGTGGAAGGAATCGGACCTTCGGCCTCTACGATGTCAACGTAGCGCTC
>CAYMOF010000020.1:0-8441 GCA_964392095.1 uncultured Candidatus Saccharibacteria bacterium | reverse complement strand
TAACCACTGAGCTACACGCGCCGCGAGCCTAATTATCTAATACTAAAACGACCATCAAAATATACAAATAAATTGTCCCCAAAAGCAATAATTGATAACATGAAAGCATACTTATAACAAACCCTATTTAAGAGTACAATATGGCTAGAACAGAAGACTATTCGCGGGCTCTCAAGCTTCGCAAACAAGGCCTTAGTTACAACCAAATTAAAAACAGTCTAGGTATAAGCAAAAGTACTCTAAGTCTCTGGTTGCGCAATCTTCCTCTCACAGAAGATCAATTGCTCAAGTTGCGTGTAAAAGAAAAACGAATTGAAACTTTTAGAAATACAATGAAGAAAAAAAGAGAAAAAAAACTCAAAAAATACTACGAATATGAAAAAAACAAATTAAAACCATTTACACAAAGAGACTTATTTATAGCAGGCCTGTTTCTTTATTGGGGAGAAGGAAATAAAACCGCTCGACACACTATTGGTATTTATAATACTGACCCCTCAATGATAAAATTTGCGCTTATTTGGCTAACACAATCTTTAAATATTCCCAAAGATAAAATACGCATCAACTTACATTTATACAGCGACATGAATGTTAATAGGGAAATCAATTTTTGGCTCAAAGAACTCAGGCTTAACCGCAACCAGCTTAATAAGCCTTATATCAAAAAAAGCACAAAAAAGAGTCTCACCCGAAAAGGCTTTGGTCACGGAACATGTTCGCTAACAGTAAGCAATACAAAAATAAAAGAACACTTTCAAATGGCACTCAAAGCAACGACCGATCACTTCACAGAAAATATTATTAAAATAAACTTGCATAAATAACATATACTGGAGAATATAAATCCACATTGGGCCAGTAGCTCAACGGCAGAGCGCGTGTCTTATAAGCACGTGACGAAGGTTCGATTCCTTCCTGGCCTACCTAGTAACAACTATTTTATTATCCCGCCAAAAGTGGGATAATTGTCGGCCAAGACAAGCTTGGCCACATGAAATATTGTTACTGGGCCTACTAATCAAGAAAATCGAAAAGTGGGAAGTACAACAAACACATCTTTGAGGTGAAGAAGCGACCAGCTCCCACTTTCAGGTACACCCAACGTAACGTTTGGAATTTCAATCATAATAGAGTCCCTTGGTTTACCTCGGGGCGAACAAAACCTAGCCTCATATATTCCAGCACGAACAGCTTCTTCTTCGGCCTCTCTAGGACCCAACAACACCCAACACTCCTCGCCCTCTTCTGCTGCTTGCTCGTCTACTTCATTAACAGGATAGAAGTCGCATTGGTGCCTTGCCTGCTCAAGCTCTCTCTTAAGATCTTCGACCAAAGCAGCCACAGCTGCTGCAAAGAACGCAAATTCCATCCGTGTTATTGGTCCCTTTCCAGACAAAAAGGCGTCAACCTCTTTTAACAACACAGTCATGGCCCCCTGGCTCTCTTAGAGTAACCGTAAATCCAAGACTCTCCCTTTCCAGCTATCATAATTCCGGGGAGCTCTGAATTCCAAGGGGAAACCCACCCACACCGGACCACGAAAATCATCATTAGGCTTTCTGGCCGTTTTCTTAGACATCTTCACACCCTCCTAATTGCTAAAAGAACTTGTTTACTACCCTTATCATCAAAGAAAAGCACTTCTTTATACTAAACACATAGCATTAAGTCAAGACTATATTTTCTGGGCAAAACAACCTACACCAAAAACCCCAGCACATTATCCCGATGGATTATTTTCGGCTCGATTCCGTATGTGTTAGTAAAAGCCCGCGACGGCCTAACTGTCTCCGGATCAAAATTAATATTAAAAGGATGTAACTTATTCCCCTGTTTAACTATCAGCTCGACCTTGCTGTCATGCCGTGATCGCCAGAAAAAAATATCCTCATGACGCCTGTATGTTCGACTTAACTTCATAATTTCAGCTATCACCCAGTTTTCCCACAACGATTCAACATCACTGCGTCCGTCAGAAACAGTCCACTCTCTTTGCATAGCATTTTTCACTCCCGTATCCCAAAAATAATACTTATAGCTTTTACTGACTTCAGCCGCCGGATTAGTGCAATAAGCTGGGATTTTGAAAATAACAAATATTCCTTCTAGTAAATCTAAATACCGTTGCACTGTCTGGCGAGACAGCTTCAAGCGTGTTGCCAACTGCAGAACCGACACGGTATTACCAATTTCTCTAGCTAACTCCATTAATAATCGCTTAACATCTTCTGGGGAACGAACCAATGACTTAGTAAAAATATCTTTGAGCAGATAATCCCCAACTAGATTTTCCATATATGTTCTCGGATCCTCGGTTAAATACGTTTCCGGATAACTGCCGAAAACCAGCCTTTGTATCAAAAGGGCCTGCAAAGAACGGCTAAAACTTTTTTGCAGATCGTGTGAAGAACGCTTGCCGGAAAACCATCTCTGCTGCATCAAAATTTCCTCAAACAAAAGAGGCGTCAGCCACAGCTTCTCGTTTCTTCCCACCAGTTCAGAGGCCGCTATATCTACCAATGTATCGCTGGAAGACCCAAGCAGAATAATTTTTACCGGTACATGCGCATCATACCACCCCTTTACAACCCGCCCGATATTTGAAACCCTCTGGGCCTCGTCAATAACCAAAACCTTGCTTGACGTCAGCGTTCGCACCCCTTCAGTGGGCTCTAATTGAGCAGCGTCTTTTAGGCGAGCTCGGTCAATATGTGTGTCCATATTGAGCATGTCTCCACGACGCTTCTCAAGCATTTGTTCAATCAAGGTCGTTTTACCCACCTGCCGCGCGCCCAGCAAAAAAAGAATCTTTCTGTTTTTCAGTGATTTTTTAATATACTCTTCAATACTGCGGAGAATATATTTCATTAACATCACTTTACCATATTTTTCAAAGATATTTTACAATTTATACGCGTATATTGTTAAATATAACTTACAATAAAACCATTTATTGCTACACAACCTGGATAATCTAGAATAAGCCTTAAATCCAAAAAGCAGAATCAAAATTATTATGAATAAAAAAATAGTCGTTTCAAAAAAAGAAACCGGTCAGCGTCTAGACATTTTTTGTGTCTCGCATATCCCCAACCTATCTCGCTCAGCTCTCCAAAGAGCCATTAAAGAAGGACTTGTTACTGTTAACAAGAAAAAAACCAAGCCTCGCTATCTAGTTCGGGCCGATGACGCCATCGCTGTTTCACTGCCTGATCTAGAGCATACCAGTTCTTTATTTCCTACCCCTCCCCCAACCAACCCTCCCATCCCCATAATTTATGAAGATGAAAATATTGCCGTAATTAACAAACTGCCTGGCCTTCTCGTTCATCCCGCCTACTCTCATTCTATCGAACCAACTATATCTTCTTGGTTTACCAATAAATATTCCCAAGCCCAGAATGTCGGAGAGGGACAACACCGAGGTGGCATTGTCCACCGCCTTGATCTTGATACCAGCGGCGCCTTAGTCCTGGCAAAAAACCAAGACGCTTATGAATTTCTTAAAAAACAGTTCAAAAAACGCCGGATCAAAAAAGAATACCTGGCTTTAGTTTTTGGCATACCCAGAGCGAAAGAAGGACGCATCAACCGCTCCCTGTCTCGCAGTCGGCGCAACCCTTCTCGCCGTACCGTTCACCCGGGTGGCAAACCAGCTATTACCGAATGGAAGATAGACAAAAAATTAGGCCGAAATTACGCCTTGTTAAGAGTTTTTCCCTATACTGGCCGCACTCATCAAATAAGGGTTCATCTTCATTTTATCGGCCACCCTATTGTTGGCGACCCACTATACATCTTTAAACGCCAAACCTCGCCTTCTGGTATAACCAGACAAATGCTTCATGCGGAAAAACTAACCCTTGCTTTACCCACTGGAAAAAGAAAAACATTCACAGCTCCCCTGCCACCAGATTACGCCACAGTCTTAGACAACCTGTCGTAACATGACTTATCACCAATTTGCCCAAAAACTGTTAGTCAATGGTTTCACTCGCGTCGAGCGCGATGATCGCCTCCTCGATATCTTCCCCGACCAAGTCAGGCTAAAAGGCATCGAGCTTTGGGAATACTGGAATTCTCCCCAAGTATTAATTATACGTTTATCCCTTCCCTTTAATCCCAAGAAGGTCAAGTTATTCACTATTCCCCAAAAGCGCATTGAGGACCTTCTCCATAAAAACAAAACAGCCTCACTGGAAAAATTTAAACCCTTAAACCCACAACAGGTTTCTTAACTAATCCTAAACTTCTCTTGTCTCTTCTTTAGATCGAGGTCATTAAACTCTTCCTCATAAACTGCCAGAACATCTAAAATAGACGCGTATGTCTGACCCAATACATCATCTTTTCCACTTCCTACATCAAAACCCTTTACAGTTAAATTAGAAAATTTAAAATCCCCACCCGCTCTCCCATCATTAAAATAATTAAGCACCATCTTATAAATTTCCTGCTTGGACAATCCTAAAAGAAAATGAAGTGCCAGCCATATTACTTTGGCCTTCCTAGCCTCATCACAATAAACTATCAGCTCCTCGTTCTGATCAACAAGCCCAGCCGCCAACTCCAAATTTTGATTGGTTGTAATTGATTTATCTTCCAAAATAATGTCCATAGCAACACCCAGACCTTCCAAAAAATCTTTCACCGACCCCGCCTCAGAAACTTTCGGCTTTTTGGGGTCTGTATAGCCGCCACACAAAATCAACCTGCCGATGCTCTCTTTCTTTGAATCACCAACCACTTTCTTCAGATAATGGCTGTATTTTTGCCTTTGGGGGCTGTGTAGACCGTAAAGTAAAACAATAGCAGTTTTCATAAACTTCTATACAGTGCCCGGGGCGAGACTCGAACTCGCAAGCCATAAGGCACATGATTTTAAGTCATGCGTGTATACCGATTCCACCACCCGGGCGCTAATTTATTATTTTTACTATCGTACAGGTCCACGCTAAACGTGGCTGAGGCCATGGTCGGAATCGAACCGACGTATAAGGGTTTTGCAGACCCACGCCTTACCACTTGGCTACATGGCCATGCTATATTTCATACCAGACAACCAGCCACTTTCCAAGAGACCCTCCTTCGTTATTTTTCTTCCTTCGGTTCTTTTTCTTTAGACTTGCTCTTATCAACAGAGCTATCTCTTTTTTCTGATTTTTCGGATTTCACTTCTTCCTTTGTGACTTGAGACAAGTTCTCAGCTTTATCTTCGGGAGCATCTAACTTCTCTTTTTTAGCCTCTTTCTTCTCTGCTTCAGCTACTTCTTTTTCAGCCTCTTCCTTTTCCTCTTCTTCTTTTTTCTTAGCTTCTTCCGATAGTCTCTTTTTATTCTCCTCTTCCCTGATATGTCTTTGCATCGCTTTTATGTCCTCTTTAAATCTACGGCGGCCAACCTGCCTTAAATAGTTAAGTTTGGCCTTCCTTGCCTTCTGCCTCTTTACTATTTCAATCTGGGTAATAACAGGGCTGTATAATGGAAAAACTCTTTCCACTCCAAAACCTCCCACTTCTCTTCTTACCGTAAAAGTGGTTGACGGTCCGCTTCCTCTGATGCCCAACAGCGTACCCTCAAATGTCTGCAGCCGTGTTTTACCAGCTTCTTGTATCTTTGATTCGACTCTTACTACATCACCGGCCTGCAAATGTGGCCTGCTAGTATTCGCGGTTTGCTTTTTTTCAAAATACCTAAGCAAATTCATAACCATAACTCAAAAAATAAAGGTAAAACATAGTATAACCAAATTACGGATTTAGGCAAGCCTCGCCCCCCTTTTTCTTCTTTTTTAAGGAATTTTAACCACTTCCATTTCCATCACTCTTGCTCCGAAAACGATAGCGTCAGTTCTTGTCGGCATCCATATGTCAATAATGTACTTCCCGTTATAGCGTGGATTCATTCTGTCCCAAACTGTATATATATTATTTCCGATTCTTACTTGTGTGCCCAGCGGTAAAAAATTAGCCGCAATTATTCCTGGCCCCACTCTTCTGCCAGAAGCCGTTATGAAAGGGGAGGCGTCTGTCTGATCAACTGTCGATGAATAAGCCGTTGCCAACACTCTAACAGCACTGCCTTCAGCCAGAGTTGATCTCACCGAAAGGGAGCTCGAGCCCAATAATTTTGCCACAGTTTTTTCCTTTGGCCACGCCTCAATTCCCATTATCGCTTTGCCTTTCAAGCTTGGGTCACGCACAAACACCAGCGTTTGTCTGCGCATCTGCATGGTATCAACAAAAGCCAGCGCCTTTCCTGGAAACAAGGTCATAAAAAGAAATATAACCAGCACCACTTGATCTATTACGCTTACCCCCTGTGACCACCAATTTTGTACAACCTCTTTTGTGTTTGTGTTTTTGTCTTTATTCATATGCCCTTTAGTAAGGACAATAATCTCCCCCCCACAAACTGGCCGCAAACAAGAGCTATTAAAAAAGACCTGATCGTTTCGAATCAAGCCAGCATCACTATAATAGCATGTAACAGGATTATGGTCAATACACCTCAACCCTAACCTGACCTAACCCTCCCGGCATTCCAATGGCTTTCTTAGTGGCTATCGTCAAGTCAGCCACCCTGTTGCCGTACCTGTCTTTGTAAAATCCTCCTGTATCGGTTACCAAAACCTCCACTGACATTCCGTTGCGCATATTCGTTATCTTGGCCTTTCGTCCAACCAAATGCTTTTTGTCCGCGCCGATAGCCATAGTCAACGCTTCATCTCTTAAAGGCTGTCCGTTAGCCATAGTTAAATTGGGACTACACCCTAAACAACCGCTCCGGCTGTAGTAACTTGCTTCCCCCTCTATCACCAGCGGCTTTTCCAGAGTCGGGTAAGCTTTTACATATGAATTTTTTAGAGTGGCGTAAGTCAGTTTCTTTTTTGGCCAATCTCCCTGTTCAGTTTTTACGTCTGGACAGGCCCTAACTATTCCACTATCACTGTATGAATAATTCGGTAATTTACCCAACGGGTATTCCCGTCCTTTTATCTCCACTAAAGCCACCATCTTTATTGATGGAGAGGTGGGCAGATTTGTCTCAAAAGCCAAAGTCGGATGCGGCACCAGATAGGTGCTAAACATAATCGCTATGAGAAGCCGATAACTAGCGTATTTAATTAAGTTTTTGTGGTGATATTTATGTCCCAAGAAACGCTTAAATTGCATAAATTTGGGCTTAAATTAGCCAACAAAAAAGCCTGATAGAAATACTTCTATCAGGCCAGAACCGTCCATCCTAACACAAGCCCTAAAACATGTCAAGTACTATTTTATAAACTATGTCAATAGCGAAAAAACCAGGAAAAAGTCTCTAAAAATGTTATATTTATCCTAATGGGCAACTCATTCACAAAATTTATTCCGGCTCTGCTCCTGCTGTCTTTCGTAATATTCTCCTCGCCCGCCCTAGCGGAAAACTCGCTACCAAAAGAAGAAAAAACCCCACTCTTTGAAGATCAAGAATGGCCAAGCACAGACGACTTATCAGAAACGAATCTGGCCAAGGAGAGCTCACCCACCACCGATCGTTTCTTGTATTGGTGGGAACGAGTCAGTTTCAACATTAAAACAATCTTCACTTTTAATGCCGAAAAGAAAGCTGCCTTATATCAGTCAAGGTTATCGTCCTTAGACAAAAAGGCCGCGGCCTGCGCCGTTACCGGTGACAAAAAATGTTTGGACATAATAGGCCGCCACACAAATAAACTGGAAGAAAGAACTGAAAAATTCCTCACAAAACGCGAGGAATTAAAGAAAAGACTGCTTGAAAAATTTGATGACTGGAGCGCTAAACGTCAGAAAAATCTATCCACCCTTCGCGACCGTGCAGTCCAACTTCGCTCCCAAAATAAAGAATTAGGGGGAAATAAAAATAAATACAAAAACACAGGCGGTGATCAAAACTCCCAAGACAATCAACAAGGCCAACAGAAAAAAAATGCGCGTGAACGACTGGAAGTTCACGAAGATAACGACGGGCTAAACCTACACCTTGAACAACGTGTGCAAAACCGAGAAGAAATCATCGAAAAACGCAGTTTCAACCTTAAACAACAACTGGACTCGACTCGCGCAAAAATAGAAATGCGCTACGACGAAACACCTTAAATCCCTCTTTGTCCCCAGGGGATGGGACTTATTGCCTGTTTACCTAGTTAGGGGCACGGTTACTCCCCAGGCCAATCGCATGAAACTCAAGGCTGAATCCCAGCCACGGCCAACAAGTAATCATCATCCCAGCCAGCTTGCAAACGATGGCTTTTAATCCCGCCTTGTCCAGTTGGTTCCCGGCGCAGGAGTGTTAGCGCTAGCTTCCTGACGGCTGCCAGATTTTCCTGGGCGTAGCCGATCCGCGCGCGGGAGTCATCTTCCCGAAAAGCAACATCCAGCACCCAGTGTAGGGAGTTTTCAGTCTGCCAGTGACTGCGCG
>CAYMOF010000019.1:0-18884 GCA_964392095.1 uncultured Candidatus Saccharibacteria bacterium | reverse complement strand
ATTCCCGTAACAGCTTGAACTTTACCAAAAGGAGTCAAACCATGAGTCGCGGCGAAGAAGAAGTTTATCGGGGCAGTTTTGTCAGAGTCACCGAGGAACTTCAAAAAGGAAACAAGTTTCCAATAGAAAGAGCGCATGTCAGACCAGGAGTAACAGTCATCCCCTACTGTCGAAAAAGGCGAAAAATTTTCGCCATAAAGCAAGCGGACCTGGTTCTTGGGAAAAACCGTATCAGGCTTGTGGGTGGATATGTTGATGATGACGAGAGTTCCCAACAATGTGCGGCGAGAGAACTGAGGGAAGAAACCGGGCTTACTTCTGGAAATTGGCGACTGTTATTTACAGCTGAAAGCGAACCGCCAGTTCTCCACAAGCAACACATTTTTTTAGCCCTTGATCCAGGCCCAGCCGGCGAACCGACAGAAGCAGATGAACAGATAGAATCATTCCAACTCCGGGCCTCTCAATTACCCGAGTGGTTGTACATACACCCCAGGTTTGGCAACACAACAACAGCTTTCGCCCTGGCTTATTTTCTGCGCATGCTGAACATGGGCCGCTTTAAAGGCGACTAACCCCAACTTATTTTGCTCCCCAGCCGGACCGTGCAATCCCCACAGCCCGGCTTTTTATTTCTCGTTTCCTAGCACAACAAACAATAACTAGATTTAACCATCTTTATCCTAAATAGCGGGAGATAAAGTAGTTGATGGAGTTGAAGCTGGTGACGCAATACCTGTATAACCAACAACACGCCCTGAAAAAGTTAAAGACTCAGTAATTTTCTGGTCATGATGCTGCAACGAGAATGAATTTAAGGACTGGCCATCAACAGATAACATAATTTCAACAATGGCTTTTTCAGATGGAGATAATTCCTGTAAGTCAAACGCCAAAGCGTAAGACACATCCTCAGGAAAATCTTTGCTCACGGCCGCAGTTTTATCTAAACTACCAATCAACAAATTATCCATAATATCTCCAAATACATAGCCAGGCTCATCAATTTCCCAGCTGTCTGGCAGGGGGTCAGTAGATCCATTGCCAATACTTCCCTGTTGCGTACCATACTCATCAGTATATGCCTCAATTGTCTGGGCCCTATCCTCTTCAGTTAAATTTTTGTTTGTTTTAGCCATATTATCTAACCCCTGGGTGCCAATTTCGGGATCTACAAAATAAGCAAAATTTACACCCGACAATGGTTGTGTCGAAACATTAGTAATCAAAAACCTTAGAACAATAGAAGTCCCATCATCCTGTAACTCCGGTACGAACTCAACACAAACATCTTTAGGAAATGGATCAAGGGAAAGTTGTGATGCAACACCTAAAACACCCCCATTAAGATCTCTTCCCTTAATAGTCAGAAAACCATTTACCTCAGCTACAACACCTTCTTCTCCGAACGTAAAGGGCTGGACATTCAAATAACCTCCTCGCCCCAAACCATTAAACAACCCAACCTGAAACACATGATCTTTCCTTCCTTGTATCTCGTAAACACTCTGTACAGGGCACTGCAGAAGTGACTGGTCCAGCTGTACCTGACTGCTTTCATAAAATTTGTAAGGATTAAACATTGTAAAATGATCACTAATTTGTACGTCCGCAAGACTTTCTTCTCCCTCATGACGCACCTCGTCTATGACAATTTCATAACCAACGGTCTTCCAGTAGTCCAAGCCCATATATACACCCATTGTCGTTATAGGCACAGCTAAGCCCCCTAAAACACCAGCAACAACAAGAAACACCAATGCACTCTCCCCTCTTTTTCTCCTTTGTGAAAGCCAAACGAACAGAACGCCAGCCCCACCTAGTAAAATAACACCAGCTAACGCAACAATTGATATAATAATCTGCTCACTATCTGGATATGCGCCAACCAAAAACACATCACCGGTATATTCACCTTGAAAACTAGTTGGCTTCTCTATTTTCGTAATTGCTTGTAGGTACTTTACTGCTGTCTCATAATCCTTTTTCCTTTTTACTCTCTCCTGCTCAAATATTTCCTGGCGCCTATTATCTATTTCAGAACTACTAATCTCAACCAGCTCGCCCTCCTCAGTCATCTTATAAGCAGCGCCTCTCTCTATAATCTCATCTCCTTTATCGTAAGCAGAAAAATGGCTTTTCAATGAAGAACATCCTTCTTCACAAAGACTCTTCTTGTGTGTCGCTACGTGAAGTGGTACGCCTTTTTCTACTCCCCTAATAGCCTGTGCTTCATATCCACCAATTACAACCTCCTTAATATTTGCTTGCTCCGCACCAATTACATTCCACAAAACACTATTATATGACATCAGGGCCAACACAATAGGTTTTGAGCTTTTACGCAATTGAATATGTACAACCTTAATTGGCTCATTATAATCACCATGACAATACTCCACATTTTCCGGACAACGTGTCCATGAATGCTTCTCCTTAAAATCCTCAGGCACTACTCCTTCACGAACTCCTACAACATGCAACTCAGGCGACTCAGAAAACAAAGACTTATCTTTATAAATATTATACTGAACTACGTGATACACTCCGAAACTAACTCCAGCTAAAAAAACACCTAAGCAAACAACCAAAATATACCACTTCACCAAAGGATTAATTTTATTTTCAATAACATCTACCCTGGAAGCAGGTAATTTTCCATTCTCAAATGCGTCATTCACACACTACAAGTATATCAAACATTTCTAGCATCTCCTAAATTACGCATTACGTTCTAGATAATAAATAATGTTACCAAACTAAGGCCACGCCAAAAAACACAATCAAAAACAATACCAGCCGCCCAGCCGTATAAACAATCAGCCTCACTTCTTCAATCAGCTGCTTCTTATCTCAAATTAAAATTATCGGGTAACCCAAGCGTAATTAACGCTGATATCAAAGCCGATGTTGAAAATAAAGAAATTACTAACAACGGCCCAATAAACCCGTCCATTTTTCCAAAAACCTTCTCAGCATTCATCAATATAAAAGTAATTAAAGCGACGTAAGCCATCATCACTGTCGCCTGCCCAAAGCCAACTTTTACTAAATTAGATCTTTTATTACCTTTAATATTTTTCATAAAAAAGCATTAAAATAAGCCTCAAACACCCTGAATTATACATTTTACACAAATCATTGACAAATACATTAATTAATGATAATATTATAAATTCTGTTACCCAGCTTCTGTCCCCTTTCGGAGATTAGAGATGACCAGTTCTTTAGCCAACAAGAGATTTTTAGTGTTCGGCGGTTCCGGGTCCATTGGTGGAGCCGTTACCCGGCAACTACTTGTAAAAGGCACCAGCGTCCACGTCGCCACTCGTAGTGACAGTAGAGCACATAACCAGCTGGCATATCTGGAATCCTGTTTCGGTTCCTGTCTTGACATCTGCGGCGCTGATGTGACATCGCACTACTCACTCTGTCGGATGTCGGCAGAGCGCTACCGTACCCCCAATCCGGCCAATGATCTGTCTCTGGACGGCATCATCTACGCCGTCGGCAACTGTCCACCTGGTGGATTCGATAAGGAGGTTGGGCAATCGTTGACCACCGTGTGTCATGGAGACCCCGACGTTGAGACAAAGCTTAGAGAAGCACTGCTCTTGCACGTGGTAGGTCTTCGCAATGTCTCGACGCTTTTCTGCGCTCTTAAGGAACGACGGTCTCCTGTTGTTGTCATCAGCTCAGCCATTACCAGGCTGAGCTCACCCAATGCCCCTCCAATCCCTCCTTGGCTCCACGCCGGCCACTACGCCGCTGCCACTGCCGCCAAGGATGCCCTGGTAGCCTGGCTTCGACAGGACCCGGTCGTGAAGGAGAAGGAACTACTGATCCATCGTCTCGCCTTCGGCGCGGTCAACACCCCCTTTCATCAAGGATGTACCCACGTTCCTCCGACCATGCTCTCACTCGACGAAGTCGCCGACCACGTTCTTAAAGCCCTGACAAGCGACGAGATCGTGGACGAGGTGATCTTGCCGTAAGTAGAGTTACCTTAAACCAGGAAATCACATCGCTGGACACCAACCTCAAGCCGCTGGTTCAACCGCACAATCGCGTACAATCATCATTTGTACTCGCGCGATTCAGGTGCAACCGAACCAGTGGCTGTTTTTTGTTTATTTCCCACAAGATCTAAAAGTCACTAGCGACTTTAATTAAATTACAAGTAAATAAACAAATCTTCCGAATTTATTAGATGCGGTTCACCCGCTCAGCGGGTGGAAACCGCGCTCAGCGCGGTTCCGGGGCAGGGACTCGAACCCCGATTTGGAGGACCAGAACCTCCCGTCCTGCCATTAGACGACCCCGGAATATAAAACAACCAATACGCAATGACCAATATCCATTCAAGCCCCCAAGAGGCTAATGCCCAATAATAATCTATTGGGCATTAGGAAATTAGTCATGGAATAGTCATTGGGATTTTGTCATTGGTCATTTAACGTACCTATACACAATTTCTCTCGATATCGCAACTAAACAACCTCTGTCCTTACTTGGGCGCTATCAACAACTCTCACTCCCCCTCTTTCAAACACACATGTGACTGATAAGCCCCTTATTTCAATCACCACTCCTCGTCCGTATTTTTCATGGTTAATAAAGTCTCCCTCCTCACAACTAATCACCACCGGCTCACCACCTGTTATTACTTCCGCCTCGCTTTTTCCAGCATCAAGGAAATCAGCCAAGCTATCATCCGTCCCGAAAGTCTCATCGACCAGCTCCACTTGATCCGACAAAGAAGATAAAAAACGAGACGGTTCGCAAGGAACAGACTCGCCTCCCATATATCTGGTCAAGGCGTAGCTTATAGACAGATGTTTTTTAGCTCTTGTCATTCCTACATATAAAAGCCTTCTCTCCTCTTCCAGCTCACTGGAATTATTAAGACTGTTTTTATGGGGCAGTAGGTCCTCCTCACATCCAATAATATATACATTTGTAAATTCCAGCCCTTTAGCCGCGTGCAGGGTCATGCAGGTCACGCGGTCTTGTTCTTCTTGAAAAGTGTCAATATCGCTTAAAAGAGTCACCTCTTCCAAAAACTTTTCCGCGCTTTCAAAACCGAAAGTTACATTATACAGTTCTTCAATATTTTCCAGCCTTTCCTCTCCGTCCGGTTGCCTCTTTAGCCACTTAATATATCCGCTTTCCCCTAATAAAAACTGCAGTAGATCAGAAACATTATATTTTTTAAGTCGCCTTTTGGCCTTATCAAAAGCTTTCACCACCGGTCGTAATACCACCCACCTTTCGCTCTCCTGTTTAATCACTTTCCTCAGGTTTTCTCCCGACTCCTGAGCAAAAGACGCCCACTTGCTAATAGTCTTTGGCCCCACCCCTTTCCATTGAGATTCCGCGATTCGCTGGACCGACAAAAAAGAGTTGGGATTTACCCACCAAGTCAAATAACTCAAAGCGTCTTTAACCTCCCTTCTTTCATAAAAACGAAAACCGCCGACTATCGTGTAGGGAATTCCGTACATTAAAAACTGCTCTTCTAAGGCCCGGGACTGTGCGTTAGTCCTATACAAAACTGCGCACTCCCCCTTCTTTCCACCTTTTTTGGCATAATCAGAAATCTCCTTTCTTATCCAGCCGGCTTCTTGTTGGGCCGAACCTAGCTTGATTATTTTTACCGGCCATCCTCTCTTTCCCGATGTCCAAAGCTCTTTATGTTTTTGTTGCCTGTTGTCCGCGATCACGCAATTAGCCGCGCTTAGTATTGAAGGAGTTGACCGATAATTTCTGGTCATATAAACAGTTTTACAGTTGGGATAATGGCGTTCGAAATTTAAGATATGATCCACTTTCGCTCCCCGCCAGGAATAAATAGCCTGATAATCATCACCCACCACGCATATATTTTTTTCCGGACCAACCAACAGTTTTAATAATTTGTCTTGAGGGATATTGGTGTCTTGATACTCATCAACCGATATAAATCGCCATAACTTTTGATAGCTTCTTCTAACTTCTTTATTGCCAGCCAAAAGCTTAATGGGCGCAATCAGCAAGTCATCAAAGTCATAAGCATCATTTTCCGCCAGTTTTTTTTCGTAACCCGCCCACACCATGGCGGTTACCTCCTCGTCTTTACTCGTGGCGCTCTCCGCGTACCCAACCATTCCCAGCATATTATTTTTAGCCGCTGATATTTTGCTCTTAATATTTTTGGGGTTAAATTCGCGACGCGACATCTTCAGTTCATCCATAACCAGTCTTATCATTCTCAAGCTGTCGTCGCTGTCAAAAATTGAAAAACCTTTAGAACGCGGCGCAAAAACCGCTTGTTGTCTTAAAAGTTTAGCTCCTAGACCATGGAAAGTGCTGATGGAAGCCGGTGCTGCGTGTTCAGCGCCAACCAGTTGGGCCACTCTACTCTTCATTTCTCCGGCGGCCTTGTTGGTAAAAGTAACAGCCAGTATTTCCTGCGGAGAGGCTATTTTTTTATCAAGCAAATAAGCGATTCGGTACGTTAAAGCCCTGGTTTTGCCGGACCCGGCTCCGGCTAGCACCAGCACCGGTCCGTGAGTGGCTTTAGCCACTTCCTTTTGCTCCTCATTTAAGTCCGCTAATAAATCTCGCATAATCGTTATCCTAACACTAAGTGGGCTCTCATAAAATTCCACTCATTCATAGCTCTAAATAACAATCTTTTTTGTGATCTTGATTCTTAATTCTAAATTCTTAATTCTAAAGTTATGCGCCTGTAGCTCAGTGGATAGAGCACTGGCTTCCGGAGCCAGGTGTCGCAGGTTCGATCCCTGCCAGGCGTACAAAAAAAGCGATCCCGACCGCGATAGTCGAAACCGCTGAAAAATTCACTGCGCCAACTGCGCTGTGGTAATAAGTTGCCAGTTGGCATTAGTTGCTTTAGGCTTGACGGGTTCAGAGCCCCTTTTGCATAGAGGACATTCCTCGCCGTTTTCAACATCCCAGTCGCTGATTTCGATGTTTGCTAAAGACAAAACAGTAAAACCGCCAACCCCTTTCACACAGAAAGAGCTTAACCCTCCGCGGTTGATAATCACCGGATCATAAGGGAAAAAAGAAGCTTTCGGCTGAACTTCCTGCAACGCCTGAATAGCTATGAAAAAACCCTTCCCGGTGGTGCAAATATCTTCAACCACCAGGATACAGGCTGTTGCCCCTATCGGAGAAGCAACCACGAACTGGCCTTGGTCGGTCTTGTGCATCTTCAGAACTTCAAGGCCCAACGCTGCGCCAACCCCTTCCCCTAAGACAGTTGCTCCTTTCGGAACCCCAACAACATGTGTTGGGCTATTGCCTTTTCCTTCCTTAAGCATAACTGCCTTGAGCAACATAGCCATCTGGGCCACGACGAGACGCCGGATGTTTTCCGGATCGAGCAATATCCGAGAAACAAAAAACCCGTCACTGTGCCTACCGGATTTCAATTCGGCGTGCATCCCGGGCCTTCCTGCCTCGAGCGCCTCGTAATCATAAAACCAAGACGCTCCCAGAACATTGGCTATATGAACAAGCTCTTCAGTAGTCAAGGCTCTGACCATATCATTGGGATCGAATGCCAAAAGCTGACCCCTATCCATCTCTTCAATTCTCAACGGACGTTTCATTAGATAACTCCTTTCTCTAGGGTTTGTTTACGCGGGCATCGCTTCCCGAATCTGGTCTTTCAAATTCCTAGCTTCCGCTGCCGCTGCTCTCGCAAAATCTGTGCCCTCACTGGCAAAAATTATGCCTGACGACGAGTTTAAAGCGATTGATCCCCAGCCACAATAAGCAGCCTTGACAGTCGCCTCAACAAAACCACCTTGAGTGCCAATACCAGGAACCAAGAACCACAACTGATCCCCTACGATTTCCCGGCCACGAGACAAGTGGCGACTATAAGCCTGGCCAGAGTTCTCAGGAAATTCATAGGCTGCCGCCATCACCAAGCCAGCGTCCTTAACGACCTTCAGCCCACGTGCCCAGTCCAGAGTTGCCTGAGCAATAAATTCCCAATAAAGACTTCCATTTCTAAGCATAACATCTTGAACCTGCCTAGAGGCTGGATTGCTCGTATAGCACAACCCCACCAGCGCTTTTCCAGAATACTGTGGGCTAACCAGGCCCTTCATACAGTCGCACCCCATATACGGGGAAAAATTCACTCCATCTGCTCCCAGAAGCTTAAAGACAGCTTCCTGATACCTCTGCTGGGTTCTGCCGATATCACCTCTCTTAGCATCCAAAAATACTGGCACCTCAGGATATTTTTGATGAATATAGAGAATCAGTTCACGCAAGGCGTCTGTACCATACAGAAACGACTCCCAGTGAGCTATCTGAGGCTTAAACATGCTAGCATGTTTAACCGTCGCATCAACAACACTCCTCATCCAATCATAGATACCCTCAGCTAAAAGCCCTGGATTGGACAAATCAATGTTTAGGCCAGAAGGAATCTTTTCCACCAACGGATCCAGTCCCACGCACACCAGCGAATCAATCTCTTCCTGCCTGGCTGCCAAAGCCGCTCGAAAACCATTGGGAAACATTGTTACTCTCCCTTTTCAGTTGACGAAGAACAAAAACGAGCCAAGTCCACACTTGGCCCCTCCATTACCAACACTGAACTACAAACCCCAAAATTTCAAGATTTTTAAATTTGGATTTTTTGAATTGGTCATTGAATGGATATTGGGTTTTGGTCATTAGGAATTAAAATCTTATCCCCTCCTTGTGCTATAATCAAAACCATGAAGCCTCCTGCCTTCGTCAATGTTCGACGTCTTAATATTAATTACAAAATAACCCCTGCCCCCCTACGCCTTGTTGGTATGCGTCAGGAAGAAAAAAATGTCCTGCAAAACATTTCTTTTCAGCTGGTCCAGGGATCTCACTCAGCTCTTTTTGGCCGTGAAGCCTCCGGTAAAAGCACCCTCTTAAGGGCCTTATCCGGCAACATTAAACCCGGCTCCGGATCCATAAAAATAAACGGCAAATCGCTAGAGCTTAACCGCGATCTGTCCGCCGGATACGTGTCAATAGAGGAGACCGAGCCTAATAAAGAAACCTGTCATCAGGTTTTGACTAGTTTTTCCAAAACCCACAACATTCCCAATTCTCCCGCTCGCATAAACGAAACCGCCGACTACCTGGGAATGAATGCTTTTCTATTTACTCCCGCTCAGAACCTATCTACTTCACAGCGCCTAAAACTGAACATCGCCCGCGCTGCTCTTTCCAATACCCCCCTGGTGCTGTTAGACGATGTAGCTGATTTTTGGGGAGCAGACACCACTAAAAAGATCCTGCAAGACCTTTTTCTTAACAGAACCGTCATAATTTCGACGCGACTCACCAAAACTGCGGAAAAATTATCTTTATCCCTACTGCTTCTTCATAAAGGAACAATGAGCCACTATGGATACCTGGAAGATATAGCCGCGAAAATATCCTCTCCTCGCGTTCTCGAAGCCTGGATCGAAGGTTTGAGATATGATCTTCTGCGCAAACTAAGAAGCTCTCGGGGTGTCGTCGAGGCTCGCCTGATTCCCACCTCTCGCTTTTCCGGTCACCGTTTAAGGATAACCACCAGTTCTTCCCATTACCTTCCTTATGTTTACGACCTCATTAGCCAGGCCGACCTAGTTAGAGTAGAAGAAGTTCCTCCCTCCCTTGTCGACGTCTTAAACCGACTTTAAAAATCTATTTTCCAATTTCTATTTTCTATCTTCTACTTCAGGTATCTCTGCACCGCAATTAAACAGCTAAAGATGGCCAAACCAACCGCCACTGCCAACTGCCAACCAATTACCGTTATCCAGTTTTCTAACCCGTACTGATAAATATTAAATGCTCCTTCTTGCGCGTAACCGGCAAAAAAGAACTTCTCCAAATACGGCGAAGCAATATAAAGCAGGCTGTAAACTAACCCGCTGGCGATAATAACTGAAAGCAAGGCCACCAAAATCGCTTCCAACAAGAACGGTCCCCTTATAAACCATCGCGATGCTCCCACCAACCTCATAATGTCAATCTCTTCCCGAAAACTATAAATAGCCAATCTTAAAGTATTAAACATTATCAAAACCACCAAGAAAGCAAAAATCATCGTGATGATAATGCCGACGTTCTTAACTATGGAAATAATAGCAATTAGCCTCTCAATTACGATTCTGGAATCCTCATAGTGCACATTTCCCACCACCGGACTGTATTTTTCGGCCGACAGCCTTTGAGCTATGCCTTCATATTGTTGCGGATCTTCAGCTACAATAAACAAGCTGGTCGGCAAAGGATTGTCCGCTAATTCGCTTAAAGATTCTTCTATAAATGGCTTGTCTTTGTTCTTTTGCCTGAATATTTCCAAAGCTTCTTCACTGGAGATAACCTGTGTTTTTTTAACTCCCGACCATGATTCTATTTCGTTCTGCAAGGCGGCAATTTGTCCTTCTGAAATCTCGTCTTTAAAAGTGAGAGATAGATCAACTTTCTGCTCCACATTTTCTATTATCTCCAGCCCCAAAACATTGCCGAAATAAAGAAACAGCACGATAAGCAAAGTTATTGTCATAACTACCGTAGTAGCTGTGGACAGCCAGATATTGCGCACAAAATTCTTTATCGCCGCCTTGAAAATTCTAAAAAAAGAAACACCAATCATAAACTAAATTCTAAATTACAAAACCCAAATCCAAAACAAACCTAAACCCCAAAATCCATTTTTAAAACATGAAAACATTACGTTAATGATAATCCTTGATCACTCATCACTGTTTATTATTTATTAATTTATTATTTGTTTCTTATTTAATTATTTTAGTATTTTTATAATTTATACGTCCCCCCCTGCTTATCCGCCATTACTTTGCCCTTGTTTAATGTAACCACTCTTTTCTTTAGAGCATTAACTATTTCATCGTTGTGTGTAGCTAAAAGAACAGTTGTTCCCAGCTTGTTAATTTTCATCAGAAGCTGAACTATGTCCCATGAATGAAGAGCGTCTAAATTGCCCGTGGGCTCATCAGCTAACAATATTTGTGGCTTAAAAGCCAGGGCCCGGGCAATCGCCACTCTTTGTTTTTCGCCGCCTGACAGCTCGTTAGGATAAGCCGCCGCTCTGTCCACCAAATTAACCAATTTTAAAATATGAGGCACTGATTCACGGATTTCCTTTCTGGGAGCGCCCCCCACTTCCATAGCAAAAGCAACATTTTCATAGGCTGTTCTTTTGGGCAAAAGCTTAAAATCTTGAAAAACAACCCCTACTTGCCTGCGCAAATGAGGTACTTGCCATTTCTTAATTTTAGTTATATCCCAGCCGTCGATTGTGATTTTCCCTGCCGATGGACATTCTTCCGCCGAAATGAGTTTTAACACTGTCGATTTACCGGCCCCGCTCTGCCCAACAATGGAAACAAAATCACCCGTTGGTATATTCAAACTAACGTTATCAAGAGCAAAAGATTTTGGTCCGTATTTCTTGGTAATATTAGAAAATTCAATCATCTGACCTTTTTAAATAATGCACCAGCCATTATAACATATTAAGCCTCCAGAAAACCGGACAAATCCCCATCCAAAACTTTACCTATATTTACTTCTTCTTTTTTAGTGCGATGATCCTTAACCATAGTATAAGGATGCATTACGTAAGACCTTATTTGATTTCCCCAGGCGGCGTCTTTTGACTCTCCTTTTACCTCATTTAGTTTTTCAACATGCTGGACCTCCGCCGTTTTTTGTAATTTAGCTAACAACACCGACAAAGCCCGCGTCTTATTTTGCGCCTGGGATCTTTGACTTTGGCATTGCACTACTATACCCGAAGGAACATGCTTTATTCTCACCGCCGAACTGGTTTTATTAACATGCTGTCCCCCGGCTCCGCTCGCTCGAAAAGTATCAACCTCCAAATCGCCCTGGTCAATTTCCACAGATTCTTTTGGCGGTATTTCCGGCAACACCTCAACCCTAGCAAAAGAAGTGTGTCTTAAATTGTCAGCATTAAAGGGAGAAAGCCTAACCAGCCTGTGAACTCCGTGTTCTTCTCTTAAATATCCATAAGCATATTTACCCTCCATCATAAAAGTACTACTTTTAATACCCGCTTCTTCTCCCGGCGAGCGGTCAATAATCACTGTGTTCCAATTATTATTTTCAGCGAAACGCAAATACATCCTTTCTAAAATCTCTGCCCAGTCTTGCGCGTCTGTTCCTCCCGCCCCCGCCTGTACTGTTATTATCGCGTTTGCTTTGTCGTGAGAGCCATCAAACCGCAACTCTTTTTCTTTTTTTTTAATTTGTTCCTCGAGCCGATTTACATCATCAATAAAAGCCTGTTTGGTCTTGACATCGCTTTCGTATGTATTTAATAAATCATAATATTCTTTAACCTCAATCAACCTACTCCTTAATCCGTCGATAAACTCAACTTCTTCTATAAGCTCGCTTAACTCCCGAGACAATTCAGCGGCCTTTTGCTGATCCGACCAAAAACCCTGCTTGCTTTGTTCCTTCTCAATGTCTTTAATTCTTGACTCTTTTTCAGTCAATTCAAAGACAGTCGGCAAGTTTCCCCAGCCGCCTGTTAATTTTATTTATTTTTTTATTTGCCTCTTCGATATCCATGAGCCAGCCGAGGGAATCGAACCCTCATCTGCACGTTACGAATGTGCTGCTCTACCATTGAGCCAGGCTGGCCTAAATCACTCAAGTATTTAAACGAACCAAACTTGCTCCCTGTCTGCCGGCCGGCAGGAGCCACTTAGCTAAAGCGGCTTAGGCCTAATATAGCCAAACCTTGACTAAAACACAAATTAATGTATAAAACTACCGCTTATACAATCCCACTAATTTTGTCTCTTCAATAACATACCCCTTTATAGCTGTCTCCACTTCCTGTTTTATCACTCCTTCCGATAAATTCAATTCGGTATCAAGAGCGTATAACTTAAATACATACCTGTGTTCACCATCCGGCGGGCATGGCCCGTGATATTGCAAATTACCACTAGTTCCTTTCCCGTGTATGCCTTGAGGTTCTTGCCCTTCAATAATCTGAGTTGTGTCAGGAGGAATGTTAAAGACCACCCAATGATCCCAAACACCGTCCTCTTTAACCTCCTTAGGCACATCCGGATCATCCATAATAAGAATCAGGCTTTTGCTCCCGGCAGGAACATCCTCTATGTTAAGAGGCGGATTAATATCCGGTCCGTCGCAAGTATATTGGGCTGGAATTAATCCATTTTCTTCAAAAACGGGACTGGTAATTTTCATCATAATTTAAATATTAATTCCTTCTTTTCTTAAAAAAAATTTTTCTTGTTAATTCCTTTATTATAACCGCCTATTAATCCATCAGACCTAATAACTCTATGACACGGAATTCGAGTATTCTTATTTTTGTTTAAAATATTGCCTACGGCCCCATACGCTCGCGGCCTGCCTGCCAGCCTGGCTATCTCCTTATAAGTTTTCATCTGCCCCGACGGAATCCGAGCCACTAATTTTAAAACTTTGTTTCTAAAATCCATGTAATCCTATTCCTCGTTTTTTTCCGGCATTTCCTCCAAGGCTGCTTCTACTTCCTTTTCCTCGCCGTTATGAAGAACCTTCAAAGCAACACTTTGCCCGACATTCTTTTTTCTTATTTCACCTGCCAACGTCTTGCCTTCTTGTAATTTTACACCGTCAACCTCAAGTATAATGTCGTTTTCTTCAATATCCGCCTTATTCGCCGGCGATCCCGGCACCACCGCCAGATCCTCAACACTCTCCCCTCTTATAACCAAAGCCCCATAATTTACCGGCAGATTATTATTATTCTTAATCGCGGGAGTAACTTTGACATACCTTACTCCTAAATAAGGACGGACAATCTTGCCTTTTTCTTTAACTGAATCCACTACGCCCCTAGCTAAATTAGACGGCAAAGAAAAGCCAATATTCTCCGATTCCAAGGCGACTGCTACATTCACTCCCACTACTTGCCTGTCAAGATTAACCAGCGGTCCCCCTGAATTTCCAGGATTGATTGCCGCGTCCGTTTGAATAACTTCATCCAGTTGCTCGGATTGTCCCATGTTGTTTCCGGCTACGATAGAGCGCGACAAGCCGGAAATAACTCCCACCGAAACGGTATTTCTAAATTCAGCCAAAGCGTTGCCAATAGCGATAACTGTTTGTCCCACCTTTAATTGTGAAGAATCCCCGAATTCAAGATAAGGCAAATTATCAGCTTCTATTTTAATAACGGCTAAATCATAAACAGGATCCCTAGCCACGACTTCAGCGTTGTATTTATTGCCGTCATTTGTTAGCACCGTATATTCAACGTCATCTTGGGAAACCACGTGCTTATTAGTTATCACCATACCTTCGCTTGATATAATAAACCCTGACCCGCCGCCCACTTCCCTTTTTTCCGTTCCGTTTTGTCTATACCGGGGAACCTTAAATTGCCAAGGGCTAAAAGAATTATTGTCAAAAGGAGAATTGAAAAAATTATCAAATAAATCGAAAGGGCTGCCGGGAGACTCCTCGTAATATCTCTCTATAATAGGCACGTCTTTAGTCACCACTATAGAAACAACAGCCGGATTGGCCTTCTCCACCGTGTTAATAATCGCTGATTCATAACTCCTAATAGACGCACCCTCATTTTCCTGTTGAGTCTCTGTTTTGTTTAGAGATTCATTGTTTCTTAACTCACCACCACTATTAAACACAGTGCCAACATTAGGGTTATTTGACACTACTAATATAACCAAGATGCCCCCCACGGCCCCGGCCAGCAGGCTTACTAAAAAATTTTTTCCAGCACCCATAAAAAACAAAACTAATTCATTATCTAGCGTAATAATAGTCTTCCTATTACGCAAGGTGCTTATCAGAATGAATTTGCATTTAAAGAAAAAACCCACTCATCTTCTTAGACAAGCAGGCTTAAGAGCAAATAAACATGACTGTGGGTCTTGCGGACTACTCTGTTTAATGTCTGGGCGCACAGCACGCGAGCTTGCAGAGCAGTGAACAAACAGCCACCAAAACCAAGGCACCGACGGAAACAATCGCCACCATTTTCATAGTACTAGCAACGGCTTCTTCCGAGACACCTTGGTTAACGAAAAATTCCGGTCCCAGCATTAGTGCTGGAACCGCCACAACCAAAGACGCCGAGGAAAACAAAAATCTTCTCATACCTCACTCCTTCTCAAAGCAATGGCGCCAACTGTAAAGCCCTGGCGCACTAGGCTAAGACTGTCTTAAATACCACTTTCACTTTTTACAAAGTACTCCAAAATCATGGATTTTTTATAATTCACAAGTGCGCTACTGTCAATAGCAAACACAAATAAAAAAGGGCCAAATTGGCCCATAACCCCTCCATAAATTACTTTCTATATATTGTCCCCCTGTTCATAATAGTGGCGAAACTCAATCCTTGGAGCGGTGCTTCTCCCGGCTTCAAGACATTTCCTTATTTCATATTCCTCAAGAGAGGGAGCAACCCCCGGCGCTGTGCTTAATTGCCCGTCACCAAACCTCGTTCCACCTCCTTTTTTTTCTTTTCCCGACCGCTTCTTCGCATTTTCCCTTCTTCCATTTCGTTTCTTGGCCATTTTCTCCTCCTGAAAAGCGGTTTAGAAACCAAAGTGCAAAACAAATTCACCCACTCTAGAACAGATGAATAATTCATGCTAGCCTTAATCGACATTAATTTCAAATTTCTAAAGATCTTGAGCGGGTAACGGGAATCGGACCCGTGCTTCAACCTTGGGAAGGTTGTGTTCTGCCACTAAACTATACCCGCGTAAAAATGTTAATTAGCTCGCGTTGCTTTTGCTTTCGACTCATCCCACATCAACCCCATTGGCAACACATACACCTTACGGCTATTTGCCAAATTAGCAAAAAGCTTTCCGAGATTTAACTTTAACTGTTCGCGAAGAGCTTCTTGCTCCAGCAATGGCCTGATAACTAATTTATCGTATTCATCAATCGTCAGCTTCATATTTTCATTAACAAGAGATTCGTCGGTTAACTTCAACACCTCTTCGCGATATCTCTTGACATCATCTTTGGTTACTAACTTGCCGGGAATTTCCCCCCTTACCATTTTTTGCCGGACAAGGGTGGTTAAAGAGTCTTCCCGAGACGGCTTCTCTTTATCAGCTAATTTAGAAAAAGCCGTCATTGCCTGATAGTGCTTTTGCCAAGTCGATGAACTAACACATCCATAAGAACCACAAGCCACCGGCCACACCGGCCAAGCAGACAACCTATTATTAGGAGTCTTTGAACTTATTAACACCCAGGACCACATAACCGCCCACAATAAAAATAAAATCAAAACAAGGCTCCCCATCCCTAACATCCACATCACTGATCTACTTTTTTTCATATTTCAAGCTTTTCAAAATTATCCCTCTGGGGATCTACGAAAAAAGCGTTCCACCAGCGCAAAGGCATCGGCATATCTTTTGACAACTCTTCTTCAGAAGAAATGTCTTCGTTTTTCTGCCACCCTTCTTCGGGAACAATAACCACTTCCTCTCCTGGGGCCCGGTAATTTAATTTTTCCCTGGCCATTCTTTCTTTATAAGCGTCTGAACTAAAATAATGATTTAGGTTTTCCATCTCCACCAAAGACTTATTCAATTTTTTAACCTCCTGTTCTAATTGAGCCACTTCCCGCTTCACTTGAATTCTTCTGTTCATCTCTTGAGCCAAAGAAAACGTGGTAAAAACAACAAAAACCAAACTCGCGGATATTAATGCTTTTGCTGGCCACTTAATCATCTATCGTGATAGTCAACTTATCTGCATCTCTTAATATGTCTAACTTTATGGGCGGCTCTTTAGAAATCGCGGTTAATATATTCTTATCCCAGGAAAGCCTCTCTCCCTCCACGGCTACTATCACGTCTCCTGATTCCAGCCCCGCCTGACTAGCCTTAGATCTTATGCTCACCGATTGAACCATAGCTCCGTAAATATTTTCGTTTTCCTTATCCAAATTTATAAAATCATGCCGCACAGCAAAACCCAACTCTTTATAAGGATTGTATTCACGCTTCCCTTCCACAACTCTCTGCAAGCTGTTTTTAACCGCGTTTGGGGGCAAGGCCAAACCGGCTTGCGGGTTAACAATAATTCCGCTCATTTTCCCTTCTTCATCTATTAAAGGACTTCCTTGCCGCAACCTGTCGCCTATCGCGTTTCCTTTCATTATTCTTTGTACACCGTCCGGCATTATTTTCGGGGGCAAAATGTATTCATTTACTCTGTAATTCGCGGCGAAAGGCAATTGGGTGATCTCGTTTTTACTCACTGCCATCAAATTATACCCGATTGGCACGCCTTGATTGCTTATATCAAGAGGAGAAAAAACTCCCTTCGTCAATCTGAAATAAGCCAGGCCAAATACCTCATCTCTGCCCAAAAAATCAGCCTTTATAGATCCTCCCCTGCTATCATAGGCAAAAACATTTAATGTAGGCACATCGCCCGCCGTCACTATCAATCCGTCATTTGTTATCACCGTGGCCGTTGCGTAAAATACAGGGCTACTTTCTCTTTGTTGAGAAATTAAAAGCACGGACTCTTGTGTTCCTTTAACAGCGTCAACAACAGCCGTATTAGGCGTTACTTTTACTTCTTTTATAGTAGTAACTAGTTGCCCATTTTCCTCGTTCAAAGGAACCGTTGGCTGCCACAAACTACTGGCAACGAAACCCCCCGCCATACCCAGCAATATAATTCCCGCTATTCCCAGAGCGGCTAAGCTCAAAGAAATCTTAATTATCTTTTGTTCCCCTTCATTTTTTTGCTTAATCAAATCCATAATTGCATAATTAATTGATGTCTATATCCACTGGGCACTCATAATAATAACCCCTAAGGCCATTGAACCGATAGTCACATATTCAATAATATCACGTCTGGTTATTTTTCCTGTATAGCTCAAACTTACCAAATGAAACAAAACATAGTAAAAGGTTGTTAATATTCCACCTTGAATCAGATGATGTGAAGGCAAAAATTGAAGCACCCAGGCAATTTCCGTTAAGACCAGACCGATAGCCAGAGAAGGCAAAACAACGTCGGTTATCCCCTTAGCTAGCCGCCTTAAGGACTGCAAAGACATTAAAAAAGATATTACGGCTGTTATAAAAAGTAATAAAACAACCGGGATATATAAATAAAACCTTAGGCCCAGGAAAAAAGAAACATTTAAAAAATACACCACTAAAGAAATTCCCCAATTCCATATCGGATAAGCCTGCCGGACTCCATGTTTAAGCAAAAAGAAAAGAATTAATCCGGCGGCTATTATGTATAAATGCAAAATCGGCGTGGTCGGCAGAAAAAAAGCAAAGCCGCTTAGTCCCACCGTTGCTAAAATCGGCAATATAGATTGAGTCGGAATAAACCTTTTTTTCTCTTCCGCGATAACAATAATTACCCCAGTTATAATCACCAAAACCACTAGAACGGCTATTAATATTACCCATCTCTGCAAAGCAAATATCATCTCCAAACCAGCGGCAAAACCTATCGCCAAAAGCGCGTAATGAGAAGAAGGCAAAATCCGGGTAACTTCTCTGTATCCCTTGCTGAATTTACTACTTAAAAACCTTAAATATAGGAAAAAGCGCTTCGCTGAAGCCTTCGAAATACTACCCAGCCTTCTTTGTCTTAAAGGCAGTCTTTTATGCCGGAGAATTATAGTTTTGTCTTCTTTTGGCTTGCGTCTCATAATCCTAAGTTAATACATTGCAATATTAATCCATACATAAAAAAACAGCTCCTGTAAACCTAGAAATCAGTACCTACTCACAAACTTGAAGTAAGGTCTCCTGAAACCAGCGCCGCCAACAGGC
>CAYMOF010000018.1:0-19971 GCA_964392095.1 uncultured Candidatus Saccharibacteria bacterium | reverse complement strand
AATGAGCGAACCAGGGTGTCTGGTAACAGGTGCTTTCATGTGGGTGAGGAGCTACGAGTAAACCACTTGCAAAAATATTATTTTAAATAACAAGCTTTTGCATTCACTAGGAGGAGAAGAAACCTGAGGTAGCGAAGCAAGTTGAGGGGCCTTTACTATTTAAAATAATATGTCCTTTTAGTATATTTACATTGCGCGCGCCCGCACCGGAGCCTACTACTATGGAAATAATACCCCCGGGATCAATAGTAATTTGCTTGCCAAAAATAATCTGATAATATTTCTAAATCATCGCCCGGGCCAGTAGCTCAGTGGTAGAGCACTACATTCGCATTGTAGGGGTCAGGGGTTCGACTCCCCTCTGGTCCACACTTCGCTCCTTGCTGGCACAAGGGACTTTGCGTGGCAGGCTACAACTTCAAACCCATTCTGATAATTGATTCGTGATTCTATATTCTATATTCTAATATCAATCATCCCGGGGACTGGCCTAACGGCAAGGCGCCACGTTCGGGACGTGGAGATTGGCGGTTCGAATCCGCCGTCCCCGACATCTTCCCGCTCACCATTTTAGTCTCATTTGTCATTGTAGAGTTTTCACATTTAGCCAGTGTCGAGGCAAATTAAGTCGTATAAAACATACGACGAAGGGGCCAGCGTAGGCCGTAACGAAAAAATTAGCTAAACCAACACAGGCGAAACAGAATTAATATCTAGTTTAGCCGGTATTCTAGCGCCCTTTTACATTAATTTTGTCTGGTTGTCATTACCCGATCAATCTGAATTATGACACATGGTTTCACCCGTATAATTTATGTAATGGAATACTGGTGCGGTTAAGTTTAAAAGTCCTGCTAAATAATATGTTCTCTTAATATACTATCATCATATAAAAATATCGCCCCTTCCAATTTAAGAAGATGGTTATGCTTTACAAGGTTCTTGTCATCGCCACCCCGGTCCTATCTTTTATATCCGCGGTCCTCCTCATACTTCTATTTCTTTTTGGCTTAGTATTAATAGCCGAAACGATTATTTACAAAGGTTATATGCGAGCCGCTTCCGCGTTCATTATGGCAACCTCCACTTGTTACGCATTTCATCACCTAATATGACACCGAAGTACTACTGGTTAAATGATATAACATGACATCAAAAAGAATAATAGACTTGGCTGGATAAATTAATATCCTAAGTCAAAAATTATCATGATGAACTTAATCTCTAAGTAACAATATATGGACACATTAGGACATGGATATCTCAAGGCAAGTAAAAAAGAAAAGGGCAAAATCCTAGACGAGTACTGCCGCAACACCGGCGAAGAGCGAAAGTACGCCATTAAGAAATTCCAAGAGAAAGTTAAAACCAAAACGAAAGAGGAAAGAAAGAATAGACAAGAGCATTACAACGATAAAGGCAAAGTCGCTCTGGCCAAGATGTGAAAAATGTTCGATTATCCCTGTAGTTAGCGACTGGTCATTTCCCTGCGGGAAGAGACCGACCGCCTAAGAAAATCAGGGGAGCTGGTCTGTTCCGATGAGGTGGCAGAAAAATTAAAACAGATTACCTCTTCCACCATTTATATTCTCCGGTTGGTGAGAAGGTGACGCCGTCATGGGCAAAGGCCGGCGTAGAGCGCTGACTGCTATCGACAAGGCCAGAAAACACAGCCCTTTCAGCTGGACAGAGATGCATCCGGATAACGGTAGTAACCTCACGAACTATCATATCTTTCAGTATGGTCAGGATAAAGAGATCAACTTGTCCCGTTCTCGGCCCTACCAGAAAACGACAACTGTTTTGTAAGCAAAATAACTCGACTCACATTCAGCAGCAAGCTGGCTATCTGCGCCATGATACTGAAGCGGAAAGAAAAATTCTGTCTGCTCTGTATCACCATGAGTTAACGCTATACAAAAATTTCTTTCAACCAGTTATTAAACTGGAATCAAAAACGAGAGTGAAAGGAAAAATTAAGAAGAAATATGATAGAACTAAAACACCTTACGCCCGATTGATGAAATCAAACAAAACCAGTTCCACTCGGAAAGCAGAGTTGCGACAGATTTATGAGTCTCTAAATCCAGCTGAACTGAAGAGACGGATTGAAAAAAGGTTAGCCCTTCTACAGAAAGTTCATGATCAAAAGAAAGGCCGAAGTGAGGAGGTGATACCGGAATTATCACCAGCAGTTTTGGTGTCTAAATTAATCATTCAACCGAAACGCATTCAGTATCATAGTTAAATCATTTGACATGGCTATGCGTTGTTATTCTTCATCAACAACAAAATACCCGCTTAGGTTTTCTTGTCTGGGTTCGGACTGTTCTTCTTGCTTGGCTTTCTTGCTTTTCTGATCAGCTTAAGTGACCTTGATTAAAACTTAACATATCTCAACAATCTTTACGCCTCGCCTAAAAAACTAGGCAGGCTTTTTTGTTTTATAAAATAACCAACGTATTCCCTCAATTAAAAACCTTACCGTAGCTGCCGTTCTTTCTTTCCATTCCGCCGCTCTCTGACCAAGTGACGATTAAGGTTAAAGATCTCATTAATCAGTTTAGCTACTTCTCTTTTGACGGCAACCGGATTCAAACTCTCATACTGTTTTTTAGTTCGGCTTTTTTGCGGGGCGATACTTTCCGTGATTTCATAACCCGTCGGTAAGGAGCCTGCGCCTGATTATAGTGTTTAATGACTCTGGCTCCAACCCTCTTTTCCTCTTTAAGTTTCAAGGTCGGCTGAAAAATCCCTAAGCGGTCCGGCATATAGTTGCTTCATTACCTGCCGCCGCTCTTCCGTCTCGATCGCAGGTAACCCAGCACCTGCCTGACCGTACTCCAGTTTTTCTGCTCCACATGAGCGTTATCATTCTTGCGGTAAGGCCGGGAGCGGATAAACTCGACGGGCGGAATATGACGGCCGCATCACCGTAGTTGATGAAGCCCGAATCGTTGTCCAGATCTATCCCTCGCAACCGGAAAGGCAAGCGGTCTTTAATTTCCTCCAGAGCAGTGCAGATTCTCTGCTGGTCCCGACCCAGGACAGCGCCGTGCTCAATCCAGATAGCGCAATATCCACTACCGACAGGGTTAAAACGTACTCTCCGGTGTTAACGGGACCGCAGTAGGTGACTAGGTCTAGTTCGGTAAAACAGGGGACAGTTTCTTCCGGCCACAACTCCAGCCGGACCGGAGTCTGGTGCGGGGGTAAGATTTTAGGTGAGGGAATTCGACCAATTTACCTTTAATAAGTTTTCTGATAATATAATCCCTGGTTACACAGTAACAATTTAAGTACCCTCTCAACTTAAGGAGCTCTTTATGTTGTCTAACGCGCTAACCGTTGTTGTAATTGGACTATCTCTCACCGCCTCTGTTTTGTTTACTTATGAGATTCTATGGCCTCGCCCCAGAAATTCAAAATCATTTCTGCTTAACAACAAGACAAGCTTTTTCCTGGCCCTAATCAGTTCTTTTGGCGCATCTTTGCTTTCGTTAACAATGATAATCATAAAAACAGGCCCTTATATATGTAACGCAACGATCTTTCTAGGCTACTTTCTACTCGGATACAGTCTTCTGTTAGCTTCGTACTTTAAAAAACAACGCCACCAAGCCAGCCTACCATGACGATCCGCGCTCGGTTATCTTTACTGGTAATCGAGTTTTTTATAATCCGACAAAGCTAACCCAAAAAGCTATCTTCACCTGGCAATTATCACACAATAAATCAAACCAAAAACAAGCTCATCACGAGCAGTGGTTTGTTAAACCTGAAAACCAACCCAAATTATTTTTTCTCTTTCTTTACTGGCTTTGTTTTTTCTTCAATCTCTTTTTTGGAATCACTCTTTTTCGTCTTAGGTTTCAATAAAGACAACCCAAGCCGATGCTCTTTCGGCTCAAACGAAATAATTCTAAATTTTTTCTTATCGCCAACCGTAATAGCATCATGAACCATCTGACCTTCTTTCAAAGGAATCTCTGAAACATGCAAGAGCCCATTTAAGTCTTTTCCAACCTGTACAAACGCACCATACGCTGTTGTCTTTATAACCTTACCCATCACATTAATGCCCATCTTATACTTATCAGAAGCCTTTATCCAAGGATCCTCTTTCATTTGTTTAATTGAAAGAGAAATTTTAAGACCTTCAACACTTATTATTTTAGCCTGAATTTTATCGCCCACTCTCACAAAATCATTTGGATTATCAACTCTTTGCCAGGCCAATTCGGAAATATGAACTAGTCCCTCAAATTCTTGCCCTTTTTTATTAAATTTTATAAAGACTCCAAAATCAACAATTCCTGTAACAGTTCCTTTAATAACATCGCCCTCTTTAATAGTATTCAGTATTCCGCTTAACTCATCGGTAATTACTGCTTTTTCTGAAACAATCAATTTTTCATTGTCCTTATCAGCGTGTATAGCTTTTACTTTAAATTTTTCTCCTACATAATCTTTCAGTCGATTAAATATCTTTGACTTGTCTCCGCCCTCGACACGGGGATAATGATCCGGACCCAGTTGGGAAACTGGCAAGAACCCCATCACCCCGTTTATCTTAACAATCAAGCCTCCTTTATTAGCATCGAGTATTTCAGTTTCAATAACTTCACCCGTATCAAGTTTAGTATTCAGCTTCTCCCAACTCTTTTCTCGCGTGGCATCCTTTATAGAAAGTTCAATAAGGTCATCCTCGTTATCAAAATCTTGTATTAACGCTTCGATGACATCTCCTATTTTTGCGTTTCTAAAAGTTTCTTGGTCATCAAAAAGATCCTTTCCATATATAACACCTACTCCAATAGCTCCCAAATCCACATACATGGCGTTTTTAGCCTTATCTATAATGTTGCCCACTACAACATCCCCTAACCGCGGCAACTCAACCAATTGCTCATTATCGGCAATAAGCTTTTCCATAGGCTCGTAATTTGTTTTTACTTGTTGCGTTTTCATAATTATAACCCATAATGACATAATTATCGTGGTCTTGCAAATTTATATACAGGCCATTTTTTATAGATATGTTGTTTGCGCTTTTACATCTAAGCACTCTATATTAAACTACTGATATATATTCTTATGATTATTTCCTGGCACGGCTTCTATACAATTAAAATCATCTCAAGAGGTAAAACTTTGGTCATTGATCCTCATTCATCTGATACCGGTCATAAACCCATTAGAGTAAGCACGGATATAGTGGCTCTATCCAATCCTTCCGACCCTAAAATGTCACATTACAGCACCTTGAAAAATAACCCGATAATAATTAACACTCCGGGTGAATATTCGATTAATCACTTTACTCTTTACGCGCTTGGCTGGCATGCTGAAGACAACAGCGAAAGATCCATTCAAAGATGGCATATCGAGGACATGGTTCTTGTCCATTTAGGCACCCTTCATCGTCAGTTATCTGATAAAGAACTTCAGGAATTGGAATATACGAATATAGACATTCTTTTTATTCCTTTATGCGAAGCAAAAAAATATGATTCAAATATTTCCATGAAATGGATTTCTCTTATTGAACCCAAAGCCGTAATTCCAATTAATTATCAATTTTCTACAAACACCAAAAACCTTGCTTCATCCAAAGAATTAATTAAAGAGATCGGCGTTAAACCCCAAACTCCTCAATCCAAAATAAATATTTCAGAAAACAAACTTTCCCCAGAAAATCTTGATGTAATTCAACTTACACCTTAATTAAATACATGCTTTTAAAAATTTTTAAACACCTCTCAGATTTAAAAAAATCACCGGATTCAATAAAGTATCGCTTTATGTATTCAGCAACCGCTGTTACCGGTATATTTATATTACTTATTTGGCTTTTTGTTTTCCTACCTATACAACTCACATATACGAATTCAAATTCTGATGAAGAAAAAACAGCAATCAATGAAAATTTTCAAGCCATCCCCAGCCCCCAAATAGGAGGGATAATTAAACGCAATAACAATCCTCCCTCCTCATTGCCAATTCCAAATTATTCCGAAGAAAATTATGCCCTGGAAAAAATTAAATCATTAGAGAAAGAAAAAAAGACATCAACTACCCCGTCTATGGAAAACAAAAGTAACAATACTAATGAAACATCCAGTACTATTCCTACCGATACCATTCCTGTTGATATAACCAATTAATATGGGAAAGAAAAAAAATACAAACGAAAGTCCTAAAAACTACATTGGAAAAATCAATAAACAAGAACTAACTGAAGAAATACAACAAAACTATCTGGACTACTCAATGAGCGTTATTGTTCAAAGAGCCTTGCCCGATGTGAGAGATGGTCTCAAACCCGTTGGTCGCAGAATCCTTTATTCAATGTGGCGCCAGGGACTACGTTCCACAGCTAAATACAGAAAATCAGCCAATGTTGTTGGTGATGTTCTGGGTAAATACCACCCTCATGGAGACAGTGCCGTTTATGACGCGTTAGCCCGCATGGTTCAGATTTTTTCCCAGCGCCATCCCTTGATTAATGGTCAGGGAAATTGGGGCAGTATTGACGGAGACTCTCCCGCCGCCATGCGATACACCGAAACCAAGCTAAACAAGCTTGCTGATGAAATGCTTGTTAATATTGGAAAAGAAACCGTAAACTTTACGGACAACTACGATGGCACCAGACGGGAGCCAGTGGTGCTGCCTGGACTTTTTCCTAATTTTCTTGTTAATGGAACTATTGGAATTGCTGTCGGCATGGCCACCAACGTGCCTCCTCATAACCTCGGCGAGGTTTGTAATGCCAGTATTTACCTTATCGACAACCCCAAAGCCACCGTTGAAGACTTGATGAAATTTATTAAAGGACCTGACTTCCCTACCGGGGGAGCAATTTTTGACAAAAAGGAAATTACCCAAGCCTACGCTACCGGCAAAGGCCGTGTTGTAACCAGGGCTCTAGCTGAAATAGAGGAGGGGAAGGCGGGTGCTTACCGCATAATTATCCGAAAGATTCCCTATCTGGTTAACAAGGCTAATTTGATTATCAAGATAGCCGAAGCAGTTAAAAACAAAAGACTGGAAGGTATTCGTGATATCCGAGATGAATCTGACAAAGAAGAAGACGTTAGAATAGTTATTGAACTAAAAAAGGACACCTTTCCCCGTAAGGTTTTGAACCGTCTTTATGTGACTACCGATCTGCAAAAAACCTTTCACGTGAACATGCTTGCTTTGGTTGATGAAGGCCAGCAACCAAAGGTCTTGACCCTTAAAGAGGTTTTAGAATCCCACATAAATCACCGCCGTGAGGTAATAGTTCGTCGCACAAAGTTTGATCTTGAAAGAGCCAAAGAGCGTGCTCATATTCTTGAGGGTTTATCAAAAGCTCTCGACCACATCAATGCTGTTATTGCTACCATTAAAAAGAGCAAGACCAAAGAAACCGCTCATACTAATTTAAGAAAACAATTTAAGTTTTCCGATGCCCAGGCGACCGCCATTCTGGAAATGAGATTACAAACTTTAGCCGGATTGGAAAGAAAAAAAGTAAACGATGAACTCAAAGAAAAAAGAGCCCTTATACACGAACTTAACTCAATTCTTAAAAGTCCCGCTAAGGTGACGGCGATTGTTAAGGAAGGCTACCAATACCTCAAAGACAATTATGCTGACGAACGTCACACCAGTGTTTTTAACCAGCCGGTTTCCGATTTTACGCAGGAAGATTTAATTCCCGACGACCCTAACATTATTATTATCACCCGCGGAGGATATATAAAGCGCCTGGCCACCTCTACATATCGGGTTCAAAGAAGAGGCGGTAAAGGCGTTAGGGGGATGTCTATTAAAGAAGAAGATATTGTTGATCTTTTTGTCGCCACCACCGCCCACAAGAGGCTTTTGTTCTTCACCAACACCGGCCGCGTATTCATGGTTCCGGCCTACGAAATTCCGGCCACTTCTCGCACGGCCAAAGGTAACGCCATTCAGAATTTTATAGAAATCGGACCCGGGGAAAAAGTTACCGCTATTCACGCCCTCCCCGATGAAAAAACAACCAGCAAGCATCTCTCCATGGCTACAAAAAATGGACTGATTAAAAAGACTCCTCTTAAAGCTTTCGCCAATATCCGCCGCACCGGCCTTAAAGCTATTAACCTTAAAAACAACGACACCTTGGAATGGGTTGAACCGTCTTCAGACAATGATCAAATTTTCCTGGTTACTTGTCAGGGCAAATCGATAAGATTCAAAGGATCACATATCAGGTCTATGGGCCGAACAGCTTCTGGCGTTCGGGGCATTCGCTTAGGAAAAAACGACGAAGTTATCGCTATGCACATCATTCCCAAAGAAAAAGCCTCCGCCGGTCAGGTTTTGGTTATCACCAAGAACGGTTATGGTAAACGCACTCCCTTAAGCCAATACCGTGTCCAGGGAAGAGGAGGCACCGGAATAAAAACGGCCAACATAACAACCAAGACCGGCACAGTCGTAAACGCCAGCATTATCAACAAGTCAGATATCAAAGAAACCGATGTTCTTGTCATTTCGGAAAGGGGCCAGGTTATAAGAATTAGCGCTCATCAAATCAGCGAGCTGGGCCGATCAACCCAAGGCGTTAAAGTTATGAACCCTACCGACATGAGTGGCAGGGTAGTCACCTTTACCACCTGGCTACAAGAATAATATCACCGCCCCTACAAATTATCCCGAAGGGATTCCTTTGAGACAAATTACGAATTCTGTAAACACCTTCTCAACATTGCCTTCACTCTGTGCTAATGTATTAATATCGTGACGGCAAGTATCAACAAAAAAACCTCCTTCATAAGACCAGAAAAATTCTGGCGCGAACTCGGGCTGTCAGCCGGACAGGTTGCGGTTCACTTAGGTTGCGGAGCCGGCTTCTATCTCACGCCAGCCGCGAAAATAGTTGGCTCCAAAGGAAAGGTTTACGGCGTTGACGTTTTGCCTGACATGTTGCAGGAGGCTCTTAACCGGGCCAAGCAGGCCGGAGTTGGCGATATAACCAAAACTATTAGAGCCGACCTCGAACACACCCAAGGCAGCTCATTAGATAACAACACCTCTGACTGGACCTTGGTGGCCAATATTCTCTATCAAGCCGACCCGGAAAAAATATTAACGGAAGCCAAGCGCATCACTAAAAAAAACGGCGTCATTATAGTTATCGAATGGGATACCGCCAGCACCCCCGTGGGTCCCCCCCCGGAAACTCGCGTCTCTTTGAAACAGGTAAAAGAAATTGCCGCCAGATTAAAACTTATTGTCTTAAAACAATTTAACCCCAGCCCTTACCACTTTGGTCTATTATTTAAAAAAACCTCATGACCGCCAGCGCCTTAAAAAAAATAAGCCTATCCACACTAGTCATTGTCAGCGTCATCACTCTAAGCGGTTTTAGTTGTAAAGCCCGTCCGGAAAACAGTCCCATTACCGCCAATGTAAAACTCGTTATGTGGGGTCTATGGGAAGAAAGCTCTTATCTTGAACCAATCATTTCTTCTTTTACAGAGCAGACCGGCATTGAGATCTCTTATAAAAAAATAGCTTCCGTGGCCGATTATGAAAAGAAACTACTAAAAGCCTTTGCCACAGGACGGGGACCTGATATTTTTACTATTCACCACACCTGGGTGGATCGTTACAAACCGTTAATAAGCCCTGCCTCCGCCGAAACTATCGACGAACGGATTTTACGGGAAGAGTTTGTAGATGTTGTCGCCCAAGACATGCTTAAAGACGGAGCTGTTTACGGCCTGCCTATCAGCGTGGACACCCTAGCCCTTTATTACAACAAAGACCTTTTTAATGAAGCCGGCATAGCCCAACCTCCTAAAACATGGGATCAGTTTCAAGAAATAGTTGAAAAACTAACCAAAGTTGATCGTTTTGGAAACATTCAACAAAGCGGCGCCGCCCTAGGCACTGCCGCCAACGTGAACCGGGCCCCTGATATCTTGCAATTACTCATGATGCAGAGCGGCTTGCCTATAGCCGGAGCCGATTATTCTGTCGATATCAATAACGAAACCAGCCAAAACTCATTAACTTTTTACACGGATTTTTCCAATAAAACCAAGAAAGTTTATACCTGGAATTTGCAACAAGACTATTCCGTTGACAGTTTCGCTTCCGGCAAAAGCGCCATGATGCTAAGTTATGCTTATCAAATGGATAGCGTTAAAGCCAAGAATCCCAGGCTGAATTTCAACATCGCTCCTATGCCCCAGATAGCCGATTCCAAAACAGTCAACTTCGCTTCCTATTGGCCCTATGCCGTTTCTAGTAAGTCTTCCTCTCCCACCTCGGCCTGGCGGTTTGTCCACTATCTCACCAACGCCGAGTCAGCCGCTCTTGTTAGCAAAAACACTTCTTCTCCTCCGGCTCGTCGCGATTCCATTACTTCCACCGCCCGCGATCCCATCCTCGGGGTTTTCGCCGAACAGTCTTTAACCGCCGCCAGCTGGCCCCGGTCAGACATAACTGCCACAGATGCCATTTTTAACTCCATGATAGACAGCATTGTAACAGGAGGCGCCACTGCTTCCGAAGCCCTCGGCCGTGCCCAGGAGCAAATTAACCATCTAAACCAACCGGCTCCGGAAGAAAAAATAGATTCCGGCAACAAAGCCCCTTCCCTTAACCTTATGTAACTCTCATGTGCCGACTCATTAAAAAAACTTCCGTTTTCCCGACAATCGCTTTTACACTTTTTCTACTTTTTATCGCGTTCTTACTACCAACCGTAACTCGCGCCCAATTTCAGTTTGAAGACCCTCTTGGAGTAGGACAAGTTCCTCCTCAAGTCTTTATCATAGACATAATAAAGAGAATAATTATTTTTTTTCTGGGGCTTGTGGGCATAATCGCTCTTGCCGCCATAACCTATGGAAGCATTCGATTAATAATAGGCGGCGCTACCAGTGAATCAGAAATCGCCCAGGCCAAAAGAGTAATTTTTTGGGCGGCCATGGGTCTTATAGTCGTTGGTCTGTCTCTAACCATAATAATAGAAGTTGGCAACATTCTTGGTTTACCGCTCTTCTAGCTCTTATGAACAAAGAAACACTTCTTCAATTTTCAAAGCGCTTGGCGACAGCGCTTTTCTTTCTAGGCTTGTCTTTTTATGCCTCGTCCGCGTCAGCCAACTTTCTAAACGACACCCAAGCTATCTTAAACTGGGGACGTCTCCAGGCTGGACTCACTTCTCCTGCGCCTGCCATGGTAGTTTTAAACATCACTACTATTTTGGCCACTGTTGTAACCTATACCGCTTTCGCCGCCCTTTCTTGGGGCGCTATAACCTATATGATCTCTCTTGGTGAAGAAGGCAGAGCCGCTAGAGCTAAAAGAATTATTCTTTACGCGATAATAGGCTTATTTATCGCCAATTCCACTAACTTGATCGCTCAAATAGTTATTTGCGGCGTTGTTGGTAATGTTAATGACCCCATTTGTCAAAACTGGGGAGGAGCTGGTAGTGTTGTCGCTCCGCTTATCAGTTTTATTAACACTGTTCTTATCGGCCCGGCCGCCGCTATCGCTTTTGGCGCCCTGGTCGCCGGCGGCTACTTGTATATGATCGCCGCTGGCGACGAAAGCAAAATCAGCCGAGCCAAGAACACAATTATCTACGCCTTGCTGGGACTACTAGTTATTGGAATTTCCGGTATTATTGTAAATGTTATATTAGCTCTTTAGACCATAGCCTCAAGATGCGAACCAAAAATCTCCAGAAGGCACTCCTAATATCTCTTGCCTCTTTTTTATTTTACGTCTTTTTTCCATCCCCTGCTTATGCTCAAGTCGCACCCCCTCCACCCCCCCTTACTGGAAATGAACCTTGGTTTAATGCCCCTTTTATAGCTTTTGGGTCCACAACTACTGATACCATTTCGCGCCTCACTAATTACATAAACGGTCTGCTTATATTATCCGGAACTGTTTGCGTAATCTTTCTAATCCTGGGAGGTTATTACTATGTCATATCTTCCGGCGACGAGGAAAAATCCAGAAGAGCCAAGCGAATAATAATTTTTTCCGTTATAGGAATAGTTATCGTTGGCATCTCCGGCATTGCCATAAACGCTCTTGTAAATATACCAATAAGCCCGGTTACACCCGCCACTTTCTAAAATCTACTATAATTAACCCATGATTCCAGCCCTGCCCAAATTAATATTTTTTGTGTCAGCCGTGGCCTTTCTAGCTCTAGGAGTTTTCCCTGTTTTTGCTCAAGTTATACCTATTGGCCAGGGAGGACCGGTAGCCTGCGGTTTTTTTGGTATCAACTGTGCCGGTGGAGAGACTTTGGCTGGTAATCTTATTCCTTTGATTAACCTTTTTATTGATGCCGCTCTGTTTCTTATCGGTACCGCCGCCGTTATCTTCCTCATCTACGCCGGCTTCAAATACATCTTTTCCCGTGGCGACGAGCAGGAATCTGCTCAAGCCAAACGTCAGATTGTTTTTGCTACTTTAGGTATTATCGTGGCCCTAAGCTCCTGGACTATCCACCAGGCTATTGTAGACGTTGGCTCCCAAAGCGGTGAGGGCGTCACCCCGGTCATAGATATCGCCAGTCTGTTTATCAACGCCGCTCTCCTTCTTATCGGTACCGCCGCTGTTATCTTCCTCATCTACGCCGGCTTCAAATATATCTCTTCCCGCGGCGACGAACAGGAGTCCACCCAGGCCAAACGTCAGATTATTTTCGCTGTCGTCGGAATAGTGGTTGCCTTGGGGTCGGGCGTTATTAAAGACGCCGTAATTACCACCTATACCAGCGGCGGCGCGGCTGGCCAGGCCGCCATTTTATCTCTAATAACCCCTTATGTAGAGCTTGCTATCCTTCTTTCCGGCATTGCCACCGCCATCTTCCTCATCTACGCTGGCTTCAAATACATCCTTTCCCGCGGGGAGGAGCAGGAGACCACCCAGGCCAAGCACCAAATAGTTTATGCTCTTTCTGGATTAATTTTAATTGGCTTGGCCGACCTGATAGTTAACGTTGTCATCGGCACGGCTTCTCCAGAAAACCTGGTAGCCGAAATACTATTCGTTATCAGCAAACTCATCAGTCTCTTAGGAGTAGCCGCCGTTATCTACGTAATTATCGCGGGCGTCCGCTACATGTCGGCCCAGGGAGACCAGCAAGCCATCGATCAAGCCAAACGCCAGCTCATATATTCCGTGATTGGCCTTATTGTTATTGGCTTATCTGTGGTTATTACTAACTTTTTCATAAACGCCATCGGCTAAATAATTTTCCACAGTACCAATCCCCCCTATTTTTTTCTTTGTGCTACAATAAATTCATCAACAAATAAATAAACTCATGATAAAAAAACTAGCATTTTTTTTACCGCTTATTTCAATCATTTTGATGGCTTGCGCGCCATCTGCTTATGCTATTCCCACCGTCCCACCCGTCAGCGGCTTACCATCAGGTGACGACCCGGTTACTATTATTCTGGAAGTTATAGTTTCTATTCTTGAAATTATTGCTGTCGTGGCAGTAGTCGTTATCATCATAGCTGGTATATTCTACATCTTCTCCCTCGGCGACGAAGATGCCAGCCGCCGGGCTCGCAACACCATTGTTTACACCGTCGTAGGCCTGATAATCATCGGACTCTCCATAGTTATCGTTAACTTCGTTCTTAACGCCATCAACGCAGTTTAGTAAACACATTTAATTAGAACTTACCCAAACCCTCTTGCCTAAAGGGGGTTTATTTTTAGCCGGCCTTTTCTCTTTACTTCCACTTTCTATATTCTAATACCATGTCTTCATCAATTAAGCGAGTTTTGTTTATCGCTCCTACCCCCTTTTTCTCGGATCGAGGCTGTCACGTACACATTGCCGAACAGGCCTGGGCCTTAAAAAGAAAAGGCCTGGATGTTGTTATTGTCACCTACGGTCTTGGCCGTAACCTCCCCGGCCTCAAAACAGTCAGAATCTTCCGTTTCCCTTGGTATAAAAACCCGTCAGTGGGACCGTCTTGGCATAAATTTTATTTGGACATTTTCCTTTTCTTCAAATCTTTATCAGTCGCCCTCCGCTTTAAACCCGACATCATTCATGGCCACCTTCATGAAGGCTGTTTAATTGGCTGGGCGATAAGCAAAATCATTAGATCCCCTCTGGTTTTTGATTGTCAAGGCAGTCTCACCGGAGAAATGATAGCTCATAAATTTCCTTTAGTTCGTTATTCTTTTGCCCCTAACCTCTGGTATTTTTTGGAAAAATGGATTAATAAAAGAGCTAATATCATTCTTGTGCAGTCGCGCAATATGTATAAAGAGCTTATTGCCTCCAGCATTTCTTCTTTTCGCATAAAAATGGCCTGCGACGGAGTAAATACCAGCGTCTTCGTTCCCGGCAAAAAAGATACTCTTCTCATGAAAAAATTCGACATACCAGCTGATAGCGTGGTCATAGTTTTTCTCGGCGTACTTACCCCTTACCAGGGCGTTGATGATCTTCTCCGCGCTTTTCCTTTAATAAAAAAAGCTGTTCCTAACAGCCTTCTTTTAATTATGGGCTACCCTAATATAAGCAAATACACTCAAATGGCCCAAAAACTCAACATATCCAATTCTGTGCGCTTTACCGGCCGGATTCCTTATGAAGAAGCCGCCCGCTACCTTGCTCTTGGCGACATCGCCGTCAGTCCTAAAAGATCTCAAACAGAAGCCAACGGGAAAATATATAACTACATGGCCTGCGGCTTGCCGACCGTGGCCTTTGACACCATAGTCAACCGGGAAATTTTAGGCGAGCTGGGCAATTACGTTGGCGCTACCAGCAACCCTGGACAACTTGCCCGGGCTGTTATCAGCTTACTTAATAAAAAAGAATCCCTGAACTTTTTAGCTGATAAACTAAGACAAAAAGCCATAACTAAATATTCATGGGATCAAGTAGCCGACCGGATAATCAACGCCTATAACGCGGCTATCACTCCTTGGCAGATAGAAATATTCTCCGTAAGCATTCGCAAGAAAACTAAATGGCGCTGGATAAAAAAGCGTCTCAAACCACTAATTGTCCCCCGCACCAAATGTTTAGATGTTGGCTCCGGCGTAGGCACCTTAAGCCTTCTTATGGAACGCCTCGGCGGAAATTGGGAATTCCTTGAAAACGACGAACCTTCTGCCCGGGAAGTCGGCAAAATAGTCTCTGGCCCAGTTCATACCACTGATATTTTTGATAAAGAATATTTACCCTCCAGCTATGATGTAATCACCGCCTTTGATCTCATTGAACACACGCGCGATCCGGGTTTATTTTTAAAACGTTTTCATGCCCTCCTTAAACCTGGAGGCTATCTTCTCCTCACTACTCCCGCTTCCCAAGAAAAGACCTATCTTTGGCGCGTAATAGGCAAAAAGTTATTTAACATAGACGAAGCCGCGCACGGCCATATTCATACCGGTTTCTCTCGCCAACAGCTAACTGACTTATTCCTGGATGCGGGCTACAATATCACACATATTCAGCTTTATTCCTTTTTCTTCACGGAAATGATCGAGCTTGTTTATAACGGAGCCTATTTAATGAAAAACAAACACCGTCAAACAACTTCCGGCTATAATCTTTCTTTGTCCCCTTCAACTATGAGCGACCTTAGCCGCCATCGTAAAGAGCTGGCTCTTCTTAAAATTATTCACCCTTTTCTATTAAGCCTTTCGCGCTTAGACAATATTTTACCTATAGGACCTGGCTATGAATGGGGAATAGTAGTTCAAAAGAAAAATGATCAGTAGAAAAATTTTTTTCCAAAAACCAGTTTCTATATTCCTGGCCGTATTAATATTTGCTGTCGCTGCTCAACTTACCTTATGGCACTCTTACGCTATTTTTGACGCTACTTTCTGGCGTCCTCGTCTGGAGAACATGGCCGAAGATCTTGCTAAGCGCCCCCTAAGCTTTGACATTAAAGACAACGCTGGTGAATACCGTTACAGCGGCCACCCGGGAATGTCAATAGTTTTTGTTGGCGGACTTATTCAATTAATTCATCCCTCCCTGAAAACTGAAAGCCTCCCTTTATCACTGGTTATATTAAATTCCTTTATCATTGCCGCCCTCGCTTTAACTGCTTACCTTCTTAGACCTCATTCTTTTTGGTGGATTATTGTGGGCACTATTTTCTCTTTTCATCCACTATATTTCTATTCTACTCCCACAAACTCCGTCACTGCTCTTTTACTTACCCTGTCTTTTTTTATTTCTTTGCTTGCCTATGAGCGAAAACAAACCACTCCTAAATCATTGATTTTTTTGCTAGGCTTTTCTCTTGGTACAAGCTTTGTTACCAGGACACCCACCACCGTTTTAATAGCTTCTCCTCTTCTTGTCTTTCTTTATTATCATCTCCGTCTGCAAAAAACCTTATTAATTCTAACAGCCGCTATCATCGGCGCTCTCTTGTTTGATCCTTTACTCTGGTTCTCTTTCTTTGACCAACTGGGCCTGATTTTATTCCGCACTGGTTATCACGTTACCCATAATTACGATTACACTTTAGGGCTTTTTGAATTTGTTCTTTTTGCTCCCTTGTCCTTTATCTCTCTTGCCCTGGGCTCATTACTCTTAATCACAAACAAGCCTCGCTTTATACCTTTTCATCCTCATTTTTTGGGCTTCACTCTGTTTATTACCGCCTTAAACACTGTTGTTTTTTTAACTTCTCCTTGGCAGTCCCTGCGCTATTTTTTCCCGCTGTTCTTTATTTGGGACTCCTTGCTCCCTATATTTTTAATCCACCTGACAAAATTTTTTCGCTTTGGTTTCTATCGAACTTGCTGGCAAAAAACACTTTCCTTAACTATTACGACCTTAACCATAGCGGTTTTAATTTTTAGCCATTTTTATCTCCTCCTTTATAATTTTTTTATCGGTTTCTACCGTGGTTTAATTTAGTCTCCCGCGGCTTTCATAATTAATTTTTTCTCCTGTCCTGCCTACGTGTCAAATGATTTAACTATGACACCGTAGCATCATCGGTTGAATGATTAATCATGACACCGAAAACGCCTGCCGTCAGCTTCGGATTCACCTCCTTTCGCTGTCTTGTTTTACGGTCATGAACTTTCTGCAACTCCGCCAGCCTGCGGTCTATCTTTCTTCTTAATTCAGTCGGGTTCAATGATTCGTACAACAAGCGCAGGTCCTCTTTTTCAGCGACACTTAACCGGCCGGATTTCATCAGGCGCGCGTAAGGCGTTTAAGGCTGGTCGTACTTCTTCCTGATTTCCCCTTTGTGTTACCAGCCGGAGCGTTACCACGGAGTGCTATATGAGTTTTGAAACGGTCTCTAGGTCACGCTTGACACCTCCTCCCGCTTCACCCTACAATACCTTGTCTTTCAGACTAGACAACTCTTTCTTGTTCCTTACCCAACTAAAGGAGAACCAAAGACATGAACTCCAAACTAAGTGAGGCAATCGGACTATCGAAGCAGGCAATGCAGCTCCAAACCAAAGCAGCTGCTCTCCTGCAAGAATGCCGCGGAGAAGAAGAGAGTAAATCCCTCCAACTGGAGCCCCATAACTTCAAGGTGGACTCCAGCGGCTGGAAAGAGAAGACAGACTTTTATAGCGGCATACGCTATAAGGAAGCCTCCACAGAAGATATCTGGGAGATTGTGGGCCACAAAAAGCACCCCGAGCTGAACGGCGAACAGCTGTTCACCTGGGACGCCGCCATGCGGGAGACCGGCAAAGCCGGCAAGAGAATACCCACGGAAGAGGAATGGGGCATACTCCTCAAAACCAAAGAGGACATGCCCAATCTCGTCTTCGCCGGCACCCGCACCACTGACTTGTTCAGCTCCCTCGGCTCCTACGGCCACTTCTGGTCGTCCCTGGAGGACGGTTCAGCTACCTGGAGCCGGGGCTGGTCTTCCGGCGTTTCTACTTTTCCCCGCTACCCCTACAGTGAGGAGGTCGGATTTTCTGTCCGCTGCCTGAAGGATTGACTATTCGACTATTTGATTATTCAATTATTTCGGTCAGTCTTCCACCCCAAGCGCTACGACACATTCGTGGCGCTTTTTTCTTTGAACCCGAAACCTGAAACATAAAACCTGAAGCATAAAGCATTTTAGATAAGGTACCGTGTTCCTTAAGGAAGAAAAATCCCGAGACAGATTTTTGCCTCGGGTAGTCGGGTTATCCCCCCACGACGTGGTGGTTATTTTGCTGGCGGCGAATCGAGGAAGGTGATTTCCGTGACGTCACGGCCAAGATGGTTTGCGAGCGCCATTGTGGCGGCGCCGATGCATCCAGCGCGGTTGCCAATTTCTGCTTCCCTGTATATCTGGAAATTTTCTCCGACGGGCGGGTCTCCCTCGAACTGATCAAGGACATCCACCTTGAGTTTGGCTGGATCGACGAGTGCTCCCAGGCCTCCTGCCATCACGAAGAGAGGTTGTGGCTGTAGGTCAGTCCCGCCCATATTTAGCAGGACGAAAACGTTCGCAATTCCTTGAGCGAGGAATCCCTGCCACGTCTCAAGGGCGCGCAGCAGCTTTCTATATGCTTCTGGCGGCTGCTGGGTTTGAAGGTATTGCTCGAATCTTCGCCCGAGATCTTCGCCGATGTCATCAGGAACCATCCCTTCCTGGATCGCGTATTGACGGAGGGCGGATTCATTTGCTGCTGCTTCGAAGCAGCCAGTACGTCTGCAGTTGCAGTGCCGGTTGCTGTCCCGGATGGAGAAGTGAATCTCTCCGTCGTTCAGCACTCGGCGTCCTCGGGGATCCCAGTGGAGGGCGCCGAACCCGATGCCGGTACCGAGTGTGAATAAGGCGACAGCGCCTTCATGCCCTCTCGCAACTCCCGCCATAAGGGAAGCGATTGTCGCTGCCATGCCATCGTTTAGGACGGCCTCTCCCTCGACGGAGAATGGCTGGAAGACTCCTCGGTTAATCAGCCGCAAACAGCGATTACCGACGATGGGGCCGCAGATGCTGTACCCGCGTAGATCTGCATCCGGGTACAAACCCGCAGCTTTTAACACTGCTCGCAGTTCAGCCATAAATTGAGGTGGCGCTGCGTTTGAAGGAGTCTCGATGATCGGGATGACTTCAGGGAACGAACCTACGTGCCAGAGCTTCCCCTGGTCATTCCCCTGAAACTCAAGGACTTTCGTGTGTCCTCCTACGTCATATCCCATTATCTTTAAGGCGCTCATGCTTCAGTTCTCCTCCCATAGATATAGTAAGCGTGATGTTACATAGAACATGGTCTTCGGTAAGACCCGCCACGATGGTATGTGTTTAGGAGAGCCGTGTCAAATGATTAATCATGACACCAAAAATCTCCGTCGTTAACTCCGGATTCACCTCCTTCCGCTGTCTTGTTTTACGGTCATGAACTTTCTGCAACTCCGCCAGCCTGCGGTCTATCTTTCTTCTTAATTCAGCCGGGTTCAATGATTCGTACAACAAGCGCAGGTCCTCTTTTCAGCGACACTTAACCGGCCGGATTCCATCAGGCGCGCGTAAGGCGTTTAAGGCTGGTCGTACTTCTTCTTAACCTTTCCTTTGACTCTGGTTTTCTCCGCCAGCTTGATGACCGGCTGAAAGAAATTCTTGTACAGCCGCAACTCATTCCGGTAGAGAGCGGACAGAATCTTTCTTTCCGTTTCAGTGTCGTAGCGCAGATAGCCCACTGGCTGACGGATGTGAGTGGAGTTCTTCTGCTCCACAAAACAGTTGTCATTTTTCTGATAAGGCCTGGAACGGGATAAGGTGATCCTCTTGTTTTCCCCGTACTGGAAAATGTGATAGTTCATGATGTTGCTGCCGTTGTCCGGGTGCATCTCCGACCAATTATATGTTCCACTTCTTTAGTATGAGCCAGTTTAATATCAATAGTGGAGAAAGTAATCCGCTTGAGCTTGGCCGCTGTTTTATCAGAACAGATCAGCTCACCTAATTTTCTGAGACGGTCAGT
>CAYMOF010000017.1:0-20194 GCA_964392095.1 uncultured Candidatus Saccharibacteria bacterium | reverse complement strand
AACTTCTCTGGTGTAATTCTCCAAAGCGACGCAAGCCGCGCAACGCTGACTAGAGTAAAAATAATAAATTTCCAATTGATTGGCTTTCCCCTCTTCTTTCTTTATCTGCTCATCGGAAGAATTTCTTGAACCCAGAATAATCAACGCTCCGACAATAACGCCAAAAGTTATTATTTGAATAATTATGGTTTTTTTATTCATAAATTGATATCCAATTCTTAATATATTAGAAACTGCCGAATATTAAGCCGGCAGTGGTTGAGTAAAAGATAACCAGCAACATATAAACAGCTGTCTTTTTGTTACCCAAAACTGTTCTCACCACCAACATATTCGGCAAGCTCAAAGAAGGTCCGGCCAGAAGCAAAGCTAAAGCCGGCCCTTGACTCATACCTTTGGCGATTAAAGCCTGCAATATGGGAATTTCCGTCAACGTGGAAAAATACATAAACGCGCCGAATACGGAAGCGAGCAAGTTACCGGTGATTGTATTTGAACCGACTACTTTTTCAATTAACTCTTGCGGCAAAAAGGGCATGATAAAACCGGCCACAAACACGCCGATAAAAAGAATCGGCAAAAGCATTTTGGTAAAAGACCAGGTTTCCTTAAGCCATTCTTTGGTAGTTTCCTGATGGAACTTGAAAATAGCGATTCCAGCGGTAGTCAATGCCAATAAAATCATCAAGCCAAATTTTATAAGCTTATCTATCTGTAGTCCATTAACAATCAAAACTCCAATCATGGCTGCAAAAAATACAATTAAAACTTTTTTGCCGATTTTTATTTCTTTATATTCTTCCATAAACAGACCGCCTTTCTCGGTTTTTTCCTTGAATATTAACTGCATAGATAACCCAACCAGAATAGATAAAAAAACAGCGGAAATAATTCTGGCTAGACCAATATTAAAACCTAAAACGGATAAAGTTAAAAAGATAGCCGCAATATTAATTGCCGGGCCAGAAAAAAGAAAGGTGACGGCCGGCCCAAGTCCGGCTCCTCTTTTTCTAATGCTGGCGAATAGGGGCAGAATAGTGCAGGAGCAAACCGCCAAAATCGCCCCCGACACCGAAGCCAGAGAATACGAAACAACCTTTTTGGCCTGACCGCCCAAGTATTTCAAAACAAAATCTTTTTTAACAAAAACCGAGATCGCTCCGGCGATAAAGAAAGCCGGGACTAAACAAGTTAAAACATGCTCGCGGGCGTATTCGTTTAATAATTTAAAACCGGATAGAATCGCCCCCGTAAAAAACGCCGACTCCATAGGCATGAAATAAAACAGCAAAAACAGCCCAGCAAGTAGAATAAAAATTTTAATTTCTTTATTCATAATGTTTAATCATCAATATGTATTGATATTATGGATAAAATTTTATCTCTGTCATAAAACAGAGATAATTCGCCGACCTTTATTTAAGCCAGCTTTTTATTTCTTCTACATCGGGAATTCGTCCTGAAGCCTTGACTTGTTCATCAATCACAATGGCCGGAGTAGACATCACGTTGTATTCGGTAATTTTGGCGATATCATATTCATGTTCAACTTGAACGTCTTGAAGCCCGAGTTCTTCCACGGCCTTTTTGGCGTTATTTTCAAGTGTCTGGCAATTAGGGCAGCCAGAACCCAAAATTTTGATAGTCATATATTTTTATTGATTATTAATGTAATGGGATAAAAACGAATAATATTTATTTATTACCTTAGAGTTAAGCTGATAAATCACTTTTGTTCCTTCTTTTCTTGATTCTACCAGCTTAAAATTCTTCAATACTTTTAAATGATGAGAAACCAAATTCTGGGGCAAATCCAAATATTGCCAAATATCGCAGACGCACATTTCCTGTTTTCGCAGGATACATAAAATCTTCAAGCGGTTCGGCTCGGCGATGATTTTCAAAAACTCGGCCGTTTGGTCAAGATTGTTTTCTGCTTTTTTGGTTTTGCAACAGTCAAAATTCATATGATTATACACAAGTATCAATATATGTTGATATTGTATAAAATTCAAAATTGATTGTCAAATTTTGTTTTTTTTGCTACAATAAACTCATATTTAAGCGACGCGCCAATGAAATTGGCATGCCGAAAATACCCGCCGAAAAAAAATCGGGCGAAGCCCGAAAAGCAAAAGGGCAAAAGGGGAGATGATGCCTTGCGCGGGCTCTGCCCGCGCGAGGCTACTATTTTGTATTGGTTTTTGGGCGAAAAAGAAAACTGGCGATTAAGCAAAATATGGTTCGAGCCGATTGTTTTTAGAAATGTTGTCATTTCTGATTTTTCTTCGGTCTGTGCCAATTCTGTCGTTTAATTTAGGATCACGAAAACCCGTCGAACAGAAACAAAATTAGTCCAAAACTTAAGAAGGTACTGAGCAAAAACAATCCCTCCCGGACTGAAATGCGCTTTTTCGTTATCGCGAAGAGAGCCAAAAGGATGACAGCAATAGTTACAAATATACCAGTTACAACCAAGTGGTGGTTGATTGTCACCCGCAACGGCTGTGTTAAGGCGGCCGTTCCGATAATGAGTGCGGAGTCGGCGGCATTACTACCTAAAATCGTACCGAGCGCCAGCCCGGGACGCCGGGCGAGCGCTGAGTGCAAGGTAGTAGTTAATTCCGGAAGCGATGTACTCAGCGCCAGTACAAAAATACCAATTAAGAATGATGGTATGCCGATAGCTGTAGCCAGCGACACAGCTGAATCAACCGTTAGGTTGCTTGCATAAACAAGCCCACTAACTAAGGCAGCCAGTATGACTATATTCACCAGCACGTCCCCGATATTGTTATGCCGATTGTCCGCGACGGTGTGATGTTTGTGTTGGTCTCTATACATCAGCGCCAAGTATAAGGAGAATAATCCAAGTAATAGTAGGCCTTCTTTTCGGTCTATTACGCTGTCCGCGAGCAGAAAGATAGGCAGGACAGTAATAGCGCCGCCAAACAAAACGTCCCGGCGTAAGTTTAACCCACTGGTACTGATACCCAACGAGATGACTGTTGCAGCTCCGACAATGAGCGTCATATTAATAATATTTGAGCCGAGCGCGGTAGCCAGCACCAGCTCTCCGGCGTGCTGACGAGCCGAGGCAATGCCGATAAAGAGTTCGGGAATGCTGGTGGCGACAGCTAATAAGACAAAGGCCACCGCATATTCTGATACACCCAACTGGCAAGCAATAGTCATTATCATGCGCACGATTAAACGGCCAAAAACAATCAGGGCAGTTAGGGCGGATACAAAAATGATAATATTGATTCCCATTAGTTTATTTTACGATATATAGTGGTACCCAGACATTGGGTACCACTATAATACGTGCGTGGTCGCATGAGTAGTCGATGGATTATTTTGCGAGCTTCCTCCCCAAAGAGTATTGTGCTGGCTATTACCGTTGCAAGCAACCAGTCCCGCGCTTCGATTGGAACGGTGCGCAGCGCAAACTGGAAAAATGCTACGTAGATGGCAGTTGCCTGGAGACCTACTACTAACAACTGAGCTCCAACCAGGTAACGATTAGAGAAAGGATTGGAGGTAAAGACTGATTTGTACTCACTACGACAGTTCCATACATTAAACCATTGGAACATCGCCAGCACCGTAAGTGTCATGGTACGAGCTTTCTCCAGGCCGGTTGGTAAATAATGTGTGAATATCCAAAACGATCCGATGGCCATAATTAACGCCATAAGCACAATGCGGATTATAGATGTTCCGCCCGCTAAGCGTGGCTTTCCGGGGCGTTCCTGTAATAAATCAGGGTTCTTGGGATCCATACCCAGCGCGATATCAAGAAATCCATCAGTGACCAAATTCAGCCACAAAATCTGCGCTGCTAGAATGGGCAGAGGCATTCCGGTAAAAATTGTTGCCAGCACAGCCAGAACCTCTCCAGCGCTTGTTGCTAGTAAATACAAGGTGACTTTACGAATAGTGCGATAGATATGCCGGCCCTCTTCAATGGCTGAAATAATGCTGCCGAAGTTATCGTCCAATAATACAATGTCAGCCGCTTCCTTAGCCACATCGGTACCTATTTTTCCCATAGCAACGCCCAGATCAGCCGCTACCAAAGACGGCGCATCGTTTACGCCATCACCCGTCATGGCAATAACTTCGCCAACACCTTGGTAGGCCTGGACGATACGCAACTTGTGATCTGGTGTCACGCGAGCAAAGACGGTCGTGTTTGGTAAATAGCCAGCCAGCTCATTATCCGACAGGCGAAGAAGATCATTCCCGGAAAGGATTTTATCTCCCTTTCTATAAATACCGGCCTCCCTGGCGATGGATCGGGCGGTAGCTACATGATCGCCGGTAATCATAACAACTTTGAGCCCAGCTTCATGCGCTTGTTGTAGGGCGGTATGCACCTCAGGACGCAAACCATCCTTCATGCCGTAAAGGCCTACAAAAGTAAGATTACCGCCGGGTAAAGGCTGGTTGTTAGCGGCATCACTTTCTCTAACCGCGCAGGCTAAAACACGTAACGCACCGTCTGCCATACCAGTAATCGTCTGTTCAATATCTTCCTTGTCGGCGCGGGTCAGTGGTTTGGGTTTTCCGTCCGGATTCCAAATAGTATTGCACAACGCCATAACTTCCTCCGGCGAACCCACGACAACTGTCGTTACTCGTCCATCTGTCTCATGCATGGTGGCGTGGTACTTCGACTCGTGTGAGAAAGGAATATCCTTGAGAAGTGGGTGCGTGCGTCGCAGCTCGTCGCGAATGATACCCGCCTTTTCAGCAAATATAAGCAAGGCTGCTTCTGTCGGATCACCGGTGACATTGCTTGTATGTGTTTGATCATCGCGCATAATGTGTGCGTTGGCACAAAACGCGGCTGCTTGGGCAATCATGTGTATTTCAGGGGAATGGGTCGCTTCTTTCTTTGTCTCGTCTTCAACAATGTCTCCTGTGGGGTCATACCCAAAGCCAGATATGGAAAAGAATGTTCCGTTAACATATACCTTCTCGATGACCATTTGGTTGCGGGTAAGTGTCCCTGTTTTATCGACCGCTATGATTCGGGCTTGTCCTAGTGCCTCAACTGCTTGTAGGCGTTTTACTAAAGCATTGTGTTTACTCATGCGCCAGACGCCTGTTGCCAGAACAAGCGTTATGACCACTGGCAACCCTTCCGGTACACTGGAGACCGCCAAGGCAACAGCCGTTTTGAACATTTCCTGGAGCGGCAAATCAGTCAGCAGACTATATCCCATCATGATTGCTATCAGCACAAACACCACAACCATGATCGCGCGGGTGAGGCGGCGAATCTTGGCTTTAAGTGGTATCTCGGCGTCAATCGTTGCGATCTTCTTGGCAATGTGTCCGACCACGGTATTAAGGCCGGTAGCAACAACAACAGCGAGACCCTCGCCGGCTATAACATGCGTGCCACTGAATACCATGTTTTTTTGATCGCTGGCGGGCAGCTGTTGCACCAGGAGTGGTTTTACTTGCTTGTGCACAGGCTCCGATTCTCCGGTTAATGATGCCTCGTCAACTTTCAACTCCGTTGCGGCGATTATTCGTGCATCGGCCGGAATCCGTTGGCCTTTCGAGAGTATGATCACGTCACCGGGAACTATCTGTGAACTTGGCAAAGATACTTCCTGGCCGTCACGCTTAACGGTGGCCATAGTTTCCGTAAACTTTTTAAGTGAAGCCAAGGTAGCCTGAGCACGCCCCTCTTGTAAGCTACCAATAACGGCGTTCAGTAGTAACACAGCTGCAATGATGACCACATCGAGAAAATCTCCGAGAACCGACAGTATTACTGCGGCAATGAGTAAAATGTAGATAAAAGAGTTGCCAAATTGCCGAAAGAAAAGTCGCCACCATGAGTCGCGTTGTCCTTCGGGCAATATATTGGAACCATGACGTTCAAGCAAATCTCGCGCAATGTTGGCAGATAGTCCCGCGCTGGTAGAATGAAGTTGGCGCAAAACATCATTTGCTTCTTTGGCGTACCATTGCATGTGAATAATTATACCTGATATGACCCCATTATCTTAGACACATGGTCTAAGATGGTGCCCAATGTCTAGACACTTTTTCCCCAATTTCAGGTACAGTTTCGTCACCTCTCCTTTCAGAATTAAGATTAAGATTTTTCAAAGTGTATCTCGACTGGAGTCCGATAATTGAGTGACTATTGCGAAGTGTCGGTGTTGTAATCTTGGAAGAAATGTTTGAGTGATTGCTTATAGGTAAGTCCAGCTACCGTTGACCTTCACCTACGTAATGACAGTTATCTGGGTACCACTATAATAGTCTGGTCATTGGAACTTAAAAGCCCTTTGCGGTATATTTATGATCAATTAACTCAAAAACAGTCTCATATGTGTTGGGCTAATACAGCACATTGACTTTTTTAAAGAAGATATTAAGCTGATATAGAAATGGAAAAGTCATTTCAAAACATTAGCTCCCAGACAGTTGCTTTCTTACAGGAAGTAGTGGTGTTGGTAGTGTTGGTGCTTATGCCTAACCGGCGAGAGCTGATGCTAGTGGCTTAAAATATTTAAGAGACTGACATGAGCCCCCGCCGAAACGGGGGTTTTTACATGTTCTTTTCACTTACAAAAGCGGCGAGATGGAGAACCAGAGATGTCTATTAATTGCGATCCGGTTGAAGTAGCGGTGATTTATGGCCAAAGACTTGTTGATATGTTAGAGCCGTTGGGAGTTAATGGCGACGTGTCACGGGCTTTGAGCCAGAAACCGATTTGGGAGGTTCTGCCCATTAGAAGGCTGTCTTCGCGTCCAGATTTGCCCACGTCTAGGGTTGTTACCTTCTTCTCTAATGAGGAGTTTGGAAACGTACACGCCGTACTGCCGCGGATGTCCAGGAGATGTCTGCGCCCTGTTTCCGCCCATGAGTTCTTAGCTTTAATTCAGCCGCAATTATTTTTAGACAAGCTGCCTGAAAAAATGGTGTGTCTGGGGACATTTTGGGGAAGTGAGCCGGGCCAAGAGAAGGTCTTGTTTTGGCGTGATGGCTGTATGAGGCTGGTGCCAATTTATATTACTTGGGGGGCAACAGATTGTTTTCCGGCTGTTTCTTATTCTGGCAGCATCAGTTCCCTACCGGGTATGCCAGGGTATCGTCTTTTGTGAGTCATAACTCCGTTTGTGCGCAAGCGGAGTTTTTTACGCTTTTCATTGACTTTAGACAAACAAATGAATAATGTTAAAAGTAAATGAACATATTGATCGAAAAAAATGAATTTAGGGGTGCCGTAGACATAATTATTATTGCCATTATTAGTCCCGTGAGCGGGAATTGATGATAGTGTCTTAAGAATAAGACTTTATCACGAAATCCCGCTCAAAAGCGGGATTTTTTGTTCTTTAAATGTCGAATAAAAACAAATGGAGGTGATGTAATGTCAATGCAAGTAGGCGCTGGGGGTTTTTGGGTAGAGGTTGATTACAAAGTTTCTTTGTTAGAAGCGGCCCGGTCGGCAGGATTGGGTTTCGGGGATGGAGTAGAAAGAAGATTGGACAGCGGGCCAAACTGGCAGGCTTTGTTGGGCAGGCAAATGCCGACGGGAAGGGAAAACGTTCAGTTTTCTATGGTGCCTGTTTTAGGAGGATTATCGCCGCGAGAAGTTTTTGTGAAAATTCCACCCTTAAGGCGACCGATGCTGGCCTGTGAGTTTGTGGCCTTCGCAAAGTCCTTCATGGAGAACGGCAAGTTTATTTGCTTTGGTTCTTTGTGGAGACTCGGGCGTCGATACGAAATGCTTGTTGTGAACGAAAGAGTATGCAGATTTGTGCCGACAGCTCATTTCTGTATTTCGGGTCCTTGCCACGTACCAGTAGTTGACTGGTCCGAGAAGATCAACAAGCCTCCAATGGGCTTTTGAGGCTCTTTTTTGCCCTGACTATGACTTTTTTGTAGCGGGGCTTTTTTGTGACTAAAAACACAGATTTTGCCAGGAAAATTTGACATTTTTCAGGTGTGGATATATCTTTTCAGGCAGGTATGGAGAAGGTTAAAAAATTTAATGATTATTTAATGGCCATGATGGTGCGCTGGTTTATGTTGTTTATTTTGCTTATTTTGCCTAACCGGCGGGAGTTGATGATAGCGCCTCATAGGATATAGAGATTAATTGAGACTTTATCACGAGCCCCCGCCGAGAGACGGGGGTTTGTTTGTACCTGAAAAACAATTCTTTTCCTTTTGAGGAGGTGGTGAAGATGTCGTATCCCGTTGTTGCGCGCGAGGACGATTCTCGATGTGTGGAGGCAATACGGATATTGGCTCAATATTTCAACTGCGAAACCCTCATTTTAGAACTGGGGCAAGAAGCGCCGGAGGCTTCAGTGGCTATCTTTTCGACGAACGGGAGTGGTGTTTCCAGCTCAGGAAGATCGGGTGCCACCGTGAGAATGGCGGCGCATAGAGTTCAGCCCCCGGAATGGGCAAGGAAGGCCTTGTTCCCTGTGGAGGTTAGAAAGGACGTCGACGGAAGCATTGACCCATTGAAGTCTGTTCTGGCGTTGAGTCGGACAAGTTTAAGTGAAATTGACTTTTCGCAACGAACGCCATGGGGAGGTCTTTTGCCAACGGAACAAGAACACTTCAGGGCCTATTGTGAATGGCTCAAAAGCAAGGCGGGTATAAATCCGCAAGAGAAGGGTGTTCAATATAGGCCTCCCGTTGTGAGCCAAGCCAGAAGAGCTTGGCTTGTCAAGAACCTAGCGGAAAAAACCGGTCTTAAAAGGCCTTTTGCTGAGTCTTGTGTGAAAGCGGTCTTGGAGAAATTTGATCTTGAAGATCGATCACACGAAGAAGCGCTGTCTCGGTGTGGACAGCAAATTAGCTTTTTAGAACAGCATGATTATGTTGTTCTGGAAGCGGGTCCACAAACAGAGCTCTTAGCCAAGTTGATGTTTGAGGCTTGCCTTGATCAGAAAAGTGTCAAGGTTGTTGCGCCTGTCTGTCCGGCCTGGTCTTATGATGAGGCTGGATATACATTCCAAACTGTTCATGGAGATTGCCGGGGGATTTGTTTTGACATGATGGTGGAGACCATACCCGCTGTTCTGCGAGCCTTCGGCGAGCTTGGAATTCTAGTGGATTTCCAACTGTTCCTGGGGGATGTCGAGTGGTTTGATTTAAACGATGGTCACTATCAGACTGTGCAAGGTTCTCTAACAAGAGAAGTCTTCATGGAAAGGATCTGTCAACAGGCAGTTCTTATTCGCCAGGAGCTGGTCAGACGCGGTCTTCCGCAAGTTGAGATTAGTCCTTTTCTTGAGGTTTTCAGAGAGGATGATTACCTGAAAACCAGAAGAGAGAGGAAGACTGAGCTTTTGGCTTCTTTGGAGTCTGATGAAGCCGAAAGGCGGTATTTGGCTAATGTGATTGGGCTGGAAGCCGCTCTATATGAGAGACAGTGCAGCTGCAAAGTTCAAGATTCCAGTAGTCCGCCCAAGGCTGTTAGAGACGCAACTGTGGACGACATCGTTGTCCACAGAGCCTTGATTGGCTTGACTTCTGTTGTCGGGAAAAGGGTGATGTACTTGGTTGAGGCGGATCCGTTCCGTCATCAATACAAGGATTATCCTCACTTAGGATGGAGAAGTACGATGGAGCGAGCTTAGGCTATTGACTCCATTTCTCCTGTTTTGTACCTTTTGAATCTTAACCTGTCTGCTAATCTGGCGGATGGGTTTTTTTAAGTAATTCACAAGAACCATTACTGTTGATAAAAAACATGTCTTCGTAGCGAATAAGGGTTTTGTCGGGAAGAAGGGCCTCGGGTTCAAGTGTGAAAACCATACCTTTTTTAATAATTCTGTTGTCAAAGCCTATTTCCGGATATTCGTGCAGTCCTGTACCAATACCATGGCCTAGATCTTCGGGTATGAAGGAGTTCATCATTTTTCTATCAGTAAATGCCTGCTTGATAAATTTCATAATATCTTTAGACCTTGTTCCTTCTTTAATTTGACTGGATGTATCTTTTACAATGTTTTGTAATTTTTTATAGTATTTTTCGTATTTGCTGGCATTTTCTCCCAAGAAAAAACAACGGGTTATATCAGATATGTAGGTGTTAATATTTAAACCAAAATCAATACAGATTGTCTCGTTTTTTTTTAATTTGTAATCAGACGGAAACCCGGCTGAAGTTTTTTTTGTACGGGGACCAGCCGTGATACATAAATGAACAAGAGGCAAATCTGCTTTTTCTAAATTATCTTTGAGCCAACGAGCCAGTTCTTTTTCAGTGCGATCAATCCACTCGGGCCAAGTAATGCTATTTAAAAGATCAACTGTTTTAGCGCGCGCTTGGGTTAGGATTTTTATTTCGTTAGGTGTTTTGATTTCATAGAGATCCCTAAGATTAGGCTCAATGTTGATTAAACTTGTTTGCCCCAAAAAGGGAATTTCTTTATAAGGGAGGTTGCCGGCATAGCAGAGCGAGTCAATATTGACCAGGTGTGGTTTTATAATAGGGGTCATGGTAGTTTTTTCGGGTGTGCCAACAATGTCGAAAGGAATAGAAGAACAAAAAATTAAAGCATCTTCTTTGCGCCATTGAGGGATAAAAATAATTGCTCTATCTTTAGTGACTAAAAGATATGTGGTGTCGAAAACATCTGCTCCTAAGATCCAGGGGAGAAATGAGGGATCTTCTTTTTCTGCGTTATATATAAGGAGAGCATTACAGCCGTTCTTATCACACAGGTTGCGAAGTTTGGTTAGTCTTTCCTCGTATTCTTTTTTCGAAATCTTGCTCATTAGTTAGTAATTATAGCAGGCGGGTTTGTGTCTTTAAAAGGATTAATGTTTGTTTTTAATTAATTTGTCTTATTGCTATTTGTGTGCTATAATAGCATGATGGGTTTTTGTGCGCTTCAATTGTGTCTAATATTATTGGCTTTGTTGAGTGTACCTTCTGTTTCAAAAGCGGCGTTGGTGGATCAGGTCAATCAGGCTTTTCGGGGGGTACATGAGAGGAACCCCCGACTGTCTGAATGGCAATACTGGGCCGGCCGGGTGCAGAGAAAGGAAAAAACAAGCTATGGGGCGTTAGTGGGGGCTATCGCATACCAAAAAATACACCAAAGGGTAAATTCAGGTCTGGCTTCGCGAACTACTATAAGCGGGGCCGGAGTGACAGCTTCAAGAAGCTTCAAGGTGGATAAGAACCTGTATCCGTCACCCCATAATCCTAATTTCTTGCCGGACGGAACCCTGGTTAAATCCCCCGCCAGTGCGGAGGTTTATTATATAAGGAACGGCAAGAAAAGCTGGGTGATGCCGAAAGTTATTAATACCTGGTTAAATGAAAATCATTTTTTTAAACATGATGTCATTATAACTATTTCAAACGATGATCTGGCCAGATATCCGCAAACCAGCTCCGTTAACGACATTTATATAGGTAAGGTGCTGGTACATCCTAACAGCACGCAGTATTTTATTGATGATAAATTGAGAAAAAGGCAGTTGTCGGCCAGTGTGAGGACGGCTTTTAATATTCCCGGCGGTAATTATTATCCTACGTCGGCCGCTCACCTGCGTGAATTCCGAACCGGACCAGCTATAACCAAGGCCGATAAATACCCGGGCGGAATGGTTGTTTATACGGGAGCTTGGCACGGCGGGAGAATTTGGAGAATAAAAGAAGCTGGTAACGGACAATTAATGAAGCATTTGTATCTTTCTGACTATATTTATGAGGCGGATGGAAATCCTGATGAGAGCATGAGAGCCCCGGCCAACGCAAAAATTTTAGCGCGCCATCCAAGAGGCTCTAACATAGAGAGGTATCCGGACGGCTGGGTGGTCGGTCTGGGTAATAATATATATGTGGTCCAGGGCGAAAAGTTGCGCTTGGTCGCTTCTCCGGAGGTATTTACAGCAATGGGATATAAGCAAAAATATGTACTCAAGCATCATTCGGAATTTTTAAAAAGATATCCGCACGGATATTCAATCGGCGCTTTTAAAACGGTAGTAGCGTCCAGCGCCGGAAAAGGACAGCCAAAGTCAGCCCCTAACACGGCTTCCAATTTAATCAAGGTGAGGCCGCATGTCAGGACTTTAATTAATAATATAAATAATTTATATCTTACTGCTTTTGATAAGGAGCCGACTGCAGCGGAAAACAAGTTCTGGGTAGACTATGTGTATAACGGCGAAGTTAACAATGAGGCTGATTTAAAAGCGGCGATGAACAGGACGCGGGTGACGGGTAAAAAGCCGGTTCGGACTTCAAGAACAGCTAAAATTTCAATTGATTCCCTGAAGAACAAGTGGTTTCCTTATTTGTTCTACTTTGTTCATCAAAAAGAGCCGGCTGACGCGGACAGGGCTTATTGGTTCGGAAGGATAAATGACAGTGACCGTAATACGATAGAAAAATTAGGCGGCACCCTGCAGTGGCTAAAAGATACTTCGGGAGCGACGAAAAAGTAAATTTAAAATTCAAAAGGCAAAAGTCAAAACTACGGTCTGAGGTATTGACGAGGGGGTGATTACTGATTGTTTAAAGCATGCTATGCTAGAAAAATAAAGATTGTCTTGTAATCCTTTTTGCAATGAGAAGAAAAAAGCCTCGGGTGGTCGTTTTTTTTGGAGGGCAGGCTGGCAGTCATGACTTGAGTGAAGAGACCGGGTATTGGATGTGTGAGCATATTCCCCGCTCTAAATATCATGTGACTCCAGTTAAAATTACTGTGGATGGGAAATGGCAAGTGCCGCTTGGTCATTTGCCGGAATTTGGCTCGATAAAAAAATTCTTTAGTAATATTTGGCAGGCTTTGCCAAAACTTTCTCCTAAGAAGGGGTTGGAAAGGCTTCTTTTAAAGCCGGTAGATTCGATGATGACCTTGGTAAGGGGAAGAGGTGGAGATGACGGCTCAATACACGGGCTGGGTCATTCACTAGGAATACCGGTAGTAGGCTCCTCCTTGCCGGTGTGTTTAAGAACAAGCGATAAGCATGTTTGCGCTCAAAGCTTGGGAGATATAGCATGTTTTCCCAGTGAATACCGATGCCGGTTATCGGAAAATTCTGATGAATTAATTGATCGAGTAAGAAGATTGTACATGCCGCCGTTTTTTGTTAAGCCCGCGAGTCAGGAAGGGAGTGTTGGGGTGTATGAGGTCCAAGGAGTGGATGAATTGTTGCCAGCAGTCAACGCGATAAAGAGCATGAACGAAGACGTGATTATACAAGATAGGTCTCCCGGCACGGAAGTGTGTGTGACTTTATTTGATGATGAAAGAGGTAAGGTATATACTTTGCAACCAACCGTGGTGGTGCCCCAGGGTAATACTTCTTATTATGATCATCTGGCTAAAAGGAGGTCAGGCCGGGTGCTTTTGCATACTCAAGAAGCAGATTCATTGAATCCCCTACTTAAAGAAGCTGAATGTATTGCCAGAGATGTTTATGAAGAGTTAGGTTGCTTGGGCTTGGTGAGTTTTGATTTAATGGCTGGTGAAGACAGCACGGAGTTATTAGAAGTTAACACGGTGCCAACAGTAACAGAGTTAACACCGTTGAAGCAACAGCTAGCAAGATGTAATGCGAGACCGGACGTTTTTGTTGATAGTTTGATTAGGCGAAGCTTAGATTAGAATATAGAAAATAGAAACTGGGAAAATAGAAAATTAGTTTACGGTTGGCTAAATCACATTGCCTGATGAAGTAGTTGTTGCTGGGTTTTAGGTATGAATACGAAGTCGGCGGCGAGGTCTGTGACTATTTGATGGAGGATTGGTTTTTCCGGTAAGGCGCTGTTTTGCTTTTGCCACCATATCTTTATCGGTATCATAAGCGAGCATTTTGACGGCTCTGTTTATGGGTTGCCAGCAAGCGTCGATAAGCCCCTCCTCCTGTTGAGGAATTAGTTTCTTTTGATTCGTGAGTATGAGAAAGTAGTGGACTGTTTTTTTAACCAAGGTGTTTTCCGCTTGAAATGAGTAGCGGGTGATGCCAACTTGTTCCTTGACAGAAAGATCTTTAAGGCCAGTTTCTTCCTGCACTTCCCGTTGAGCCGCTAAAGCGGCGGTTTCTCCATTAGAGGGCTCAATGTGTCCTTTGGGAAGAACCCAAACAGGGCCGCTTTTGTGAGTGGTTTTGAGCAAAGCGATAAGCCAGTTGTGTTTATCTTTGCGGGCAACAACGCCGCCGGCTGAAGTTTCTCTTCTAGTAGCTCTTTTGGAATTGTTGTTTTTATTCAGATAACGACGCCTGGGATTAGAATGTCTTTTGTTAGAACCTGCTGGTGATGGTTTTCTGCGTGATGAGTGACTTTTTTTTACTGCAAAAGACGGGCATGTTTGAGAAGAGAAGGGTTTTTTATTGGCTGTGGTTGAATAAGTCATTAATAATTTATGAATTGTTAGAAGTTTTTGGTGAGTTGAGTGGAGTAGTCGAGGGGGTTACCGACGACGATGGGGAAGGTTTTGGATCTGGAGTTTGCGGTGAAGGTGAGGGAATTGCGGTTGGGCTGGGATAAGGAGGGGTGGAGGAAGGGTCATCAGCGGCCAAAACTTTGGGGAAAAGTTTGGGCGATTTATAGCGGCTGTAGAACGAATCTTCGACAATAACTTGATCAGCAAGAGTTACCTTTTGGTTAACTACGGCGCTGACAGAACCATCTGGTTGGCGGTTGTAGTTATGAGGACCGTCTATCTCTATCTGGCGACCGTCGTGGGTGCCCCAGAGTTCGAAGGTAAGTTTTGTGTCTTCAATGTCGGTTTGCACCAGAATGTATCCAGGTGTGTTGTTGACAAAGCGAAGGTCAGTATAAGGCGGGTAAATAGTGGCGTCAAGGCCTGGTTTGCCATAGTAGCGAACGGCGTAGGCGTGGTTGCGCCTTTGGGTGATTTCCAGTCCGGCATTTAAAGCGGCTCTAAACATGGTGGTGGAAACCTGGCATAGTCCCCCGCCGTATTCAGGCGTGGTTACATTTTTCTTAATAACAAGTTCGGGTAAAAATCCCTGGCTGGCGTTAACGGGGCCTAGGTGTTCATTGAATGAAAATTCAACATCAGGAGGAATAAGCAGACCGTGATAACGGTTAGCGCCAATAGAAATGTTGTGAATGCGGTTTTTAGGAGAACCCTGAAAATCTGATTCGCCAACTGATAAGAGAGAAGTAAGACCCAGTTGTTCAATGTCGTTCATCTCATTTATTTCTGGTTCTGTTACTTCAACATTTAGGGCGGCATAGTTTTTTGATTTAGCTAGATTGGCGGCCAGATTGCTGGTGGTTTTGCTTAGGTTTAATTTTTGTCCGGTTTGGGGTAGTTCGAATTGAGTAACACGAATATTATCAGGATCAGAATCGTCGAGAGCAAAGCGAGCATTTTGGGCGGGCTGATCAATTTCAGGAACGATGGTGTTTTTTAAATATGAGGATAGTCCTTCCGGCTCTAGTTTGACTCCAAGAATGTGGTTGGAGTGGTCTTGAGGATCTACTTGTTCAACAAAAGTAAGTAGCCGCTTAACAGTGTAGGGCTTCATAACAAATTCTTTGTCTTTATAGGAAAAGATGATGCCTTCTTTAAGCAGTTGCTGGGCAAAATTTTTGGCGGCTTCAACTTCGTTATCTAATACGTTAGGTGAAGAAGAAACGGTTCGGAGATATATGGGAACAGAATATTCCTGCGCAAAAATCTGATGAGACAGTTTTTGTTTGAAGTCAGTTAGGTCAACGGTTTCGCCGGTTTGACTGGGAATAAGATAAAAAGTACCAGTGGTGTTAAGTTTTAAAGAGGCGTTTTGCGGCAAATCAATTGTATCTTTAAATTGATCCGTAAAAGCATTTTGTATTTGCCGGTCGTTAAAGTTGAGCTCGGGTCGAACACTGGGTTCATCAAAGACAATGTTCCAGAATTGGGCGGCTTTTATGGAATCTTTAGTTTTATCACGGTTTAAAGAAACACCCAGCTCGCTAATTTTAAAAGAAACTTTTTTGTTGCGGAGTTGGAGGTTTATGGTTTGGGCAAGAAGGTCTTTTTCATAATCGATAAGGATGGGACTAATGTCTGATTGGCTGATTCCGGAAAGGTTTTTATTGCCAAGATAAACGCGCGGGGGAACTCGGCCAGCTAACACTAAAGGCGCCACACTAAAAGTGCTTATTAAGAAAAATATTACTGCTATTAAAGTAGGCAGTAAAAGACGATGTAGTTTAGCTGTCATTTCCGAAAAAGATGTCAGTGTTGCTGATGATAGATTGACATGAAAAGCGAAATAAGTCCAGGAGGAAAACTTTTATTTTAAAGTGGCTGGGTTAAGTTCTGTACTTTGTGCCCTGATCGGTGTCGTAAATCTTGACACCCATTTTTATTAGCTGGTCACGAATAGCGTCGGCTCGCGCGAAATCTTTATCTTTTCTGTGTTTTTCTCTTTCTTTGATCAGCGTCTGTATTTTTTTGTCGTGAATTTCGAAATCCAAAGTGATAAAGTCCAAATAAGTATTGATGCTCTTAAACAGTTCCCAAGTGTTTTTGCCGGTCTTTTTTGACTGTCTGGATTTAATGAAGTCAAATAAATAAGCTAAGGCTTGAGACGTGTTAAAGTCATTTTTAAGAGACTCGTCAATGTTTTCTTTGAGTTTTTTAAGAGAGGGTTTATTTTCTTTATCATCGTAATTTTCATCAACCCTGAAAGTGAATTCGTCGATTCTTTCTAGTGATTGGCGAGCCTGGTCAAGGAGGCTGTCGCTAAAATCTATTGCGGCGCGGTAGTGTGAGGAAATAAAAAGATATCTTAGCACTCGATAGTCGTATTCTTTTAAAGCATCGCGAATGGTTTTGAAATTGCCCAGGCTTTTAGACATTTTGGCGGCATTAATGTTGAGAAAACCGGTGTGCAACCAGAAGTTAACCAGCGGTCTTTGGCCGGAAAGGGCTTCCATCTGGGCTATTTCCGCTTCATGATGCGGGAAGATAAGATCTATGGCGCCGCCGTGCATGTCATACTGGGAACCAAAGTATTTTTCTGTTATAGCGGTGTCTTCTATGTGCCAGCCCGGCCGGCCGGGTCCGAGATCTGTGTCCCAGGAGGGTTCATCCGGTTTTGAATTCTTCCATAAGCAAAAATCATTCCAGCCTCTTTTTTCATTGCTTTCATCGATGCGGGAAACAGCATCATCTTTCTCTGTTTCTGTTCTTTTGGAAAGCTGGCCATAAGCAGGAAATTTGGAAATCTCATAGTAAATGCTGTCTGAAGTTCGGTAGGCAAAGCCGATATCTAAAAGCCTTTGAATTTGAGAGACAATTTCATTGATGTGGTCAGTGGCTCGAGCGTATTCGGTGACAGCTGTGTTATGCAGGTTGCGCATGTCTTGCTGGTATATTTCTTCGTAACGGCGGGCGATGTTTTGCCAGTTTTCTCCCCTATCGTTGGCCCGGGCAATGATTTTATCGTCGATATCGGTGATGTTTTGGAGATAATAAACATCAAGACCAAGATGACGGAGGTATTTAACAATAAAATCAAACTGAGTGTAGGTTTTGGCATGGCCTAAATGGGAAAAGTCGTAAACAGTGGGGCCACAAACAAAAAGTTTAGTTTGTCTGTCTTTCTGTATATTCAGGGACTTTATTTTTCTGGAAAGAGTGTCGTAAATCTTCAAATTTTTGCTCATGTTATAATAATGCCATTGGCTGATGTTAAGCTAAGGATAATGTCTTTTAAATTACTTCTTCCCCACCGCTTCCGCCACTTTGATTTCCACTTTGACCTTATCCCCTACTTTGAGGGCGGTGGGTGAGCCTTCGGCGGGCAAGGGGCTTGTTTATAATAGTTTTATGGACTTTGTTTTAGGTATTATGTAGTCATAATCGAAAAAGATGCTGGGGGACTTTGCTAATCCTTTTTGGGTATTTTGTAAAATGCGTTGATCTGTAACCTTCCTTAAGCCAAAATTGTATATATGGCCTTTACCATATCGTATTCTGACTGTTATTACCTGGTCTGATAATATCTTTCCTAAGGGTGTGTAGGGTTTTGTTTTGCTCTCGAATGTCATTTTAAAAGATTTTTTCCTAGCGTGAAGGCTTCCCATTATAATCATTGTTGGTAGGTTTTTGTGTTTTTTTAGAACCTTCTTTATCGTCTCAGCGGTTTTTTGTTCAGCCGTGTTCCATGTCTTATGATCATTTTTAATAGGTTCTATTGTTTTATTCTGTTTAATTAGCTCAGCAAAAAGTCGTAAATGCTCTTTTCCAATTACTCCGCTTTGAGCTATCCAGTTTTTTTTGAGTTTTTCTAGTTGGATTTTGTTTCCTTTTACAGCTGAATAAAGTAATTGGCGGTGATGGCTTTCAATTTCCACCATGACAAGCTTAATATTTAGCCTTTTTATAAATTCGTTGATAATGGGCACATTTGCGCCTGCCCCATGTTTCTCTCCTAGTACGAGGATCTTATTGGGTAAATCTAGGTCTTTCTTGAGTTGTAACCATATATTTTGAACCATGATATTATCATAGACAAAAAAATGCGTGTCAAACAATTGTTTGACACGCACTAAGTCCAGGAAGGACCCTGATTAGTCATCGGGATCGCTGCCCTTGTACGTTGTATACGTACCTTTTGGGCCGTCAGTAAGGTCTTCCTCGACTGTGGGTACAGCCACAATCATGGCGAAAACTTGTGCTTCTTTTTTCATTTCTCACCTCCTTTCTCAGCACTATAAAGGGTTCGCAAAATTATCCATTGCTTCCATGCAACAATAGTCGCACCATGCTTTCTAAAAGCGGCTGTTCTGTGAGCTCCTCAACCCAGAGCCATTGTCCATTGCAATTGAGTTCAAGAAAGACATATTGTCCTTCCGGCGTTCTAATTAAGTCGATGGCACCAAAGTTAAGCCCATAATCATGGATTACTTCCAGGCATTGTTTTTCAATTTCGGCCGGTAGTTTGTATGGAGTTACCAGCACCCTCCCGCAGGCAACCGCCTCACGCCAATCAATTATTGCCGACGGATCTGATTGCGAATCAATTTTTGCGGAGAACACTTGTCTGCCAATGATGGTCACACGCACTTCGTATTGTTTCCGAATGTATTCTTGGAATATCCCGCCAGTGTTTCCAATTAATTCTATATGCTCCAATTGCTTCTTTGTAATTAGCGTTGTGGGGACACTCCATAATTCCGGGCTGTCATTTGGTTTAATTATTGGTGCGTGTAGTGTTTTGTATATTATTTTACCGGAACACTGGCGAAAAAAATCTATCACCCGGTGAGGAGAATTAGTAACGACTGTTTTTGGCGTCTGCAGCCCATACTTTTTAGCAACACCCAACTGCGGAACCTTGCGGCGGGCTGCTTCAAGGCTATTGTAACCGCTCACCCATAGTTTGTGTGTCAGGGTAAAGTATAGTTGTTTTAGTAGTTCAGTGGTTTCTTTTTCTGCAAAAGCCTTTTGATAAGTATTAGTAACTCCCTCTATTACTACTTGCTCCGGTCGCCGGTAAAGCACGCCATGGATATCTGTGAGGGTATACCAGTGACCGTTTAGCTTGATGCCGCTGCTTCCTGGGTTACAGAAAGATATTTCGTTGTTTCTTGTAAAAAAGACATCCGTATCTAATCTAACTACTTGAGCTCCGTGCCTAATTAATTCTTCTTCTACTTCATCACTATGGACATCGGTCGAGTTAGAGATTATGAGCACACATGATGAGCTGTTGGCTTTGCCTGGTTTGGCAGGGGGCACAAAAGACAACGTTCTGGCCATGGCTTATTCCTTCTTTATTGTTGTTAAGGTACTTTGGGAATAGTTTTTCCAATGGTTAAGCTTATTTTATTTATTAATGGGTTTCAACTTTTTCTGTCAAAGAGTTTTGACTTTTAATGGGTGGGTCGGGGAGGGGTAGGCTAGCTTTTATAGGTTTGCTGGCCAGTTGCTTCCGCCGCTTTGATTTCCACTTCGACCTTATCCCCTACTTTGAGGGCGGTGGGTGAGTTTTCGGCGGGGAGACGAACGGCAAAAGTGGTGCCTTGGTCTAAGCCGGGGCTTAAAACTTCTACGTCGCCGTGGTGTTCGCGGATGATTTGCTTGGCCACATAGAGGCCGAGGCCGATGCCCTCCTTGCGGTAGCGGGAGGCGCCGCCCACGCGGATAAACTTGGTGAACAGCCTGGTGATTTCATCCGGCGTCATGCCGCGGCCGGTGTCGG
>CAYMOF010000016.1:0-21536 GCA_964392095.1 uncultured Candidatus Saccharibacteria bacterium | reverse complement strand
GGTATGTTTAGAAACAATTCGGGATTATGGTAACAACAAATCCCGTTTAGTAGCCCCACGGGGAATCGAACCCCGATTTCCGCCTTGAAAGAGCAGCGTCCTAGCCGTTAGACGATAGGGCCTTGCTACTGACAATATCCAATATTATAGGTATAAGCAATATATGCAAGAAAAAAATCACATCCAAGCTAAAAATAAAAAACCCAAGATACTGGCTATTGAAACCTCTTGCGATGAAACAGGATTAGCCTTGGTAGAAAAAATAAGGGATAGCATCAAAGTTTTATCGTCCCAGCTTGCCTCCCAGATAAATATTCACAAATTAACCGGCGGCATTGTCCCCGAAATAGCCGCTCGCGAGCATGTCACCGCCATTCAGGCTATGCTCTCTGATATTAAAAAATCAGATGTTGACTATATTGCCGTCACGGTTGGCCCGGGACTTCAGCCGGCCCTTTCTATTGGCGTCATCGCCGCTCAAACCCTAAGCTTCGCTTGGAAAAAACCAATTATTCCCATCCACCACCTTGAAGGGCATATAGCCTCCGCGCTATTTAGCGTGGAGGAAAACCCAAATCCCAAAACCCAAATCCCAAATAAATTCCAAATTCCAAATTCCAAAATTTTCCCAGCTCTCGCTCTTATAGTCTCCGGGGGACACACCATGCTGATCGAGGTCAAAGACCACCTGAAATACAAAATAATCGGTTCAACCAGGGACGACGCGGCCGGGGAGGCTTTTGACAAAACGGCTCGCCTTATTGGGCTTTCTTATCCAGGTGGACCGGCTATAAGCAGTCTCGCCCAGAAAGGCAACCCCAAAGCTTTTAACTTCAGCCGGCCCATGATAAAATCTGATGAACTTGATTTCAGCTTTTCCGGTCTTAAAACTGAGGTTTACTACTCTGTTAGAGACATTGCCGGAATACCCAAAGACAAAAACCCGGAATCCGTTAATCTCTCCCTAAAAACAAAAGCTGACCTCGCCGCCAGCTTTCAACAGGCCGTTATTGATACCCTTGTCGCCAAAACAATAAAAGCCGCCCAGCGGATTAATCCCTCCTCGGTTCTATTAGCCGGCGGAGTGGCTGCCAACCAACAACTGCGCAAACAAATGCACAATATATGTGTACAAGAAAATATCTCTCTACTAACCGCCCCCCAGTCTCTTTGCGGGGATAACGCCGTCATGATCGACTTAGCCGCGTCTTCTGCTCTTAAAACTAACCGCTTTATAAAATGGAAAGACATAGATGCTCGGGCAAAAATCAGCCTGGAAGAGTTTTCTCTTTAAACCCGCAATCACTTTAAATCAACGCTTCTGCTATTTGAATATTTAAATTATTACAAACTAACTAAAACACATTAATTTCATCTCTTATAGTCAAAAGCACGGATCGCCGCAATTTGCCGCAACTTTCTGTGTCGCAAGAGGATAAATGTCTAAAAACAACGCAAATATCCTTTTTAAGCATTAAACTCCTTTTTCCTTCGTATAAATAAGGGCGGATAAAATGACAGCCCAATAAGACATTTTCTTTTACTAGCCAGTCTAGCTTATTTTTTATCCCGGAAAAAACAATTTTCCTGAATTTCAGACAATTACTTTTCCTGCACAAAGACAAGTGATAAAGGGCGTTTTGAAAGCCAGTTTCTCCCTCCTCGCTAAAAACAAAAGAAGGCGCCAAGCCCTTTTTTATACCTTCACAGCTACACTCTTTATCAACCTCTAAAACCCTCGTCTTTCTGTAATCAACTAACCCAAGTGTCAATAAATCTGACATTATTCCTTAACTATAACGCGGACTTCATACCTGTGCCATATTGATTTATTTCGAAATATCATGCTTTATACTGTATAAACAAGTAAGTATGACCAAGCTCTCCAAAAATTACGATCCCAGGACGAATGAGCCGGAAATATACAAGGAATGGGAAAATTCCGGCGCCTTTTCGCCTGATATTAATAAAAGAAAAAGCAAAAAACCTTTTGTTATCATGTTGCCGCTACCTAACATCACCGGCAGTCTGCATATTGGGCATGCTCTCCAACACTCAATTACCGACGCTCTCATCCGCTACCACCGTATGTTAGGCGAGCCCACTCTTTGGCAACCAGGAACTGATCATGCCGGCATCGCCACCCAAAACGTCGTTGAAAAAAGCCTGCGTGAACAAAAGATATCCCGTCACAAATTAGGTCGAGAGAAATTCTTAGACAAAGTTTGGCAATGGCGGGATAAATATGGCAACGAAATTATCCAACAAATGAAACGCCTCGGTGCTTCCTGTGACTGGTCGCGCTCTATTTTCACCATGGACGAAAACTATGTTGCCGCCGTTCATGAAGCCTTTGTTCGCTATTACGACCGGGGTTTTATTTATCGCGGCAACCGGATTGTTAATTGGTGCCCTCGCTGTGCCTCGGTTATTTCCGATCTGGAAATAACCCATGTAGAACAGGAAGGATATCTTTATACTCTTCGCTACCTCCTAAAAGCCCAAGACCAACACATTGATGTCGCCACTACCCGGCCCGAAACAATGCTGGGCGATACCGCTGTTGCCGTCCATCCTGAAGACAGCCGTTATCAAAAATTAATCGGCCAACAGGCCATGCTTCCTTTAGTTAATAGAGAAATTCCCATTTTCGCTGACGACAGAGTAGATCGGTTTTTTGGTACCGGCGCCGTTAAAGTTACTCCCGCTCACGATCCTCTCGACTCCGAGATAGGGGAGACCCACAAGCTACCAGTTATTAACGTTATTGGTGAAGACGGCCTCATGACTAAAGAGGCCGGCAAATTTGCCGGCCTTACCGTTCAGCAGGCCCGCGCCGATGTCGTCGAGGCTCTTAAAAAAGAAAAAGTTTTGATCGAGGCCAAGCCCCACACTCACCTCGTTACTCTCTGCAATCGCTGTGATACTCCCATAGAACCTCTTATATCCCGCCAGTGGTTTGTGGACATGAGTAAATTAAAAGACGAAACTATCGCTGTTGCCGAACAGGGCATTGTTGAGTTTTTCCCGCCTCGCTGGCGAAAAAATTTCTTGGACTGGATGAATAATGTTCACGACTGGACCATATCCCGACAGCTTTGGTGGGGTCAGCGCATACCGGTCTGGTGGAAACCGGGCACTCGCGGCACCGATCGGGAAGAAGGTAATTTTATTGTCTCTGTAGAAAAGCCGTCCGGAGACTGGGAACAAGACTCCGATGTTTTTGACACCTGGTTTTCTTCGGCTCTCTGGCCTATAGCCACTCTCGGCTGGCCGAAAAATACGCCCGATCTAAAAACTTTCTACCCCACTTCAGTTTTAATTTCCGCTCGCGACATTATTTATCTTTGGATAGCCCGCATGATTTTTTCCGGTCTCAATCTTATGCGGGGACCCGAATACGATAACCGCGATCAGACTAGCCGCGTTCCCTTTAAACATGTTTTTATTCACCCCACTGTTCTCAACAAAAAAGGCCAACGCATGAGCAAAAGCCTCGGCACCGGCCTGGACCCCTTGGAGCTTATTGATAATTATGGAGCTGACGCCACTCGCTTCGGCTTGATCTTTCAGATGAGCTACGACAATCAAGCTATTCGTTTTGACGAAAAAGCCGTTAAATCAGCCCGTAATTTCGCTAACAAGATTTGGAACATCGCCCGCTTTTTAGACGACTTGCCCGAACAAGACCAACCCACCTTTGCCGATAATTGGATCAGCCTAAGAAGCCAAGCTGTCACCCAAGAAATGAGCCAACTTCTAAACGAATACAAAATCGGAGAAGCCGCTCGCGCCCTTCATGACTTCGTTTGGTCGGATTACGCCGACTGGTATGTGGAAATATTAAAGGTTGAGGGCTCAAGTGCTATCGCCCGCGAAGTGTTTGTAAACCTACTCAAACTTCTTCATCCTTTTATGCCGCACTTATCGGAGCTTTTATGGAAATCATATAACCCGAATGAACCTCTCATTTCTTCGCCTTGGCCCGCTGATCAAAAACCGGCTTTTACAAACCAGGCCCAGGTCCAAATGACTGAATTCCAGGATATTGTTAAAACTGTTCGCAGTGTCCGGTCTCTCCTCAACGTCCCCGACAGCTCTTTAATAGAATTATCTGTTGCCGATCCTCCTAAACCAACCAATTTACTAGAATCACTTTGTCGCGCCTCCCTCATCAGTTCTGAAGAAATAAACCAGGAAAACTCCATTCAGTTTCCTCTATCAAGTGGCCAACTTATTACCATCCAATCAACCCAAATTACCCAAGATACCAAAAAGGAAGCTCGGGGCCGGTTAAACAGAGAACTGAAAAAAACGAAAAAACTAATTACTAACCAAGAAAAAATTCTTACGCAAATGAAAGGCAAAGCCCCTCAAGAAGCCGTTGCCGAGAAAGAAAAATCCATACAGTTCGCCCAAGAAAAAATTGCCGACTTTAAACGCAGTATTAAATATCTGACATAAAGAACATTTAATTGGAAACATTTCTATTACCGATTTTAAAAATCGTGCTATATTATTAACAAGCTAATTGTAGTAAAATAAAAACTATTAACACCCTTAATCTATGGCCAAAGAGTCTCGAGGATTTTTTGAAAAATTAACCGGCGCTCGCATCTTAGACCGCGGCCCAGTTCAAGAAGACGATTCAGAATATTCTGAAGATCAGCCGGTGGAAATAGAAAATGACGGCAATGAAGAACAATATATAGAAGAAGCTACTGAAGAAGAAGACTTAGAACCGGAGGACAACTATTCAGACGAGAGCACAGGCGAAGAGGAAGAGGAAAGAGAAGGACAGCTAACAGTTGATGTTTTTCAAGACGACACCAACATCGTCATTCAAAGCACCATCGCTGGCGTCTCCCCGGACGATTTAGATGTCTCTATTACTAACGATATGGTTACTATTCGCGGCGAACGCCGTCAGATTTTTGAAATTGACCCGGAAGATTATTTCTATCAAGAATGTTATTGGGGCATATTTTCTCGCTCCATTATCCTGCCTGTTGAAATTGACGCCGATCGGGCCGAAGCAAAAATCAAAAACGGCATCTTAACCATCCGCATTCCCAAAGCCAACGCCGCCATGACCCGTAAGCTTAAAGTCAAGGAATCATAAAAGAGGATAGAATAACGACAACAAGAAATCCGAAACCAGTCGAAAAGTTTCGGATTTTTTAGTTTTTGGATTTAGAATTTGTTTAGGATTTAAAAATTTATAATTTCTCTATTTTTTACTTCTTATGGATTTCATCACCATCCTTATCATTATCGGCCTCATTCTTCTTATTCCCACCGCCTACGCCGCTAAAATTGGCGCCCCCTACGCCCCCACCTTTTCTGAAGCCATTAAACAGGCTTTTGATTATATAAAATTAAACAAAGAAGACGTCCTCATTGATCTGGGCGCCGGCGACGGCCGACTTCTTATCCAGGCTCACCGTCGCGGAGCCAAAGCCATCGGCTATGAATTATCTCCCATCATGTGGTTTATTGCCTGGTTGCGTCTTGTCTTATTATCCCTTACGAAAAACTCAAAAAAGGAGACACCGGCTCCCCGCATTTATCTGCGCAATTTCTACAAACAAAAACTACCCGCCTCCACAACCGTTGTTTTTGCTTTTCTGATGCCTGAACACATGAATCGCGTCAAAGAATATTTATCCGGGCAAAACCTTCCCGGCGCTCAATACATGCTTGTTTATGCTTTTCCTTTTAAAGACATCAAGCCCATCCACATCATTAAAGTCCCCAACTGCTCCGCCGTTTACGTCTATGATCTCAAAAAGTTGGTTAATAATTAGCCTGACGTTTAACGCCTGTGTTGTTTAGTCATTGATTTGACATTTGGATTTTGACATTTGAGAATTAAACAGCTATGTCCAAACATTACCTAACCACCCCCATATACTACGTAAACGCCAAGCCTCACATTGGCTCCGCTTATACCACCATCGCCGCCGATGTCCTATCCCGCTGGCACAAACAACAGGGTAAAGACATTTACTTTTTGACCGGCGTTGCCGAACACGGCAGTAAAATCGCCGCTAGCGCGGCCCAGGCCGATCAAGAGCCTCAAGACTTCGTTGACAATAACGTAAAACATTATTTTAAAGCTTGGGAAAAGCTTAATATCAAATATGACGACTTTATCCGCACCACCGAACCTCGTCACGCCCAGGCCGTGGAACTTTTTTTTAATAAATTAAAAGAATCCAGCCAGCTTTATGAGGCCGACTATGAAGGCCTTTACTGCGTTGGGTGTGAAAGCTTTAAAAAAGAATCCGAGCTCGATGAACACGGTCACTGTCCCTACCACGGCCAACCGCCCGAAAAAGTAAAAGAGAAAAACTGGTTTTTCAAACTTTCCGCCTACGGAGATTTTTTGAAAAACAAAATCGAAAAAGGTGAATTAAAAATCGCTCCCGCCTCCCGCCGCAACGAAATCCTCTCTTTCATCGATCAAGGCTTAGAAGACATTGCCATCTCCCGCCACACCGCTAAGTTTGCCCTACCTCTTCCCTGGGACAAAAACCAAACCATTTACGTTTGGCTGGATGAGCTTTTCAACTACTGCTCGGCCATTGGTTACGGATCGGACGAAAAGAAATTTAATCGCTATTGGCCCGCTGATGTTCACATCGTCGGCAAAGACATTATTAAATTCCACTGCGTTATTTGGCCGGCCCTTTTAGAGGCGATAGGGGAGGACATTCCTCGCCAGATTTTTGCCCACGGTTTCTTTACCGTCGATGGCCAAAAGATAAGCAAAACCCTGGGCAACGTCATCGACCCCGTTGAACTGGTTGAGGAATACGGAGCTGATGCGGTTCGCTACTTTATCCTCCGCGATATCCCTTTTGGCAATGACGGCGACTTCGCCCTAGACCGACTCAAAGATCGCTACAACGCCGATCTGGCCAACGGTCTTGGTAATCTTGTCTCTCGCACGCTCAACATGATTGAAAAATACTGGCCCGAGTTTGAAGGCAGCTCCACTACCCCTGAAGAAATCGAAAAACTAAAAATCAAAGCTGATTCCCAAATAGAGCAACTAAGCTTCGACCAAGCCCTCGTCTCAATTTGGTCTATGGTCGCCTGGGCCGATCTCTTAATCGAAAAACACAAACCCTGGGAACTAGCCAAGGAAGGAAAAGAAGACGAGATCAAAAAAGTCTTAGACCAAGTTTTTTCTGCCCTCATCACCATCAACACCTGCATCGCCCCCTTCATGCCCACTACTCATAACAAACTCTCTGAACTCCTCAACTCCCGACCCATAAAAAAACCAAGCGAACCATTATTCGCTAGGAAAGATTAATTTTTGACTTTTGCCTTTTGAGTTTTAAATTTAAACCATGTCCAAACTTCTTATCACCGGCGGAGCGGGTTTTATCGGCAGTAATTTTATTCACTATTGGCTCGCTGAACACCCCGAAGACCAAATAACCAATCTAGACCTCCTAACTTACGCCGGTAACCTCAATAACCTCAAAGACATCGCCAAAAGTCCCAACTACACCTTTGTCAAAGGCGACATTCGCGACCAAAAACTCGTTAATGAGCTAGTTGAGAAAGTGGACACAATAGTCCACTTCGCCGCCGAATCTCATAACGACAGGGCTGTACTTAATCCCGGCATTTTTGTAGAAACCAACATTCAAGGCACCTTTGTTTTACTGGAAGCCGCTCGTAAATACGGCAAAAAATTCCACCATATCTCTACCGATGAAGTTTTTGGGCACCTGTCTCTGGAGGAAGGTGGCGCCTTTACTGAAGAGACACCTTATGCGCCTCGCAACGCCTATTCTGCCTCTAAGGCCGCCTCTGATCACCTAGTCCGCGCCTATAACATCACTTTCGACCTGCCCGTTACCATCACCAACTGCTCCAATAATTACGGCCCCTACCAGTACCCGGAAAAATTCATTTCTCGCATGATTACTAATCTTATAGATGGCGACAACATCAAAATTTATGGTGACGGTAAGTACGTTCGCGACTGGCTCCATGTCAACGACCACTGCCGGGCAATTGATTTGGTGTTAACTAAAGGCAAGACAGGGGAAACGTATCTCGTGGGAGGTTTGACAAAAGATATTAACAATTTAGAAGTTGCTAAAATGATCCTTAATCATCTTGATTTACCTGAAGATAAAATTGAATTTGTTACCGACCGCCCCGGGCATGACCGGCGCTACGCGGTTGACTGGAAAAAAATTAATCAGGAACTGGGCTGGCAGCCGGAACACTCATTTGACGACTGGCTGGCCAAAACCGTCACCTGGTACCAGAAAAACAAAGATTGGTGGCACCCCTTAAAAGCCGAAGCCGAAACTACCTACAAAAAAACAGGACAGTAAAATTGTACAATAGTTTTATCATAAAACCGGACAAAACCGATTCCCCGGCCTTTCTTCCCAACCTTAATTAAGGTCGTTTTTCTCCACCTAAATAAAACGTCAACTACTATTGACAAAATATTAATTGTGGCTTATATTCCCCGGTCCTATTTTAAAAGCAGAAGCAACAGGCCAAATTTATGCCTCAAACACAATTATTACACGATCTTGAAATTACGAGCACAATTAGTGCTAAAAACCTCAAGGAAAACATTATTCCTCCTGCTCTTTGGGCTTCTTCCGCCCACAATACCCAGCCCTGGAAATTTAAAGTCACCAACAACAATATTGATGTTTGTATAGACTGGACTCGTCACCTGAACATCTCCGATCCCACCCTTAGAGAGCTTTATATCAGTATTGGCTGTACTATTACTAATATATTAATCGCCGCCAGACACAATCACTTTAAACCGGAGGTTGCTTATTTCCCCAACGGTGAAGAAAAAGACCAGCCCGTAGCCAGTATCACTATAACTCCCGATACAACTTATGAACACTCTCTTGACAATCCGGACTTGTACAACGCTATTTACAAAAGGCGCACAGACAGATCTCTTTATAACAACAAACCTTTAACAGAAGCTGAAAAACGAGCTCTTTTTTCTTTAAATACGGGCCAAGTACTCCTTATTGAAAGCGAAGATCAGAAAAAAGAAATTGGCGCTCTTACCAAAGAAAGCACCTATCGAACACTGTCTCGCAAAGACTTTAAAAATGAGCTTTCCCACTGGGTAAGGAATAGCTGGACCAAGCAATTAGACGGTATGCCTGGCTATTCTATGGGCATGCCCGCTCCCGTTTCCCTTCTTGCTCCTTTCATGGTCCGCGTTGCTCCCATCCATAAACAAGAAGGCCCTAAAACGGAAAAGCAAATCACCAGCGCCTCCGCCCTGGGTATTATTGTCAGCTTGGCCGACACCCCTTCCGACTGGGTAAGATCAGGACAATTGCTGGAACTTGTTTGGTTGGAGGCTACCGCTGTTGGCTTAGCCGCCTCACCCGTCATTGCCTCCATAGAGGCCGGCCAGGACACCAGACAAAAACTAAAAGACGTTATTAAAACCGACCAGTTGCCCCAGTCGGTTATAAGATTTGGTCACTCTAAAAAAATAAACTTAAGGCCGGTTCCGCACCGCTCTGTAGAAGACTGCCTTATCTAAAACAAAGCCTCTGCGTCATTGCGAACTCGCTATAGGTGAGTGTGGCAATCCCACTCATTTTATTCATTGATTCTTAATTCTGAATTCTTGATTCTAAATGTTATACTATCTTCATGACTAATGACCTATCAAAAAAACTAAACACTACCAGCAAAGAACAAACAAAAGAACCAAAACCAATTTTTTATAAACTAACTGAGCAAGAAGACCAGGATAAACTGTCTGAACTTCTTGAACAAAATCCTCACACCACCGTCATAGACACTTACGACACTCAGCTTGAGGAACTTTTTGTTTTAAATAATCCCTGGCTCAATCTTAATCCTCCTCAAAAAGAGGAAGAATTTAAAAAACATCGGGCGGAACATTACGGAGAAAAAGAGCCCTGGCAAACCGGCAACTGGGTTTATCTTCCTTGGCGCCACGCTCTGCTTCACATTCTGGAAGATGATGGTTTTCAGCAAGTACGTACTGGCCGCAACCGCAACCTTATTACCGCCGAGGAGCAGAAAAAATATTATCACAGTACTGTCAGCATTGCCGGTTTGTCGGTCGGTAACAGCGTTGCCTTAGCCATTGTCCAGATGGGCGGCGGCAAAAATTTAAGATTAGCTGATCCTGACACTCTTGAACTTACCAATCTCAACCGCATTCGCGGCAGTATCAATGAACTAACCGAACCCAAAGTCTATATGGCCGCTCGGCAAATTTACGATCTCGACCCCTACGCTAACCCCACTCTTTATCCGGAAGGAGTAACCGAAAAAAACATCGAAGAATTTGTTGATGGTGTAGATGTCGCCATAGACGAAATGGACAACCTTAACCTGAAAATCAGACTGCGCCAGGAAGCCAAAAAAAGAAAGATTCCCGTTCTTATGGCCACTGACAATGGTGATAGCGGCTTACTGGACATCGAAAGACATGATCTTAAAGAGGACATTCCTCTCTTTCACGGCCGGGCCGGAGACATCGCCGACCGCGTTCTCGGTAAGCAAATTCCTCTGCCTGTTCTTGGAAAAATAATCGGCGAAGAGCTTGTTGGCTACAATCTTCTTGAACTTCGCATGCAGGAATCACTGCTAGCTATCGGCAAAAGCATTCCTACCTGGCCTCAATTGGGCGGCGCTGCTTACCTTAACGGTGTGGCAATTGCCATAGCTGTTCGCAAAATCTTAAACAACCACCCCGTCGTGAAAGAACGAGCCAACCTGTCTCTATCTTCCTGGCTAGTACCGGACTACAACAGCGAAGAAGCAACTAAGGAAAGAGAAGAAGCCACCAAAAAATTCGCCGCCGAGTACGAAGCTAACATAAAAGCTTTCTTGGAAAATTTCCCCCCGCCAAAAGAATAAAGACGGGGAAGGCAACACTTCGGATGTGTTACTTGATAACTCACCCGAAGTGAGCGTTAGTTAAACAAGTTCAAAACACACTGTAATGAAATAGCTCTCACCAAACAAAATCCAAGTTATTTGACATTTGGATTTTGAAATTTGAATTTAGTCTCTGAGTATCTCCGCCACTTTCTTCGCTTCTTCCGGCTTCACCGCGAAATGAATTCTTACATATCCCGTCTCCTTAGACGGATCCGAAAACATAATGTTAGCCGGCGTCGTTACAACTTTTTTAACTATCAGCTCCTCCACCATTTCTAAATCGCTTTTTCTGTCATGCTTCAGCATCATATAATACGTAGCCGGCACTGGCAGGGGAGTGAGTCCATATCCGCGAAACGCTTTTTCCAGCACTTGCTTATTTTCTTTCAGCGTCTTTCTTAAATCTTCCACATATTTATTTAACTCATCCAAGCCATCTCTTAACGCCACCGCCAGCGCATGCTGGGCAATAGTCGATCCCCCGATATATAAAGCGTCATGTCTTACTGCCATCTCTTCCACTCTTTTAGAAGATGTCACCGCGTAGCCGATTCTCCATCCTGGTATAGCCAGTGTTTTAGAAAAGCTTCGCAACAGAACCGTCTTTTTCCAATTAATCTCATCATAACCAGCGTCATCTTCCGGAATATTTTCCCAAATAAACCCCCTGTACATTTCATCTATCAATAGCAAACAGTTTTTCTCAACTGCCGCTTCACTCATTTTTTTTAGCACTTCAATCGATGCCACCTGCCCCGTGGGATTAGCCGGCGTGGTTAAAACTATTGCTCGTACTTCGCTCATTTTATCAATCAAACCATCCCAGTCCGGCTGCTCATCAAGCGGCAGTTTAATAAACTCAATTTCAAATCCTAATGTTTCCAATAATGATTTGTGATAAACAAAAAACGGTTCCGGCAAAAGAACCTTTTCTCCGGGCCGCAGATCAGTAAGTAGTGCCGCTGTCGCTCCGCCGTTAGAACCGGCAATTGCCATAACCTGATCAACTTTCACCTCCCACTTTCTTGACTCCAGATAGCCAACCAATGCTTCACGATACTCTGCCACGCCGCGCTTATTGTTATATCTAGACACCTTCTCTAAAGACAGGCCCCTTAAAGCGTCAAGCAATACTTTGGGTGGAGCCACATTCACCACTCCTTGGGCCAAGTCAATCGCCCCCTCCGCCTTAGCCCTCTCCGCTAATTCCCTAATTCCAATTGAGTTATTCATATCTTTCTAACCTATAGCCAATCCACCCAACCTGTAAATAAACAAAGACCCATAAATTTAAATTTTGTTATGACTAGCAACCATTTTACGATACTCGCCCCAACCCCTATCTTGATATACAATTGAAATCAATAGATATACGCTCAATAACCATAAATTACCCATGATTACCTGGCTGGGACGACGCCCAATTAATAATCACTGCGACTCTCTTTTTGGGTGGCCTCTTTACCCAACACTTCCTCAACACTAATTTCTGTCAACTAATCCCGACAAAACACATTCCGCCAACCATTGACCTGAAACACAACTGAGCTAAACTTCAATATTCAGGTTTCTGTTTGTTCTCTTAACAACCCTAAAAAATCCTTAAGGCCTTGTTTACACTCTCGCCAGAGCACACCGCTTAAAAGACTCTCAACAGTTTAGCAGTCATCTTGCGAAAAGATAAAACAGTCTTAAGGCCAGAAAGGTGAAGCCATGTCTCTTTGTGACTCTCTGTCACCAGATACGGTACTTGTGTTGTCTAGCAAAGTTTGTCTACGCGAGGAAGATTTTGGCGGTTTACTGTTCCATCGTCCCGCGCTAGCGACGTACCACTTGAACGCTTCTGCGTTCAGGATTCTCTCTATAATGGATGGAAAGAAAAGTATCAGACAACAGCTCGGTTCGGGCTTTGAAGCCCTTAAGCCCTTTTTGCTCGATGTAGTTCGGCGAGGATGGTGTATTACATCAGGAGAAAGATAATGGCAAATTCTATATCATTTCTTCGCAGCCCCATTCATGTATGGTGGGATATTACTTACCGCTGTAACTTCCGTTGTATTCAGTGCTACTCGGATGCAGGAGCTCAGTACGTTGACGAACTTTCTTATGAGGAAGTTGTCAACATAATTGGCCAGCTGGTTCGCGCCAAGGTGTTCTATGTATACTTTTTGGGCGGCGAGCCGTTCATTCGCAGTGACTTTCTAGACATTCTCGATAAGTGTAATCAAATGAGTCTTGGGATGATGATTAGCACGAACGGATGGTTTATCACGCCCGAGGTTGCATCAAGAATAGAGAATGCCGGTGTCAGCCATATCCGAGTAAGCATAGATGGAGCTACAGCGACTACTCACGATACCATACGCCGCAAGCGGGGTTCTTTTCAGCAGGCATGGCGTGCCGTGAGCATGTTGCGGGGAACGAAAATTCCTACGGTGGGAATTTCCTGTACGGTTATGGAGAGCAACTTCCATGAGGTAGAGCCTCTTGTCGAAATGGCGATCAAAGAGGGTATTAAGGAGCTCCAGCTTGTTCAGCTATGCTGTACAGGGCGAGGCGCAACTGCGCAAAGACTGTCTATTGAGCACTTAAATGAGTTGCGAGATTTGCTGTCCCAAAATATGCCGCGATACCATGAGAAAATATCTTTTTCTGCTACCGAGGGTCTTTGGGAAAAACCGGCAACGACATCTTTTCGGCAAGAAGGGCAAATACCTTATATGATGGGGTGTGTTGCCGGAAGGACAGCGGTGGCAATTTCTGCTGATGGACTGGTATTGCCATGCATTCAGTATCGAAAGCCTGCAGGCAATTTACGCAAGCAATTATTCGAAGAGGTTTGGCAGTTTTCGCCCGTTTTGAATAAGCATAGGGAAGTCCGTAAAGAGTGTGAGGGGTGCCGCTTCAATCAGATCTGCGGTCGAGAGTGCCCTGCGGATCCTGCTGATAACGCAATTGATTGTAGGCTGTCCTATGCAAAACGCTGTTCCTTGTCTGTTCCAATTGGCCTCTAGAATAGAAAGGAGGTTAAACAATGTCCCAGGCTGCGGTAGAACTGCCGGAAGTGCTGCCATTCATGGCAGTGGATTCCCCTGCCTGCCTGCTTGCCGTTGCTCAAGAAGAGCAAGGCAATGGCAGCGAAGAGCAGGTTCTAGAAGGGTACAAGGGCAAGTGCGGATGCACGTGTTTATGTCCCAGCACCTGATTCAGAGCTCTGCTTGCGCGCGTTTCCAAAACAAGATGTTTTGGAAACGCTTTTTTTTATGCAATTATTCATGTATGAGTTATCTGATTGTGGTTCCTAGGAATTTTCAAGAGAGGAAGGAAGAATTTAAAGAATTCGTTGCTGAAAATGATCCTGAAAAGTTACTGGAGCGATTTTCAGGCAGGAAGTTGAGTAGCGAGGTTGTTATCAAACACAAGCCGCTGGAACAAGCTGCAGATTTTTCAGGTAATACAATATTTATGGACTTCAGAAACGATGAGAAATATGCCTTCTTGTCCGTTTGTCACGAAATGGCGCATATACTGCTACGGCAGCAGCCCACATGGCATTCTGGCAAGGATATCAGGGACGTGTTAGGCAAATACCCTAAAAAGAAAGTAGGTCCCTATAAATACTCTTTCAAGTACGCGGTTGAGCAAACTTTAGCCACGCTTTTGCAGGCAGCGTGTGAGAATGAAGCGGGATTGCGGAAGCTGGAATGGAAATATTGGCAAGATACTTTTACTGCTCTCGGCATTAAGCCACAGGGGCAGGTATTATTTCCCGAATTCAAAGTATACTTGCGCAATAGAGAAAAGTATTTAACTATAGACAGTTGGTTGCCAGAGACTCTGGCAAGGTATTACTGATTGAACATTTCACAGTGTAATAAGAGGAGAAAAAACCATGGCTTGTGTGTTGCCCCTGATCCAGGTGTGTTCGGTAGGATGTAACTTGCGGTGCTCTTACTGTTATTATAACTCACAATGCCAGAGCTCGCGAGTAATGAGCGTGGATGTTCTGGAAACCGTAATTGTCCAGCTTTTAGCACTAGGGCAGAAAACCACTCATTTCTGCTGGCACGGCGGAGAACCGACTTTAGCAGGAACAGAGTTTTTCGAACACGCATGCAAAATCCAGAAGCGAAATCTTGCGCCTGGCCAGCGAGTTGTCAACAGTATCCAGACCAACGGTATTATGCTTAATGAAGGCTGGATGGAACTTTTTGAGCAGCACGGCTTCCAGATTGGAATCAGTCTTGATGGACCCGCAACCTTACATGACTCTTACCGTCGCGACGGTAATGGAGAAGGAACACACTCGCGTGTTATGGATAGAGTTTCGCTACTACAGAGGTACGATTTTCCCTTTGGGGTAATTTGTGTGCTTACAGATAAAAACGTGATGGATCCTGCAGGATTAACCGATTACTTTTATGAAAATGGTATACGGACAGTCAATTTTGGCCTAGCGGTTGCCTACAATGAAAGGGGACAGCTTGAGTCCTATTCAATTATCCCTGATCAGTTGGCCAACTTCATGATTGGCCTATACAAGAGATGGATTGAAATCGATGACCCCACCTTTCGGATTCCCAGGCTGGACGAATATATCAGAGGAGTGATAAATCGCCCAACGCGAACATGCGAATTCAATGATTGGTGCAATCACTTTCTCATGTTCGATTACGACGGGGCCGTGCGCTCGTGCTGTTCTTTGCCTCTCGATTGGGGTTTAGGGAATCTCATGGAGCAACCGCTTCAGGAAATTCTTCGATCCAAAGCAATGCATGAAATAAAAGGGAGAATCACACAGGCACGCCACATGTGCAAAGGATGTGCCTGGCAGACAGCATGCAATGGCGGCTGTGCCGGATACTCCTTTTTGCGAGTGGACACTCACGGATGCGAGCGGAACTATTTCTGTTCTGCTCATAGGCGAATTTACAGCTGCTTAAGAGAAGATAAGCATATTCAGAAAATGATTTTGCGACTTCGCAATTAGAGGCTTGCTTTACAGGGAGCTAACCAACTCCTTGTTCTTTTCCTGGGTGTGAGAAGACCTTCTCACACCCTTTCTTTTAGGAAATTGTCAAGGTGCTCGTAATCCTTCAGTACCTTGTGAACACCAGCCCATGAGAAACTATGGGAATGGCATACAATACAAACCCGCGCCTACCACGGGTCAGAATGGAGACAGTCAGGCTCATTCAACAAGGTAAAAGCTACCGGGAGGTAGCCCGGCATCTAGGGTATACAGCCCAGGAGCTATCCATCGGTGGGTGCAGAAGAGCAAGCTCCTGCATCACAACCGGCACACGATTCCCACGGAGAGTTCGGCTCCCAAGAGCCACCCTAATGCGCTTGCACCAGAGGTAGTCAGTGCGATCATTACGACAAGAAGAAAGATCAAGCGATGTCCGGAAGTAGTGCATCAGGAGATGCTGGAACGAGGATATGATTGCATATTGACGCAACAAACCATATCGAACTCAGGGCATAAAAGGACAATAACGCTGCTAGTAAACCACCCACAACAAATCCTGTGTTTCCCCATGATCCTATCCTCACAAAAAATTTATTTCTTAAACCATCTCGTCTACTTAACCGCAACATATCAATCATAAGTGACTCTTTAGAGCCGCTTTGAAAAGTAAAAGCCAACCCGGACGCAATAAATATAAAAACGAATTGATAAAAACCAGTACTTAGAAACCAGCCCAGTAACAAAGCACTTGAAAGAGCAAATGAAATCAGCAAAGATTTCTTTCTACCACACCAATCAGAAAATAGGCCTGTTGGAAACTCAAAAATAATAACCGCCAAACGGCCTAGCGCCAACAAAACTCCAATCTGTGCAGGATTAATATGGTATACTTTCCCCCATAAAATAAAGGAATAAAGAATAAAGGTAAATAAAGGGGAAATAAAGGGAAATAAAGGGGTCAAGTACAATTATTGAGAAAGAATAAAGGGGTCAAGTACAATTATTGAGAAAAAAGAGAGAAAAGGGGCCAAAAAGGAAAAAGAGGTTCCATAATTCCATAATTGTACTTGACCCCTTTTCTTTGACCCCTTTTCTCTTTTCTTCAATATTCAGATTTCTGTTTGTTCTCTTAACAACCCTAAAAAATCCTTAAGGCCTTGTTTACACTCTCGCCAGAGCACAAGTGCTTAAAAAGCTCTCATGTTGAATAGCTTATCTTGCGGCTAGATAACAGGCCTTAAGGTTAGAAGGGAGGAAGTACTATGGGTAAATTATTGAGTGCGATGGTGTCGGCACTTAGTAGTTCGAGGCAAGGCTCAAGTAGGCCACGTGTGGGCGTTTTCTCGGTCGTCCGCGGCAAACGTGGCTCGCCCAAGAAGCTCGGCACTAGTGTGGCTAACACAAAATGCCGCGGTGAATGCACCTGTCGTTGCTGCAAATAGTGCAGCAAATGGGTACGGGCGACGCTACTCCACCGTGGGTCGCTCGTATCCGTTCTTTTCTGTCGCAAAGGAGGTGGAATCGTGAACACACTTACCCCGCTTAAAGCACCGATCTCTGTTAATTTTGAGACGACGCAAGGCTGCAATCTTCGATGCAACTTCTGCTTTAGTAATTCAGCGACACATCATCACAAGAATCCACCACCGGAGTGTTTGAGGCGCGTTATTGATGCTCTCGCTGAAGCTGAAGTATTCGAAATCCGCTGGTTCGGTGGAGAGTTTATGACCCTGAACAACTGGGAGGAGGCTGTCGCCTACGCCTTCGATAAAGGTTTCTTCATGGCATTCGTGTCAAACGGAACGCTCATGACGCGCGAGTCGGCAAGGTACTTAGCGCGTTACGGTGTTACGGGCGGGGCGATGTCTGTTCATGGCCCTGAAGCGATGCACGACCGGGTTGTCGGCGTACCTGGCGCGTTCCGAAGAACCATTGAGGGAATTAGGAACTGTTTGGAGGAGAACATCGGCATCACAACGCTGTTCACTCCAACACGGATGAACTCCCGCTCTCTCTACGAGCTTGCTCGGTGGTTCAAGGAGAACGACGTACCTGTGACTGAAATAGATGTTGGCCGGCTTTGTCCATTTGGCGAGGCAATCGACGGTTGGGATAAACGGCGGTTGACGCTTAACAACTACAAGCACTTGTTCCGAGTCATGCGAGAGATCCATCGTGATTTTGGCATCCATGCCTACATGGGTGACGCTTTCCCGCTTTGCGTTCTCCCGTATGATGACTGGGATCTCGTCACGGGTTGTTGGCAGGGCACTGGTTTCGGTCAGGTGTCCTACAGGGGCGAAATAAAGTCTTGTTCGATTCTTGATGGTTCATACGGGAATATCCTAGAAACACCACTGGTCAAGATTTGGACAGAACGCCTCAAGACCATGCGCTCACTCGCGCACCTGCCGCGTCAGTGTCAGCTTTGTCCTCACTTCTGCGGCGGCGGCTGTTCAGCATCGCGATTCGGTGCTGCGCACTACGCGCCGGACGAGTTCATCCCAAAGCCGGAAGAGGAGAGTATCCTCACCCTGGCGTGTCGTGTTCCGGGTCTTTTGAACTTCTACGTTCAAAGCACTCTCGATCGCTGGAAAAGCAGGAGGAGCGATAGTCAAAAGGACAAGGCTCTTCCTCCAATTACTGCGAAGCCGCGCATCAATTGCCAGTTTCGGATCAGAAAGGATCTCGAGGGGTACATCGGCTTCTTCAAGGGCCGAGGAGTTTTCACCTTCGATGAAATATGTCAGCGCGTTATCCATCTCATGGACGGCCAACGCTCCATCGCAGACATCATTTCCGAGATGGAGAAGCGCCAACCATCAGGAAACGGTCAGACGTGCGAGAACATTCTCTTCTTCCTTCAGTCTATCAACCGCGGAGAGTTTATTGCGTTCAGCGAATAACAACTCCACGCCGAGAGGGAGTAGGTTAGTCCTCCTCCCTCTTTTCATCTTCTTCGTTTGGCAAGGCTTATGTTAAAATCTGAATATGCCGCAAGTGATTTTTTCTCACACCAAAAGACAAGAAAAGAAATATCTCACCCAACTTTTTGCAGAAAAGAAATGGTTTGAGCAAGAAAATTTTCCTGCTTTCATTCCATCGAGCATTAACGACATTGAGCAGGAAATCACTAAGAGAAATGAATCAATCAAAATAAAAACCAGATTGGCAGAAAAACACTGGCAGAAGATTGAGCGAGAATATTTTCAGATAGTCGGAACATTCCAGAACGGGAAAATCCAGCGGCGATATCTTTGCCATACTAGTAACTTCGGACCGCAAGGCAAATATTCTCCCCCTAACCGACTTACCATCCGTCTAAGAAAGAAAAGGGACGAGAAATATGCTCTTGAAACAGTAGGCCATGAGCTCCTCCACCTTGTCTTGGCCGATCTATTTGATTCAAAAAAGTTAAACTATGCTGAACGGGAAGGAATGGTTGACGCTTTAATTTTAGAGACTGACCTTGTTAAACTATTTCCTGATTACGAAAAACAGACGATCGGAAAACTCAATCAAGCCCTGTTTAAGTCGATCACTCGCAGCTAATACATAAATACTAAACAGCAACATTTTCTCCCGGCTCCAGTAGCCCCATTTTCCCCCTTGATATACTATAAAACCATGATCAACTGGCTCTTCTGACTTATGATGGATTCAATACCGCCAACCATTAGCTGCAAAAACAATTTCGGGGAAAAAGTTGATATCCCAACTAGCAAGTTCATTTTTCGCCCCAGCGCTTATGGCTTTATCGTGCGTGACCAAGACATTCTTGTTATGCATAATAAGAATAACGATAAACTGTGGTTCCCGGGCGGCGGCATTGAAATACATGAACGGCTGGAGGATGGACTGAAACGGGAAGTCAAGGAAGAGACGGGTTTAGAAATTAAAATTCAAAAACTCGCCCTGACAAAAGAAAACTTCTTTTATTATCAACCATTAGATGAGGCATATCACGCCTTTCTTTTCTTCTACCTGTGCCGGCCACTCACGGATAAAATAGCTGCGGATGATGAAGTGGATGATTTTGAGTCGGAAAAGCCGTGTTGGATGAACATTGCTGAAATTAAGAAAGAGGATATCAGTGATTTGTCAGAAGAAATTGACAAAATTCTCCAACAATTACTTGCCTAAAAAATAACTAATCTTTATCCTGACCGGCTGTGTTCTTTTGACAATTTGAGGCTTGATTGCCCGTTCTGAAAGGAGTAGCTATGTTCGTTCGTATTAGAAAAGAGAGGTTTGGGTATGTGATGTTTGATCGTTACGCGCGGAATCCACATTTTGCGAAAACTGCCATGGAGCTTGAGCAGTTTAACAGGGATCAGATGAGCCGGTTTCTACTACAATACTACCCGGCTCTTGATAACCAGTTTCGTTATGAACTCGTGCATCCGCCTGATTTGAGCCTCGACTTGTCAGCGCCAATCGGCATGTATACGGAAATCACGCAGCGCTGCACTTTGAATTGTGGTCATTGTTACAAACAGGACGATCCTGGCTCACAGTTGCTTGATTTGGATGCATGGAAGTCTCTCATCAAAGAGCTGCACGACATCGGCGTGTTTGAAATCAGGTTGTGCGGCAACGAGCCTACTGCCTCGCCGTACTTCCGTGAAATCTGTGAGTTTATTTCCGGACTGGACATGTTTCTGGGAGTGAACACTAATGGATTTTACGGCGAAAAGATTCAGGAGAAATTGATTTCTTTGCGGCCGGATTTCATTGCCGTCAGTATTGATGGCAATGAGGCCAGCCATGACAGCATCCGCGGCAGTGGATCATACGAAAAGGCCGTAGCTTTGCTCCGACGTTTGAGCAAAACTGATATCAAACGGCGTATTAACACAGTCATCTCGGCGTTGACGCTAGACACAATTGAACATACGGTACGGCTTGCGAATGAAAACGGATGCGACGTGAGCTTTCTGCCGTTTCGCCCTGTTGGCCGCAATCAGAAATTCAATGCGGCTTGCGCCATTAACAGGCAGCAGATGCGGCAGGCCGTTGAGGAAATTATGCGACTTCGACAGGCGCATCCGCACCTTGTTCTGCTCACGTATTTTGATGTGCTCGGTGAGAAAGCCACTTATCATCATTCTATGGACTGCAATAAGCCGTGCCCGGCTCGCAAGAACGGATTTATCGCGTACAATGGCGACTTTTATCCCTGTGACTTTTTGCGGTATTTGGGCAAAGTTTATCACTGCGGAAACGTAAAAAGTGCCGGTTTCTGGTCAATCTGGACATCATCTCCGGAATTGGCGCGGTTTCGCAATCTCAAGCACGATAAGTGCAATCGTTGCGAGCACTACATGACCAAGTGCTATGGCGGCTGTATTTCCGGTTCAATTGCTAGCAGTGGTTGTCCGGACGATGAATTGTGTTTCGTTGATATTAAATAGTTACGAAACACGTACTCGCAATTTAGACCCAGCGAGAATAAATAAGGGTCTTTTTCAATAGACCCCCAGTAGCCCCATTTTCTCCCTTGATATACTATAAAACCATGCCCTCCGCTCACCGCGACTCCTTATTTGGCCTGCCTCTCTTCCCACCCCCTCCCCAAAAAGACGGGGGAATAGACTTAGCCTCCCGGCAGTTAACA
>CAYMOF010000015.1:0-22836 GCA_964392095.1 uncultured Candidatus Saccharibacteria bacterium | reverse complement strand
GTAGCACACTCTTTATCTCAAAGCACATAAAGAGCACACTTAGTTGAGAGGAGCCCTGCCTGTGCTGGTTCATAACATGCTTTACATCTATCTATAGCCCTATCTCACAGACATGAAAACCTCACATTAATACTGATAAAATGGCTGACTCCTTTAGCCCATCATATCCGGTGAAAAAGATTGAACCCTATTGCATCGGCATCTGTGGCCAGGTTTCTCCCTCGGGAGTTCTATTGTCAACGAAATTTTACCATTTCCACTTACGAAGTGGAAATGGTGGTAGAAATTATAAAAAAACACCTGATTGCGCGGCTCCCGGGAGACTCTATAAAAGAAAAGATATGATTAGAGGCTCCATTTATTTTGCGCAACCAGGCGAGAAATAAAACAGACACTACACTTCTACCTTATTGATAAGGCCGTTAACTTAACATTAATGAGAAAAGAGCAAAATATTTATACGCTAATTTTCTTATAACATACCAGGCACAGTATTTCAAATAGTCAAAAAAGCGATGTGATATGTGATGTGGAAAATTAGTCTTTCTTTTAAACAACAGCAATGATAATTTAACTAGACATCTTATTTATTTAAACTCTTATGAACTCTATGGACAATACACCCCCTTCAAAACCAAATCCTCAACCGGTTAAAAAAATGAAGTCAGTTCACGCGCCTAAAAGAAAGAGACGAGGACGCGGGTTTTTAACCTTCCTGCTTTTTATTGGCATAATCGCCGCCGCCGCCCTTTTTGCTTGGGCAGAAATGCAAAGAAGGGACGCCTTAAAACAACTTGAACAGACCGAACACCAACTGGAAGAAATCAAAAAATCTACCCAGCGAAGCGGGCAGGAAGCTGCTCAACAGGTATTAGAAAAAGTGCGCTCCTTAATGGCCTTTCCTACCGATCCGGAACCAACGGTCGCCACTATAACTGACGTGGAGCGATTAAGACGAACCTCTGATTTCTACCAAAAAGCCAAAAACGGTGACCACCTCATTATTACCAAAGACCGAGCCATACTTTTTGATCCGGACCGTAACATTATTGTCGATGTAGTGCCTGTTCGACTTGAGGAAACCAGCGAAAGCGAAGAGGGTCAGACAGAAACCACTCCAACCGCTACTCCGACTCCCACAGCCTCTCCTCCCAGCGAAGAAGAACAGCCCACAGCCGCAGCCTCGCCCGCGCCCGTCCAGGAAGGACCCGGCTCTGAAAATATGGAAATGCCGCAATAATTTTCACTTCCAACTTTATTGAGAACAAATAGCAAAACAAACTGGTTGTAAATTACTACATAAGGCCAATAAATTACCTAGGCAATGCTTATCCGCCACCTAGGTATTTTTCTTTATTTTGGCTAAATTAAGCAAACAAAATAGAAACATAAATAAATCCAGGCAAAAGCCGACCTAAAAGCCTCTTAAAAAGAAAAACCCGACGGTTAGGAAGCTGTCCGGCTTAGAAATACAGCTGTCCTAACACGTCGGGATTCCGTAAAGCCCCCGCCTCACAGAACGAAATAAGCATAAATTTAATCATATATAAAAACAAGGGTTTCAATCATCACTTAGGCAAACCCTTTCAAACACGTTAAAAAGGCGAAAAACATAAATAAAAACCCCGATATTAACAACCCAAGAATCCAACCCCTAAAATGCCGCAATAATTTTCACTTCCAACTTTATTGAGAACAAATAGCAAAACAAACTGGTTGTAAATTACTACATAAGGCCAATAAATTACCTAGGCAATGCTTATCCGCCACCTAGGTATTTTTCTTTATTTTGGCTAAATTAAGCAAACAAAATAGAAACATAAATAAATCCAGGCAAAAGCCGACCTAAAAGCCTCTTAAAAAGAAAAACCCGACGGTTAGGAAGCTGTCCGGCTTAGAAATACAGCTGTCCTAACACGTCGGGATTCCGTAAAGCCCCCGCCTCACAGAACGAAATAAGCATAAATTTAATCATATATAAAAACAAGGGTTTCAATCATCACTTAGGCAAACCCTTTCAAACACGTTAAAAAGGCGAAAAACATAAATAAAAACCCCGATATTAACAACCCAAGAATCCAACCCCTAAGAGGATTAAAGTTGGATTAACTACCTAGCAGATCGAAGCAGAGACGAGGCAATAACCTGCTTCCAAACCGTCCATAATGCAAAAAAATTTAGCGCTGCTTTATCTGTTAACAATAATCAGCCCAAAATACACCCAAAACTGCTATAATAGAAAAAGTTTTGACTTTTGCCTTTTAAGCCCTGACCCCTTATTTCTATTTTCTTTATTTTTTTTATTTCCATTTTTTTTTATTTCTAACCCATGCCCGCTCACGTTAAATCCGCCGCTCTTCATGGCATAGACGCTATTCAGGTTGATATAGAGGTTGATGTTTTGCCGGGCCTGCCTTCCTTTGTAGTGGTCGGTCTGGGTGACAAGGCCATTCAAGAATCCCGTGAACGGCTCACCGCCGCTCTATCAAATTTGGACTTTACTCCTCCTCGCCGCAAAACCATTGTCTCTCTCGCTCCCGCCAGCTTAAAAAAAGAAGGCTCTATATACGACCTGCCCATTACCCTTGCTTTTCTTATCGCCAGCAAACAAATAAAAACGGATTTATCCAAAATAGCCAACGCCTGGTTTATCGGTGAGCTGGGCCTCGACGGAACCATTCGTCCAGTCAAAGGAGTTCTACCTATAGTCTTGGCGGCGGTAAAATCAGGTCTAGAATCTATTTATATTCCTGGCGGCAATGCCGAAGAAGCCTCATCGTTAGCCGATAAAATAGATATTTATCCGGCTAACTCACTCCAAGAAATTATCTCTCATTTACCTGACGAAGAATCAAAAACATCAGAAAAATTCAACCTCACTCCGCTTTCGGCGCAAAAATTTCCTTCTACATTTCCTCAACCGGAAGTTGATTTTGCCGACATCAAGGGCCATGACCACGCCAAAAGAGCGCTTCTTTTAGCCGCCGCCTCCTCTCACCACATTTTAATGGTTGGCCCTCCCGGCACCGGCAAGACCCTCCTGGCGCGCGCCTTAGCCGGAATATTGCCACCCCTTAATCGTCAGGAATCCCTTGTTGTCACTTCTCTTTACTCGGTAGCCGGACTGCTTCCGGAAAACTCCGGGCTTATAAGACTGCGTCCCTTTCGCAGTCCTCATCACGGAGCCAGCAGTGTTGCTTTAGTCGGCGGCGGAAGCCATCCCAAACCCGGTGAAGTCAGCCTGGCTCACAACGGCGTTTTGTTTCTGGATGAACTTCCCGAATTCTCCCGTCACGTTCTCGATCAGCTTCGCCAACCCATTGAAGACGGATTCATTACCGTCTCCCGCGCCTCTCACACAATAAAATTTCCCGCCCGCTGCCAGGTTGTGGCCGCTATGAACCCCTGTAAATGTGGCTATTATGGCAGTGAGCAAAAAGACTGCACTTGCGGAGCAGGCGATATAGTTCGTTACCAGCGCCGCGTCTCCGGACCCTTCCTGGATCGTTTTGACCTCCACGTTCTCGTTTCCGATATTCCTATAGAAAAACTCCTAACCGACAAATCCGCCGGTCCTACTTCCAAACAGCTTTCTCAACAAGCCCAGGCGGCCCGTCAAATAGCTTTAAAAAGACAAGGCAAACCCAACTCCTCCTTAAATGCCCGCGAACTAAAAACCCATTGCCTTATTGACTCCAACACGAAAAAGCTTTTATACCAGGCCGAAAAAAGATTTCATATATCATCACGCGGAGTCCACCGTCTGCTAAAAGTGTCTCGCACCATCGCGGACCTGGAAGATAAATCCCAAATTCAACCTCGCCATTTATCCGAAGCTCTTCAATACAGAGAACAGCTAACTTCCGCCTTGCCCGAATTCGTGTAATTTAAAATTCCGCGCCTTTTAAACGCGGAATTTTACAAATTTAACTCGAAATCTAAGGCGCCACAGCACTTAGTATAAAGTTAACAATCACAATCGATAAACCAATAACAACTAGCCCAATCAAAGCGTAGATAATGGTGTTCTTGGCTGAAGCCGCGGCATCGTCATCGCCAGATGAAGTTATGTAGCGGACTCCTCCTATTATAACAACAATAACAGCAATAATGGCGATCAGAATAAGCAGCGCATTAACAATATTTCGAATAGCGCCCACTATATCAGATCCGCCTTGCACTCCCGCGAAAGGGGACAAAACCGTATTAAAGCCGGCGGCCCAAGTAACCGCTGGCGCCGCCAGCAAACCTAAAACCAGAGCCGAAACCAAAAAGTTTATTGCCTTCATTTTACTTCACCTCCCCGCACAGTTAATTAAAAGATAACCTTAAAGAAATAATAATTTATTCTTTGTCCAAAACAAAAACATTTTCCATTAAGGCTTTCGCATTTCGCCAAGATCAAGGTACCACCAAGCAGGCACCGAAGGTGAGTTGGAGGAGCCCGCCAAGACGTCAACAAAAAGATTGGCGAAACCCCTCGCCTACCGCCGAATAACTAGCTTTGCGGTGATTCTAGATTCTAGAAGGACGAGCGCGGTACCATATTAACAGTCGCTGACTCATGCTAATATATCTAAATAGACAACAGTTATTATTTAAAACGCCATGATTTTTAACTTCACTCCTAAAATGGCCCGATCTTTTTTATACGGAGGCGGATCAGCCCTGCTGCTTCTCGATGTCTTTTTTCTACTTCGCGGAGCTTTTACCGACCGTTTTGTGCCGATTGTTCCTATCATGGCTGGGATTCTTACTGCCGCCGGACTTCTTTTCATTGTTTACTCGGAACAAAAAGCCCGGGAAGAAGATAAACGCAGTCACCGCCGCATTTCCCGAGTCGCGCACCAGCTAATGAACCCCCTTAAACATCTGCAGGAAAATATAAATCATCTCGTTGGGCACGCCGATAAACTTCCTCCTGAAGACAGGATGGAAGTAAAACAAATGGAAACCAAAACCAAAGTTTTGCTTAACAACATCCGCGACGTTTTTCTGACTTTACAAGCCACCGAGGGGCCTATTTCTCAAAACATCCGCGTCTATAATGTTTGTGTTCTTATTCAGGAAGCCTGTGAGCGAGTATCAAAACTTGCTTCTGCCCGCAATGTTGAACTAATTCACAAACTTCACTGTTCCCAAGCTTCGGTTAAGCTGGATAAACGGCTATTCATGATTGCTCTTACCCATGTTTTGGAAAATGCCATTTACTACAATTTGTCGCCCGGGCTGGTCAACGTCGCCGTCATAAAAGGAACCAAACAAGTTCGCGTAGTTGTTCAGGATCGCGGCCTGGGCATAAAAGATAAGGACAGGAAAACTGTCTGGCAACCTTTTTCCCGGGGAGCGGAAGCTCACAAAAAAGATCCCGACGGAATCGGCATAGGACTGCCCCTTTCCCGCCTTATTATTAAAGAATTTAATGGCCAAATCCGCTATTCAGACCGTAAAAAAGCTCCCGGCTCCCAATTTGAAATCATCCTACCCCTAGTTCAAAAAGGATAAAGCAATCAATTTAGCAAACTCTACTCTGAACCGGCGACTAACTATCTGCCTCTTACTTCTTTATTCTAAATTCTCGATTCTAATATCAGGGGCGATCGATGGGAATTGAACCCACGTCGTCGGGACCACAACCCGATGCTCTACCATTGAGCTACGATCGCCATAAGTGTAAGTGTATAATAACTTACGTTAAAACTTGCTTTTTATCAACAGCTTAAGCATAGTTCTCATAATTACCACTGTCTTTCCTTCTGTTTGAAAATTGACATTGGGAAATTGAAAATTAATTTAAGCCCCCGTAGCTCAGTGGATAGAGCATCGGTTTTCTAAACCGAGAGTCGCAGGTTCGATCCCTGCCGGGGGTACCAAAATGCCTCACAAAAAAACAACCCAAGACTTGGTAAAGGAGAGACCCGCTCCGGAACAATTGAAAAAAATGCCCCGCACCCCTATTTCCATCATTGTCGACAATGTCCGCAGTCTTGATAATGTCGGCATGATTTTCCGTCTTTGCGAGCTTGCTCGCGTTGACCATCTTTATCTAACTGGCTACACTGGTTACCCCCAAAAGCCTCAAGACACTCGACCTGAAAACATAATTGCCCGGCACAATCACCGCATCGCCAAAACCGCCGTTTACGCCGTACCTCACCAGCCTTGGACCTACGTGGAATACCCCACCTCTCTTGTGAAAGATCTAAAAAAACAAGGACAACAAATAATTGCTCTGGAACAAACCGACACCAGTATTCCTTATAACAAAGTCCCCATTACTCATTACTCGTTACCCATTACTCTTGTCCTCGGCCACGAAAGACAGGGTATACGTCAAGAGTTAATAAACTTAGCCGACACTATAATAGACATTCCCATTCTTGGCCTCGGCAACTCCCACAACGTCGCCACCTCCTGCGCCATTGTTCTGTATCATATCCTTAATATCACAGAGAAAATATAGTTTTTGTATTCTTGATTCTTTATTCTTAATTCTATATTCTCTTAATTTCGCGCCCGTAGCTCAGCGGATAGAGCGTCTGGCTTCGGACCAGAAGGTCGTAGGTTCAATTCCTACCGGGCGCACAACCATAATTCTCTCTTCTATGTGCTGGACGAGTACATTCTATTGACACAAATTCATCCCAAAGATAAATTAACCTTGCTGGCCCGGAGCTTGGGGGCACGGCCTCTTATATTGTTCTTTCTATTACGTTCTGGCGCCGAAGACCAGCCTCCGGATTGACATACAGAAAGAACTAATTTGTGCCGTGCCCCCTTCTTGTTCTTTTTAAGTTTATTATCTTGGCCGGAAGGTGTGCGATGCTGTTCCCTGATTCGAGTCCCGGTAAATTTCCACTCTTTTCCAGGACTCCACGGACGTGTATCAGGTCCGAACTCCGCACACCTTCTTTTACACAACCAGGGTATCTTGCGTTCTTTTGTGCAATCAGCTTCAGACGAGAAAACCCGCACAAAAGAGAACCCCATCACAGCAAGAGCTGTTACAATCGCCAGCTCTTCAGAATGAGATAAAGCAAGTCCCCTGTTTTTTTTATGAAAAATTTCCACGTGTTACAGATTATTCCGAAGGGATTCCTTCAGAACAAATTACAGGTTATGATATTCTTGATTCTTAAATTCTAAATTCTTGTTTTTAATTAACTCATGTCTCTGACGCTCTCTTCACCTATTACTAACCTGAAAGGCATTGGCCCCGCCAAAGCCAAATTTCTCAACAAATTAGGCATAAACCATATCCGCGATTTTATTTTTACCTTTCCGCGCCGCCACGAAGATTTTTCCAACATATCATCCATAGTCAAACTTAAACCAGGCCAAACCATGACCGTTTTAGGTCGGGTAAAAAAAGTTAAAACAGACTGGGGATGGCAGGGCAAGCGTCGCCTCCTTCGCATATTTGTTGACCTCGAAGATGATACCGGAATTATCTCCGTGACCTGGTACAACCTGCGTTTTTTGCCCCGCCAGCTCTGGCAGGGCCGAGAAATTTACGTCTCCGGAAAAGTCGAAGAAAATCCCTTCTATCACCAACAGCTCCCAATTAATAAAAAAAATCTAAAGACTAAGGACCACAAACCAAAGGCCAGCCAATACCGCCTCCGCTCCCCGACTTTTGAATTCAAAACCGGCACGGATCAAACCCACACGGCCCGCATCGCCCCCATATATCCGGAAACTTTCGGCATCACCTCTCGCTTCTTGCGCTATCAAATTAAAAATCTTCTTCCTCTTATAGAAGAAATACCCGAATACATCCCGGCAGACATTCGCCAAAGAAATAAGCTAATCTCTATCCATGAAGCTATAAAATCAGTCCATTTTCCCGATAACAGCCAAAAACTAAAAAACGCCCAGCGTCGCTTGCGCTTCGATGAACTGTTCTTCCTTCAACTTTCCGCCCTGGTAAGGCGCAATAATCGTGACCAGCAGAAAGCTCTGTCCATTACGGACAAAAAAGACACGATCAAAAAAACTGTCTCTTCTTTGCCTTACAAACTAACTAAAGCCCAACAGACAGCCCTTAAAGAGATTATCGGCGATCTCAAAAAAAAAGCTCCCATGAACCGCTTACTGCAAGGCGATGTTGGTTCCGGCAAGAGCGTCATTGCTCTTATCGCTACTCATCTGGTTTTAAGTAATAAAAAATCGGTTCTTTACCTAGCCCCCACGGAAATACTGGCTCGGCAACAGACTAAGTCTTTTCGGCAATCTCTCGGACAAAAAAACATCGCTCTTCTCATAGGCGCGGCCACCAAAAAAGAAAAAGACAAAGTAAAAAAACGATTGTCCGGCTCCGCGCCGCTATGTGTAGTCGGCACTCACGCCCTTCTCCAAAAAGACGTGGTTACCAATCAATGCGCCCTTGTTATCATAGATGAACAGCACCGTTTTGGCGTAGCTCAACGCAAGACCCTGCGAAGCGTAAACAAGACCGCTTCTAGCGAAAAACAACTCACCCCCCATCTTCTGTCCATGACCGCCACTCCCATTCCCCGCACTTTGAATTTAACCGTGTATGGAGATCTCGACGTATCGGTTTTAGACGAACTTCCTCCCGGAAGACAAAAAATTATAACCAAACTAATAACCCCGGCCGATCGCGATCAAGCCATACTGCACATTCTTGAAGAGCTCCATGCCGGACGCCAAGCCTATGTCATAGCTCCTTTAATTGAGCAATCCAATAGGCTCCAGGTAAAATCGACCAAGGAAACATTCGCTGAAATGAGAAAACTATTTCCCGACATAGCCGTCGGCCTCCTTCATGGGCAAATGACGGCCGAGGAAAAAGACTCCGTCGCGCGCAATTTTTCAGCCGGCGCTATTCAACTGCTCGTTTCAACTTCAGTCGTAGAAGTTGGCATAGATATTCCTAACGCTACCATTATGGTTATTGAAGGCGCGGAAAGATTCGGCTTGGCCCAACTACATCAACTGCGCGGCCGGGTTGGTAGGGGAGGGTACCAGTCCTACTGTTATCTTTTTCCTAGCCCCGAGGCCCCCCAAACCCAGAGATTAAAAACTTTAACGGAAACTACCGATGGTTTTCTTATCGCCGAAAAAGATCTCGAACTTCGTGGCCCCGGAGAAATCTACGGAGTGGCCCAATCAGGCTTTGGTGATTTAAAAGTAGCCTCGCTTCTTGATTATAAAATGATAAAACTCACCCGCGCAGAAGCTGAACAGCTTTTACAACAAGACCCCCAACTAGAACAACACCCAATCCTTCGTCTTAAGGTAGAAAGAAAAAACGTTCAGGCTCACTTCGAATAGCACAAAACCTAAGAAAGCAAGGCTCGCTTCAGCGAGCCTCAGCCCCGAAGTCACTGAGCTTGTCGAAGTGTACTTCTGGGGGTAGAACAAAAAAATCTCACCGCCCATTTTGAATAAAGCCAAAAACAAGAAATCCGAAACCATACAGCTCTCTTTATTTTTTAATTTATCAGTGTTTAAGATTTGTTTAGGATTTAAAAGTTTCGGATTTCTTATTTTTTCAACACGTATCTCCACTTTAACATCGCGTCTTCACCGGCGTAATCAACGCCGATTCTTTCAGTCGCTTCTATATTTTTCGACCGAACAACGAAGCCGTCGTCGGCGACAAACAGCCTGTCGCTAAAGACAAAGTCTTCTCCATTTAAATCCCTGTTTATGATCATCGCTTGAGTCAATTTACCCGGCCCGTTTGTTAAATTCAGTGCGTTATCTTTATCGCGGTTTTTCAGCATTTTTTTTATTCCGGCGATCGGCCTAATCGACCTAATCAACACCGCCGCCGGAAAACCGGTCTTTTCCGTTACCACATTCAAGCAATCATACATTCCATAAACCAAATACACATACGCGTGCCCCGCCTCTTCAAACATAACCGCATTACGTTTTGTTTTTCCTCTCGACGCGTGACAAGCCTTGTCTTTTTCTCCAACATAACTTTCCACTTCGGTAATTCTTCCGACTAAAAAACAATTTCCAATTTTTCTTACTAACAATTTTCCCAATAAACTTTTTGCCACCGCGTGCGTGTCGCGAGCAAAAAAACTTCGCGGTAATCTTTTAAAATTTTTCATCTCAACCATTCCACTGATTTCTATTTAAGTATTTAAACTTAATTCTTAATTCTATATTCTTAATTCTATATTATGCCCAACTTGTTACTTATCACCTTCGAAACATTATTCATTTTCTCTCCCGCTATTTTCGGCAACATGGCGCCTGTTTTTGCTGATCATTATAACCTGTTATCCTCTTTGGCTATACCGGCTGACTTTAATAAGAAGCTGAACGGCGTCCGCATCCTAGGCAAAAACAAAACCATAAGAGGCTTTGTTTTTGCTGTAATTATAGGCTTTATAGTGGGAATTATACAGTACTTATTTTCACCCGGATTTTTTACGAACGAAGCCTATTCCCAACTACATACCAGCCTGATCTCGGCTAGCGTTATTTCTTTCGGAGCGCTCCTGGGTGACGCCTTGGGCAGTTTTATAAAAAGACAACTTCACATTTCTCCCGGCCAGTCATTGCCCGTCATTGACCAAGTTGATTATCTAATTGGCTCCTTATTTTTTGTAATTATTTTTTTCCCGCTAACAATTTACCACGTCATTATATCTTTTGTGTTATTAGGCAGTGGATCTTTTTTTGCCAGTGTCATCGGTAAACAAACTGGTTTAAAAAAAGAATTGTAAAACTTTAAAAAATTATTTTGTGCAAAAACTTCATTGCGCGTTAATCTTTTTTTGTTTAACTTTTAATTAGTGTTAATAAATTTTTATTAACAATCCTTCAACCACAAGTCTGTTTGTAAAAAATAATTATCGAGAGGAGGTGTCGTAATTATGCCAAGAAAAAAGACGACTCAAAGAAAGACAAAAACTGCGCGTAAAACTACTCGCAAAACCACTCGCCGCAAGCCAGCGCGAAAGCCTGCTAAAAAGAAGACAACGCGAAAAACCACTAAGAAAAGAACCACTCGCCGCAAGCCAGCGCGAAAGCCTGCTAAAAAGAAGACAACGCGAAAAACCACTAAGAAAAGAACCACTCGCCGCAAGCCAGCTACTAAGAAAAGAAAAACTTCTTCTCGCCGGACAACTCGTCGCAAGAAATAGCCGGGGAAGCTTTGCGCGAATAACCGCCACTAAAAACGTGGCGGTTATTGATTTTCTGCTATTAGCATCACTTCTTAAAAAAGCGTTTCGAAATGTTCTATAAATTCACCTATTAATCTTTCTGCTTCGCCGTCTGACTTTAACAAAGAAACAACATTATTAACTTCTTTAGCGCTGTTTTCCGATAAGCCAATCGCGACTGATAGCCTATGCCTGCTTTCATCATCCGGTTTTTGGGAAAAGTATTCACACAAAACATTGTGCCAGCGCGCTACCTTTTCTCTGGAATTGACTATTTTTAATTCTTCATCGCGAACCCTGTTTAAAGCCTTGGAAATTATTTCCCAATCATCAAAACGATCATAAAGCATCTCATCTTCTAACAGCTTTAGCGAGTGCGGCACGAACGGATGCCAGCGTAATCTCTCTTTTATTTTTTTATTACTTAAAAAAATCTCTCTGGTGTTATCTATCCAGGAGTGCACCCTCATCCCTGTTTCAAAATCATCTTCGCCTGTCAAACTACCTAAAGTCACATTGTCCGGATGCGTATGTTTTTTTAAAGCCGCCCCCAGATTTTTAATATCCGGAAACAATGTTCCTACCCAAAACAACTGCGTCCTCACTTTATCTCCTAAAAAAGTCAGAACGCGCGCCCCATATACTACATGTGCTACCTCCCCAGCCATATAATTAGTATATTCTTCTGCTAAGCAATTGACGAATTAATAAAAGCACCGTTCTTGATTCTTTATTCTAAATTCTTAATTCTAAAACACATGACCGGCACTACTCATCAAATGATTGCTCTTGTTCTCGCTTTTTTTACATTAACTTTGTTTCCTGTTTCCGCAGGTCCCCTCCTTGGCATCCTTGCCGTTGTAGCCGTCATGGTCGGCGCCCTTACGCCTGATCTTGATCAGCCCACCGCCAACATCTGGAAGCGTCTTATTGGCGGTAATGTTATCGGCAATATTTTTAACGCGTTTTCCGGCGGTCACCGCCATTTCACCCATTCACTCCTCGGCATATTCTTAATAGCCTGGGCGGCTCGTTTTTTCTCGGTTAACATAATCAATCCTAGTTTTATTAATGAGGTCCGCTTAATAACCAACGCTTTTCTAATCGGCTATGTTTCTCATCCCCTAGCCGATACCTTTACTGATAGGGGAGTGCCTTGGCTTTGGCCTTTAAAAATTCATGTTAAAATTCCTCCAGGCCCGGAAGAATTTAGAGTAACCACTAACAGTTTTGTGGAAAAACTCGTGGTTAGGTCCGGACTCATTGTCATCGCTGTTCTTTTGCTCCAGTCCTACTTCTCTATCCTTAAAAATTTTTTTTCCTGATTATTTAATATGCGTCTTCCCTGCATAATCATTGTTATTACCCTAGTCAGCGTCGCTATTTTAGACGCCGCCATCACCAAAGCCAATGTTTCCAAGCATAGCCTGGCCACCGCGCAAGTAGTCCGCATAGAAGTAAAACCCCTCCCTAAGCCTCGTAACCTCACCCTTATGCAAAAAATCGCCCGCTTTCTGGGAGCCCGTTCTTCTCTTAGAAAACCCGCGGTCGGTACCGTTTTAGCCGTACAAGCCAGCGGTTACGCTCCTTCTCCTTACCAGACAGACAGCACCCCCTGTATAACCGCCTCTGGCACCCGAGTCCGCCGCGGCACAGTGGCCACCAACTTTTTACCGATGGGCACATTATTAGAAATAAACGGCAGACGATACATAGTCGAAGACCGCATGAACCCTCGCTACCACCAAGCTATTGACATCTTTTTCCCGTCCACCAGCGAAGCTCTGGAATTTGGCCGCCAGGAATTGAAGATAAAAATACTAGGCTATGGCGAAGCAGGACAAAGCCTGGAAGAAAAAAAGGAGTCGGACACAGACAAAAACAACGAACCCGCGGAAGATATTGGATTTGTTGACAAGGTCTTTGGACAATTTAACCACTTAAAACGCGTCACTGCTCAAATGCTGGGAGCCAAAACCTATTCTGACGTCAATCGCTACGACGTTGATTGCTTCAAGGAATAAGCTATTCTTAAAACATGAACAAATTTTTAACCGCGTTATTACTAACCGTATTTTTTCTTGGTCTCTGTCCCGTAGCGCACAGCTCCAGTGTTCTCACCCAAGAAAAAGCTATTGACTCCGCTCGCGTTAACCTGGCCAAGTCTCGTTCCTTTACTCTTGTTTATGGTCAGAAAAAATTCACCGCCTCTTCCGCCCAGGTTAAAAAATGGTTTAAAACCAGTTCCCGCAATGAAAGCGCTTACATAATTCTTCGCCCCGGAAATATTTACCACTATTTAAACACCAAAGTTTCTCCAGTCATTAACCAACCCGGCCAAACCAGCCGCTTCAAGTATATCGCCGGACATCTTCATTTAATTGGCCCGGGTAAAAAAGGACGCATTGTGGACGGCGTTAAGACTTCTTTAGCTATACGATCTGCCATAATCTCCGGGAAAAATTCTGCTCCGATACACATGAAAGAACACCGGCCATCCGTATTTTCAGACAAAGATTTTCGCAAACTGAAGTTTCCTGATCACCTGGCCCGCGGCGAAACCAATTTTACCGGCAGTCCCGCCAACCGTGTTCACAATATTCACGTTGCCACCAGGCGTTTTGACGGACTGGTTGTTATGCCTAATGAAGAATTTTCCTTTAACAGGCATTTAGGAGAAATAAACGATAAAAACGGATACTTGCCGGAACTTGTTATAAAAGACAACGTCACTACCCCCGAATACGGCGGTGGCATCTGCCAAGTTTCAACTACCGCTTTTAGAGCGGCTTTAGCCGGCGGTATGAAAATAACCCAGCGCCGCAATCACTCCTACCCTGTTCAATATTATGGCACTCCCGGCTACGACGCCACCGTTTACGCCCCCTCCACCGACTTAACCTTTATTAATGACGCCAATCACTCCGTTTATATCACCACGCAAATCATCGGCACCCGCCTTATATTTGACATCTGGGGCACAGATGAGGGTCGGGCAGTTACCGTTAATGGCCCTTTTGTAACCGCTCGCTATCCCGACGGATCATTAACCGCCGCCGTTGCTCAAATAATAAAAGTAAACGGCCAAAGTATCCGCGAACAGAATTTTGTTTCCCGCTACCAATCACCCAATAAATTCCCTACAGTCAGAGCGCAAAACCGCGGCTAACAAACAAACTCTGCATTGGCCAAACCCACACAGCAAAACCGCGTGAATTATGCTGGTATTCTAGCGCAGTTGAGCGCGAATCCTGCTTGCTTTCTTTTATACAACATCTATTATTTATAGACTGTTCTTTTTCTACGCAAAACTGCTCTTTCACAAAAGAGGTCAACGCCATGCTTGCCAGAACGCTTAGATTTTACAATCCCACCAGAGAAACCCAACAAGCGCTTGTTAAGGCTTCTCAATGGACTCTTGGCAACGGCCACCCTTTTCTTTGCGCCGGCCATGTTCTTCTTGGTCTGACCTGTGTAAAAAAATCAGTTGCCGGCCAAGTTCTTGATCAGGCTCACATTACCTCCCAAGAAATTATTGAAGGACTAGCTTATCTAGTCGATCTCATTAGAGAAGCCGAAAATCCGGATGAAGAAGAAGATGTAATAATATCAGTCCTAAAAAGTGATCACGGACCGGAATATCCCTTACCCGGCGTTGTTTCAGTACTAAAAAACGCCGATCAATTATCTGCCGAAGACGGCTATCCCTGTATCAGCACAGGTCATATTCTTCTGGTTATTCTGGAACAAACCATGGCCCTTCAGTTACTGATAGATAAAGATACTTGCCGGACAAGAAATGCCCTCGTCCTGGCCACCAGAACTCTCCTTAGCGCGCTTGGGCCTCCTTTGCCGTTACTCGGCAGTCATCGCTTTTGCGAGTTTCACCTAAATTATTGAATAATTTAAGCGCGTTCCGCGCTTCTTTTTTTAAAAAAGAAGGCCCATAAAGAGCCCAAGCACACATTTCACATAAGTGTTGTAGTCCTCCTCGGCTTTTTGCCCGAAAAATTATTCGCGCTCTTCACGACAGCCCAAACAACAAATACGCACACAACTATCACCGCGACAATCGCAATGAGAAGCCCTAGAGGAAGAAAACCAAGACAGGCTTCCATATCAATGCCATAGCACAGGTGAATTACTATTAGACTGGCCGTGACAACACCAAGGAGGGCAATAGTGTAAGCGATAAAAATGCTCACGGCGATTGCTCCTGCCAGTGAAACAAACAAAAAGAACCAAACGCCCGCATATTACCACAAAATCAATTTCTTATCAATTTCTTAGCTGAACCCTAACACGCTAGGTGCACAACACTGTTCGCATCCGCACGCACGGGGTAGCGCGAAGCGAAAAATACGCCGCTCTTTATAAAATTTTAGCGCCTGAAATTAAAAAATATTTGCTCGCCATTGACTTTTTTTCCATATTGCCTCATAAATAATCAGTAACGAGGAAGTTTCAAAAAACGCCGGAATCTTGGGTCATTATTATTAAGGTCCGAGGGTAAACAGGCGGGTAAACTAACTAACCTCGGTTCTTAATTTATTTTGAAAGGAGTTGATCTAATAATGAACCAAGACGAAAATCGTCCCATGTTTAATGTCACTTGCGCTGACTGTGGCCAGGAAACACAAGTTCCTTTTGAGCCCACCGGTGATCGGCCTGTTTATTGTCGCGAGTGCTTTGCCAAGCATCGTCCCAACCGCTCCGGCGGCTTTGGACCCAAAGAAATGTTTGACGTCACTTGCGCTGACTGCGGCCAGAAAACACAGGTTCCCTTCAAGCCCACTGGCGAAAGACCCGTTTACTGCCGAGAATGCTTCGCTAAACATCGTGGCTAAATAATAGCGACTAAAAAAACAAACGCCCGTCATTAACGGGCGTTTGTTTTTTTATTTAATAAAATAAATTGCCCCCGTTTGATATTTGTTCTATTTATTGCCATAATCATTCTTGTTGAACTTTGCCAATTAAATATTTGTTGCTCTAGGAGAAAACCCATGCGCTTACGTGATCTAGATGTGCCGCCTGTCTTTAACGCTTCCGGCGCCCTCGGCTTCTTCGGTGAAGGCTACTGGTTTCATTCGTTTTTAAGAGCTCTAGGCCTAACCTATGACGGCGCTGGTTTTACTGCCAAAACCACTACCATGCAAGCCCGCCTTGACCCCGATAAGGACTTGGGCAACATGCGGCTTAAAAAAGACGGTCTAACTCCCCAAGACTGGTTGCCTGACTGCATCAAAGTAAATTTCCGGCATCCTTGGGTGCTTAACGCCGTCGGTCTAAGCGGTCCCGGGGCTCCTGTGCTTTTCTCTCTCAACAGATGGCAGAGAATGCGGGACTTTAAACTGATTTCGTTCATGTCGATTGAGCCCACTAAAGCGGACCGCCTGGCTGAAACTAGTGAATTTGTTGGTCTTGCCGAACGGGAAATGCAAGAAGTGCCGCTTTGGGGCCTGGAAATAAATTTTTCTTGCCCCAACACCGAAGTGAACCCTCACGACTTACTCGACGAAGTAGGAGAAACATTCGATATAACAGCTGGACTTGATGTGCCCCAGCAAGCTAAATTCAGCCCCATCGCTCCAGTTGAAACCGTTATCGAAGCCTGCGCGCGCTCAACTTGCGACGCTGTTGTTGTCGGCAATACCGTTAAATTTAACGACCTTCCTAATGAAATTAGGAGCACCCTGTTTGGAAACCGGTCCTCGCCTCTAGCCAAATACGGCGGCGGGGGACTGTCCGGCCCCATGATCACTCCCATGGTCTGCGAATGGATTAAAGCGGCCCGTGGCCTTGATTTTACCAAACCCATCTGGGCCGGCAACGGACTGTACTCATGCCGGCTGATTAAGCAAGCCGCCGACGCCGGAGCTTCCGGTATCCATCTCGGATGTGCCGGTATCCTGCGGCCCCACCGAATAAAACGCTTAATAAATTTCGCTCACGAAACCTTTTCCTCTTAACACCAAGAAAGGAAAACCATGGACACCTTCCACCTGCCCAGACCGATTGACATGCACGTGCACTTTCGCCGCGGCCTAATGATGCAGGGAGTATCTCCTTATACAACCAACGTGTGTCGCGCGGCCCTCATAATGGGAAACACAGAACCTCCTGTCTTAACCGATGAAGACGTTAGTGGATACAAACAGGAAATAGTGGAAGCTGTTCCCGACTCCGATGAATTTCTGTTTACGCCCCTCATGACCTTTTTAGTTACTCCTGACACCACTAAAAAACAGATCGAACGCTTAGCCCAACTCCGGCCCATTGTTGGCAAACTACTGCCTAAAAATCTTACCACCAACTCTGATTTGGGATTCCAAGAAAGCCTTACGCCTCTATTTGATGTTTTTGATACCATGGAAAGATGGAGAATACCTCTTTCCATCCACGGGGAAATGCCCGGCCAAAATATTATCGGCCGCAATAGGGAAGAAGCTTTTTTGCCTAACTTGCGCCTGCTGGCCGCCACTTTCCCCCAACTCAAAATAACCCTTGAGCATATCACCACCGCCGCGGCCATGGACACCATCCTTGCTCTGGGCAATAACGCCGCCGCCACTATTACCCCGCACCACTTACTACTCACCGCCGACGACGTCTGTGGAGACAACCTTGCTCCCGCCCTTTGGTGTAAGCCTGTTTACAAAGACCCTAAAGACCGGGAAGCTCTCATTTGGGCGGCCACCAGCGGCTGTCCTAAATTCATGTTTGGATCAGACAGCGCTCCTCACCCTAGGAGAAAAAAGCTAGTTCCGCTAGATTGCCGCCCCGGCGCCTTTACCGCTCCCGTTGCTATTCCTTTGCTCGTGGAAATTTTTGAAAAATACTCCTCTCTCTCCAGACTTGGCGACTTTGTTTACGGCAACGCCATGAAATTCCATAATCTGCCGGAATCGCTAAAGGGGCGAGAAATCATCAAGCTTGTTAGAAGGTCTTGGACGGTCCCCTTTGAAATAGGCGGCATCTTTGCCTTCTGGGGCGGTCGTGAAATTTCCTGGCAGTTTAGCAGTCAGGAATAAGAAAGAACAAATAAACTGTACACCTGCCCACGCGGATCAAAAATCCCGTGGGCTCTTTTATTTAAGAAACAAATCATATTATTCCGCTCTCGCGGAAATTATTCGTCAAGCCGTTAAGGATTTCTTCATAAAAAAATCCCCAACGAGAAGGTTAATTCTCGTTGGGGCCATAATCTTTTCGCTTGTTCATTCGCAACGCTGGTAGGCGAAAAAATGAACATGCGTACCCGCCCTCTCGCGGGCTAATGTCTTTACCGGCACTTTGCCGCATGTATCCTGAAGAGCCTGGAAAACATAGGGTGCTACCTCACGGCTGTGTTTTCCTGTTCGCAAAACCGCCTCATAAGTTCCGATTCCCGCCAGCACCGCCGTAATATCGACAATAGTAGGCGCCAGAAATTCCCTATAGGCACGAATGAGCCTGAACTTACTGGAACCACAACGGGCTTCGCTTTCGCCGATCAGCATCGGTTCCATCTTGCGGAAATGTGTTTCCTTTGGCATCTGCTGATCAGGCAGTCTCTCCAGCAGAAAGTTACGAAAAACATTGTAACTTTCCGTGTCATACACGCACCCTCTCCGCAAAACCTCATCCGTCTCGGGATCATCAACCCCAAACAAATGGTAAGGAATACTGAAAACCGCCACTCCTCCTGGGCGAACAGCCGGCGCCAATTTGTCCAGAGCAACGTCCAAAGATCCGCCCTTGGTGATCCAGTGAAGCGCGAAGTTGCCCACCAGAACATCCGCCGGAGCCGGCTTTTCCTCTCCTCTTACCTTACAAGCGGACAGAATATCATCTTTCCTGACATCGCACGGCCGGATCGGCAGACGCCTCCTGAAACGTTCTGCGGACCCCAGGATTCTGGGGTAACAGTACGCCAAGTTAAGAAGCTGGTTGCGGCCGATTCTTTCCGCCAGATAGCGGGCATCAAACAGCCGCACTGCGCCCTGGTTTTTGTACAAAGGTCCTACCGTCCGTTCGCCTGTCAAAATCCTGTCAATAACAAGAGAATGATCAATGACACCAGCCATCACATAGGCGAACCTCACCTCTTCTTCCGTTCGGTTGAGACCGACTATATCTCCTGCTCCTCTGGAAAAAGACATACCCAACTCCAACCCGGAGCCGGCTCCCACGTGAACCACTTTTTTGCCCCGTATTCCTTCCGGCAGTCCCTTCTCGGCCATATCGAGGCAAATTTGCGCCGCTCGTCCATGCACCTCTGTCGCCGTAGCGTGCACAAACTCGAAAGCGGGGGAGAACAACGAACCGGAAACTTGAGCGTTGTCAGACATTTCTTTCTCTCCAAGTCAAAAGGAAACAGTCGAATTTCAAAGTTCAAACCTGCGCCTTACAAGCACAGACCAGCCATAATAGCACCAATAAATTTTTTTGTCAATCAATATTATTGACTATATTAAGCTATAAAAAACAAATAAATTTGACATTAAACCAAATAAAGATTATTATAAACCATTCTGTAAAGACTCTTTAGCTGAAACCCCCGCTCTTTCACAAAGGATCTGCTCATGAAGCCCGCGATTTTTGCCTGTCTTGGAACGCTCCTCTATGCAATCAGCAACGTCATCATTGAGCAAAAACTGTCGAAGCTCTCTACGGTGACTATCCTGATTTGCTCTTACCCCTTGTTCTTGATCATCTCCCTTATCTGGCTCAATAGCCAAAAGGCCTTCACCGAAGAGACGGTCATCTGGCCCAATCGCTATCTCCTGCTTTTTGTTTTTCTGAGCGCCGCCTTCTGGTTTCTCGCCGACGCTTTGTACATAGAGGAGCCTATACCAATGGCGGCAACCTGATGACCATTACCACTATCGTGGTCATGTTCCCGATATTCGCCTCGTTCTTCAAATTCCTGGTAACCCGAGACCTGCCGAACCCCTGGCATATTGCCGGCTGGGTTTTGGCCGCGGTTGCAGTTATTCTCGTTACCAAAGGCGAATTGACAACCAGCAACTAACATCCCAAAGCCTTCCTTAATGGAGACCGCGAATGAAGCTCATCACGAAGGCCCAGGCGATTGCCCTGGTTGGCGCCGCGGAAGTCGAACGTTGTGTTCAGCAACGCGACACCTCCCTGATCCGGACGACGGGAGCCAAGCTCTTTGTCATTAGGGTCGGCGCCGTGCGCCGGTTCGGTATCTATGGGTACGCTCGCAACGGGCGCGACCTCGAGGACACCCTGAAGCTTCTCTAGGTTTTCTAGTCTCACCGAACCAGCCCATGCCACCAACCTCAATCCCAGACGGCCTTCGCCATCTGGGATTTTTTTCAAATTAATTTTTCAATAAAAAACTTTATATAGCTAAATTTATTAATTTTTAAAATAATATTTACCACAAACTATTGACATATTTTACAACAAGAGTATAACACCAAAGGTTCTTTTCTAGCTTTAGTCTTAGCTTCTAACTCTAACTCTTTGAGCTTTGCGAGCAGTAGCTGGCGCTACAAAACAAGGACTCCAGGTCGGGTAGAATCCATGTGTGAAATCCCTGGAGACAATGACCAACTACCACAAATGTGGTGGTGTCCCAATCCTAATTTTAAAAAAATCCTGAAGCCTGGCGATCAGCCAAACTCGCGGGGGCGGTATGTAGACAGACTATTTGTTCGAAAGCACACCGCTTATTATGACTCTGGTTTTACTTCAGATATTCAAATGACCCCCGGAACTTTCGCTGTCTTCTTTCCCGGACAAGCCCACCTGCCCGGCATAAAAACCCGGCATGATCAAGCGCGCCTGGCAGTTATTAAAATCAACCTTGATTTCCTTAACCGATTATGAGATACAATAAACTTCGCCTGTTCTTTCGACAAAAAAATCACAACTTATTACAGTAGGAATAGCTACCATGCCAACAAGACAATCAATGCGGCAATGGGCCAGAGACATCGCTGACCAGCAGGGGTTTCGGCTCGGAAAACTTCTGTATGAAGGATTGTATTATCACAAAAACTACGTTCGAAACGGTGTCTGGGGCGGCATATATCAGGGAAAACCAGCTGTTCTCAAAGTGTATGACGACCCTCGTGTTTCTGATGAGCCGGTTGCTCTCACAGCTTTCCATAAGCACAACAGAAGCAATATGCTTACCGCTCCTAAGCTTTACGCCTCCGAAACGATCTCACCCCGCAAAGGGTGGCTTATTATGGAGAAGCTGCCGGATGAAGCAGTCCAGTTCTCGTCACCGCTTTCTGACGAACAGCGCCAAGAGTTTCTGAGGGTATATGTTGAATACCGTCACAGCTTCATCAGTCAGCCAACCCGTGAACTCACTCTTGCTGAACAGCTTCCGGCTCACGAATACGTCCTCTTCCGACTGTCCCGCTGGTTTGCATTAGCTAACAACCGCGAAGAAGAGCGAGCTATGAGCGGTGAAATCCGCCTGCTCGATCACAGTCTATTTATCCCTTTATATGACAAGGCGGTGGCCGTTTTGCGCAAAGAATTGCAAACCCGCCGCTTGCAATGGTGCCACGGTCACTTCAAACCGAAAGAAGTTTATAAAGTCGGTGATAATAGATATTATCTTATCGACTTTGCTCATAGCAGAATGTATCAAGAAGGATATGAGCTGGGCTTCATCGTGTGGTCTGACTGGCTAATGGGAGGCGATTGGCGTCTCGATTATCCGAAATGGAAAAAAGGAATTGATCGCTGGCTTGCCGATTTTAAACCTGTCGCTGAACAATTTAACATCGAGCGCCCTGACGATCTCCTGCGTATTGCTTTACTTGAGCGCACCCTCGGCTCAATTCTCGCGGACGTTACGGCAACTGACCGTCCTCGCGAGGAGGCGGAAAAACGCAACCAGCTCCTGATACAGCTAATGCAGGATTTGTTGTGATTACAATCCCTCCGCTGGTTCTCTTCATTAGACCAGCGGTTTTTTAATTTATAATTAAGGTCCGCGCGTGCCGAACAAACCCAGCCTAGACTAAAGATAAAGGAGTCCCCCAGCCTATTGACAGCTTCACAGAACAAATATAAGCTGTCCATGTATTTGGTACTTTGTACAAATTTTTACATAAGGATAATCACCAACCCTCTAGACAGAAGACAGTACCATGCAGGAACGTAAACGACCGGAATGCCCAAAATGCGCAGAAAAAGGTATCTGCCGCCATCTAGGCCTACTTGACGGAGCCAATTCAATGTACGATGGCTATGAGTTTGAATGCCAATCGTGCGGGCACGTCGAGCACGCCAGTGTGTACGCAGGATCAGCCTCGTGGATAGATTTTTCAACTAACTGCCCCTACTGTCAGGAAGAAGAAAAACATTGCACAATTCGAAGTGAAGGCAAACACCCAAACCCTCCAAAAAATCGATCCTAAAACACAAATTAAGGCAATTAACTAGATCTTTCCCGGCTCTACATAAATAATTAAGAGCCGGCTTTTATTTTAATTTAACTAACAGCTGCCCAAATAATACCAAAAAACAAAGATGATCAATTAAAGCGTCAGGCCCAATCATTCAAACCATTATCCGCAACCCAAATCCGTAGGCCGACAAGAAAATCTCATTTTTGAAAATTAAGATTTGAAAATTGAAAATTAATCACTGCAGCCCCACGGGGAATCGAACCCCGATTTCCGCCTTGAAAGAGCAGCGTCCTAGC
>CAYMOF010000014.1:27568-27993 GCA_964392095.1 uncultured Candidatus Saccharibacteria bacterium | reverse complement strand
CCACAAAAAGTTCCGGAAAATCACTGACTTTTCGGCCGGATTTCTAGGCCTCTGCGCTCCATCCGTCGGGCAGATCCCCGGGGTCAACCGGCCCGGGATCCCGGGTTTCGAAGGTTCCGTCGGCGATGAGATTGGGGGCTTTGAGGGGTGGATCCTCCGCGCCGGCGAATGACATACAAATGGCTAGTCCCACCATGCAGACGCCTAATACACAGAACCTGCGCACTGCAACCACTCGCTTTCGGGGTCTTCTGAGCGAGCGTGCAATCAGCGGACCGGTCAGGCAGTCTATTGCCTGACATTCTACATTAAACAATTCGCAGTAATCTCGCCGGAATCCTTGAAATTTCCCGTCCTCCTGCAACGATGCAACAAAATGGACTGCGCTATAGCCCGCGTGAGCAACGACTTCCCGGGCGATTCAT
>CAYMOF010000014.1:0-27558 GCA_964392095.1 uncultured Candidatus Saccharibacteria bacterium | reverse complement strand
GGGATTTGCTCCCCGATGTGGGTGCATGAAGCGCGGGGACAGCGAATATGTTCGTCCCGGCCTGCCGATGTAAGCCAGTTCTCGGATGGCCTGCAGGCCGCGTGGAAGGACACTTCACCGCCGGTACGGAATATTATAAAACCAGAAATACTACGGGATCGCACATTCGCTGCGCTGATAGAATATGCGGTAGGTTCTTAGCAACAGGAGGACAGAGGGCTTACACTCCAATACGAAAGATCCGGTGGATGGTTCTCTGCTCGGTGAGGAGTTGTTGAAGGTGTCATCATCATGCGACATATTGACGGTACTTGTGGCATTGGGGCTGCTTATCACGGCTGCCTGGAGGGTTCCCATCATGGCTGAAACGACCGACCTTGGTGACGGATTTCAGCACCACGGCCCCGTGTCCGATGTGGCGCAGAGCCGCGGGATGGTCTGTACGGAGGATGGGCAGGGCAATCCGGTGGTGCTGGTGTGGCTCTTCGATCACCGTTACGCCTACGCGCTGGGTGTCATCAATGCTGAAACCGGCAAGATCGAGGAGATTCCCCGGCCTATAGACCATGATTGCCCGTTTGCCTCAATCCTGGCGAGCAACGGCCGCTACTACAGCTACTTCGGCGGCCATTTCATCGAGTTTGACCCGAAGAAGCGCGAGTTCACCGCCGTGCACGAGGGGCCACCCCGGGCGGCGATGAGCATGACCGAAGATTATGATGGCGTCATCTGGGCCGCGATCTACCCCGGTTGCGAGGTTGTCAGCTACAATCCCGAGACCGATGAGATGCGCAACTACGGCTGCGTGCATGAGCATCCCCATCAGCATGACCACTCTAACGTTAATTATGTCGTAATTTATCGAAACATGTTCGAAAGAGGACCAGGCTCCTGGCAACAAGATGTACTTAACCAATACAAAAAAACAACCCCCGAAAAAACAATTTTCATAAATGGCGTCGCCTACGCCTGGATATATCAAAAATGAGTCTCTTTCTTCACCCACCTGTCATACCATAACTGCCACATCAAAACCGTCCATAACTTCTTGCGATGATCAGCTTGTCCCCGCTGATGCTCTTTTATTAAAGAATAAACATATTCCCATTCCAATACTCCGTCTTGTCTGATCTTTTCTTCATCCAAAACCTTCCTAACCCAGCCGCCCAGCGGCCCCCGCAACCAATAACCAAGAGGAACCGCGAAGCCTTTTTTGGGACGACTAATAATCATATTCGGTACCCGTCCTTTCATTGTCTTTTTAAGAATGTACTTGTCCCTCTTATACTCAACCGGAAGTCTCATAACATAATTAGCTAAATCAACATCCAAAAAAGGAGTCCGAGCCTCCAGGCTGGCCGCCATACTAGCCCTGTCTAATTTAACCAAAATATCATTATGAAGATAATGATGAATTGTAAGCAAGGAAACAACATCAACAACCTCCAGCTTCTCTAATCCGGCGCTTAAACAGTCAATATCCTCAAAGACATTTTTTATACCCCTGCTCCACCCAGGCCTCAACAATTTCTTTAATTCTTCTTCCGAAAAAGAACCCAGCCACATCTGATTCCGATAAGGCAACGTGTAACTTAGACCTCTTAAAAAATATTTTATTTTAAAATCCAAAGAAAAATATTCATATCTGGTAGGTATTTTACTGGCCATTTTCGACAAAAAATGCCACCCACCAGAACTAACCTTTGGTAATTTTTCAGACACCTCCGCCGCCTTGAAAGTTCCGTAACCAGCCAACAACTCATCGCTCCCGTCCCCATCCAAAGCAACCTTAACTCGTTTGCGAGCTTCTTTACTAACCCAGTAAGTCGGCAACAAAGAAGAGTCCCCAAAAGGCACATCAATAATCTCAATTATCTCTTTTAACGACTGCTTAAACTCGTTAATACCAAACACCACATTATGATGCTCTGTTCCCAATGATTCGGCCGCTGTGCTGGCCATCTCGGCTTCATTAAACGATCTTTCCTCAAAAGAAACCGAAAAAGAATGAATGAGCGAACTTGATAATTCCCTCATGTACCAACCAATGGAAGTAGAATCAATGCCTCCGCTTAACAACAGGCCCACTGGCACATCCGCCACTAAACGACGCTCAACCGCCTTTCTCAAGTAACTATCAAACTCCTTAATCGCCCCTCCTCTGTTCACGAATACCCTTTTAGGCGTCATTTTAGGTCGCCACCAGCTTTCTACCGACTTTCCTTCTCTATTCGCCTCCATAAAACTCCCCATCGGCAACTGTTCAATTTTACCCAAGCCGCTCCCAGGAGAAGGAACGTACTCATACAAAAAATACTTGGGCATCAATTCACGATCAACCTGCCCAGACACTAGATCATTATTCAACAATGACTTTACCTCAGAAGAGAACAACAAAGACCTTCCGTCATCAAAATAATACAGCGGTTTTTTTCCAAAAGGGTCTTTGGCCAACAAAAGCTCTTTTTTAAACCCATCCCAAAAAGCCAGAGCAAACATCCCCTTCAGATAGCTTAAAGCCAGCCGCCCCTTGTCTATCAGTAAATTCAACAATACCTCGGTGTCAGAACTGGAATTTAATTCTCTGTCGTAATAAAACCTCTTTGCTAATTCCCGGTAATTATATATTTCTCCGTTAAAAACCAAGACGTGACGACCATCATCAGACAACATTGGTTGCCTGCCTGCTGAAGACAAATCAATAATTGATAAGCGCCGATGTCCTAGGCCAATATTTTCATTAACGTAAACCCCCTGGTCGTCAGGACCCCGGTGGCTCAAAACTTCCACCATCCTTTCAACATCTTCTCCAGCCACTTTTGCCCCACCCCGATTCAATATGCCAACAATGCCACACATAGATACTCCTCAATTGTATAAGCAAGTCCCAACTGTTAAAACTTACCCGGTTACCTAAAAACCAATCCTTACCAAACATACAAAATTTTGCTCATTTCTAAAATTCCGTTATTATGATAAGCTCATTCGAATAACTCACACCAAAAAACTATGACAAAAGAACAAATTATAAATCAATGTAAACAAAAAAATGTACGCTTTATTCATCTTCAATTTTGCGATCTTCTCGGCACAGTAAAAAATATTACCATTCCCGTTTCAAAACTCAAAGACGCCATCAACCACAACGTTTGGTTTGATGGCAGTTCTATTGAAGGCTTCGCCCGCATCTACGAATCAGATATGTATCTGAAACTAGACCTTAACACGTTTGCTCTCGTTCCTTGGGAAAGCAATGGTCATTCATCCGTAGCTCGGTTTATCTGTGACGTTTACCTGCCCAACAACACCCCGTTCGCCGGCGATCCAAGACAAATACTTAGAAGTCAAGTAAAGCGAGCTAAAAAAATGGGCTTCGACTACCTGGTCGGACCGGAGCTGGAATTTTTCCTCTTCCCTTTAAATGAATCCGGACAACCCATTGTTAAGCCTCACGACAGCGCTGGTTACTTCGATTACTCGTCAGACAAAGCAGGAGCCATTAGACAAGCAATGAGCGACACTGTTAGCAAGATGGGCGTTGATGTGGAAACCATTCATCATGAAGTAGCTCCCGGTCAACACGAAATCGACTTCAAACATCACGACGCCGTCACCCAAGCCGACCAAGTCCTAACCGTAAAAACAGCGCTTAGGGCCGTCGCTCAAAAATACAATCTCCACGCCACCTTTATGCCCAAGCCCATAGCCGGCATAAACGGTAATGGCATGCACGTCCACCAATCACTAAAAAGGAGGGATAAAAACGCCTTCTACAGCCCCAACAAAAAAACTAACTATCTTTCCTCAACGGCCCGACAGTTCATCGCCGGCCAACTTAAACACATAATAGAAATAACTGCTCTAACCAACCCCATTATCAACTCTTATAAACGCCTGGTACCCGGCTACGAAGCTCCCATTTATGTCACCTGGGGACAAACCAACCGCAGCGCGCTTATTCGCATACCTAAAGCTTCTATAGACAAAACTGACTCTATACGCTGCGAATTGCGCAACCCCGACAGCTCCAGCAACCCCTACCTGGCCTTTGCCGCCACTCTGGCCACTGGACTGGAAGGTATCCAAAAAAAACTATCTCCCCCCGAACCTATCGAAGAAAATATTTACGAATTCACTGACAAGAAAGCCCGCCGCATGCGTATTAAAACTATTCCTAGTTCACTAGAAGAAGCGGTTAAAAAAATGGAACGTGGCACCATTGCCCGTGACATTATGGGCCCGGAAGCCTTCGCTAAGTTCATAGCTGCCAAACGATCAGAAATTAACTCCTATAACCCCCAAATAACTCCCTGGGAAATCAAAAAATACTTAGCCAATTACTAAAAATTAAAACGCCTCGCTACTCCTCCTATTAAAGGCAGATCTTTCATTAATCCCTTGCTTACATTAACTAAACCCATAACAGACAAAACAATAACCGCCAAATGGATAAGCAGCCCCAGCCCCAGAAAAACATATAAAAAGCTTCCCAAAAACCACCCAATCACCAACACAATTCCCTGTTTGGCATGAAATTTCACAAAAGGACTATTTCCTTTAACCAACAAAGGAATTATCACTAAAATTCCCAGGTAGCACAGGTAAGCGATTCCTTTATTGCTGCTCACGTCTGAAGATTGTTGATATATCGGCTTATTTTCATTCATATAAATCACCCACCTTTCTGTCTCGGAATACACACCTTATTCTCATACTACACTAATCCGTCATTTTTAAAATAATCACAGAAAAAATTTCCACTCTTCCGGTATTTTCCCCGGGCACTTTTCAATGTACGTTTTACCAACACCTCCAACCTAGTTAGAATAACCACAATGGAAAAATCCTCCTTGTTTGAAACCGGATTCTCTAAAGCGGTCGAGCGGATAAGCCAGGCGGTAACCCCTTACGGCTTTACCGCCTCTACCACCGAACGTCACAACTACCAACGTGTCTGGTCCCGAGATGGCATCATCACTTCTCTGGCAGTTCTCCCTTTAAAAGACAAGGAGCTTACCGCTGCTTCTCTTAGTACTTTGCGTACCCTCACTCAACACCAGGGACCTCACGGAGAAATTCCCAGCAACATTGACGTCGCTCAAGGACACATAAGCTACGGCGGCACCGCCGGTCGCGTAGATGCCTGCCTGTGGTTTATCATCGGCTGTCATCACTACTGGCGCTTTACTCAAGATGAACGCTTTCTGTCCGAATTCATGCCCAGCCTGCAAAAAGTCGAATTCCTGCTAGGCGCCTGGGAATTTAATACTAAAGGACTGCTATACATACCGGAAACAGGCGACTGGGCCGATGAATACCTGCAACACGGCTATGTTCTTTACGATCAGCTCCTTTACTTACGAGCCCTCTCTGCTCTGTGTGAGTTTTACCAAGTCTCCACCGGCAAAAACGACGAGTTTCTCACCAAGAAAAAAAATCAACTGCGAAGCCTCATTAAAAACAACTATTGGTTCGAAAACGACTGCGAACCCGACCAAATAAACGCCTACCACCCAATAATTTTCAAAAAAGGCTACCAAACCGCCCACAAAAAAGACACTTACTGGTTACCCTACTTTTCGCCCACCGGCTACGGTTACAGGTTCGACTCTCTAGCCAACATCTTAGCCTCCTTGCTAAACGTTGCCGACAACAAACGTAGAAAAATTGTGGACAATCACATCGTCAGCCAAATCACACCCACCAAACTCAAACTGCTTCCCGCCTTCTCCCCGGTAATTAAAGAAATCAACAAAGACTGGCAAGAATTACAGGCCACTTTTTCTTACACCTTTAAAAACAAACCCTACGAATATCACAACGGCGGACTGTGGCCGCTTGTCACCAGCTTTTACGTAGCCGATCTCGCCGCCAGAGAGAAAAATACACAAGCCAGAGACTATCTCGAAGCCATCCATCAGGCCAACCGCTTAGACGAGAAAGACAAAGAGTGGGGCTTCCACGAATTTATAAACGGCCAGACCTTTAAACCTGGCGGCACCCGTCACCAGACCTGGAGCGCTGCCGCTGCCGTCATCGGTCACCTAGCCTTAAAAAACGAATTCACTCTTTAAGCTTTTATGAAAAAACTACTATTGGCCACCGATCTGGATCGCACCATTATCCCCAACGGATCAGCTCCGGAATCTCCCAAAGCGCGAGAAATGTTTAACGAACTTTCCCGCTCACCGTCCGTCACTCTCACCTATGTTTCAGGCCGCAACCAAGACCTTCTCCAACGGGCTATCTCAACTTATAACCTTCCTCTTCCCGATTATGCTGTCGGTGACGTTGGCACCACCATATACGAAATTAAAAAGGCAACAGATCATTGGCACCCCCTTGATTCCTGGGAAAAAATTATCTCTCAAGACTGGCAAGGCAAGGCCTGGGCTGATATCAAGTCTCTGTTCGACGACCTTGACGAGCTTCGCCTCCAAGACGACAACCCGGCTTTTCAGAACAAGTTCAAAGTAAGTTTTTACACCGATAAAAACGTCAACCGAGACACCCTTCTAGCTAACATGGAAAAACGCGCCCTTGAAAAAAAACTAAAACTCTCTTTTGTCTTCAGTATCGATGGGGCAAAAAATGTCGGCCTTCTAGACGTGCTTCCCCTTAGCGCCACCAAAATCCATGCTATTCACTTTTTAGTTACACGCCTCGAGTTTCCTGAAAACCGAGTAATTTTCTGCGGCGACTCTGGCAACGACATTCCCGCCCTAACCAGCGGCCTCAAAGCCGTCATGGTTAAAAACACCCGTTCCCAAGTAGTCGAAAAAGTGCTAAAAATGGCCCGAGAAAAAAACATAGAACGCCAAATATATCACGCCCAAGGAAATTTTCTTGATATGAACGGAAATTATTCAGCGGGCGTCCTGGAAGGCATCGCTCACTTTTTTCCCGAAACAATGGAGCTAATAAAAAGTAACAGCTGAGTACAAACCATATAGACTCATTCCGTTTCCGGCACCACCGCCATAGCGTCATTAAAACGGTTTATATAGTTAAACAGTCCTACAACCGCCGTCAACTCAACAGTCTGATCCTCGTTGTAATACTTCTTCAGCTCTTCATAGATTTCTTCCGGCATCTCCACCGCGTCTTTAGTTACCGCTTCACCGTATTTCACCGCCGCCTTCTCGTCGTCTTTCATTCTCTCAACATCTTCAATTACATACTTCATATCCTCTTCGGATACTCCTAACTTTTTCAACATCCCCTCAACCACCCCGATGCAATAAGCACACTTGTTTAATTTCGACACCCTATATGCCACTTTCCACTTATTGTCCTGCTCCACCATACCAGGACCCATTGTCACCGACAACAATCTAGCAAAAGCCGTTAATACCTCCGGCCTATGCGCCATAACCCTAGCCCAATTCGGCACTCTGCCGCCTTTATCCCGAAAATTCTGAAACACCTCGACTGCTTCTCCTTTCTCTTCACCGTCTTTAATAACCTTAACCCTTGTAATATCTTCCAACATAAGTGTTAATTAGTTATGAAATAATATTCATTATTATATCATCCCTCTTCACACCTTATCCACACTCTCTGCGACCTCTACTTTTACTTTTCTCGGCAGCCAATAAACTGCCAACAAAGTTGTTATCGGTACTGCCAACATCAAAGCCGTGCTTCCCACTAAAGTTCTTATAATCTCCTCAGAAATCTGCTCAGTGTTTGCCACTACCCACCAGGGCCGCTGGTACACAGTAAACAACAACAATGCCGGAAGCGAAGCTCCCACATACGCCAAAGCCAACGTATTAATCATAGAAGTAATATGCTCCTTACCCACTGAATTACTTCGCTTATACAACTCCCGCCTAGTCAGCCTAGGGTTCGCCCGCCATATCTCCTCCACCGCAGCTGCCTGTGCAGTAGTCACGTCATCAAGCACACCTAAAGCACCAATAATGATGCCTCCCAATAAAAGACCTCTCAGATTTATATAAGCAACCGGTGAGGTCTGCAAATGAAAGGCCTCCTCACTTCCTAAGCCATTCAAACTAGTCCAATAAACAAATAATTGAGCCAAACCGATAGCTAAAGCAACCGTAATCAAAATACTTGCCACCGCCACCGTCGTTCTCCGATTAAAACCATGAGCCAAATAAACAGATACTAAAGAAATAAACAAAGCTGCTACCAGACTGACCACCAACGCACTCTCGCCAGCCATAATCTTCGGCACCATATAGAGCACAACAACCAAGACGCTCACCACCAACCCCACCAAAGAAGCAAAGCCTCGCCAACCAGCAACCAACACTACCAAAAACACAAACAAAACAGCCACCCCACCCACTGCCGACAATCTATAACTATCAAATATAAATGGCTCAACATTCTGTGGTACCACTACGATCACTTTTTTACCTACCGGCAACTTCCGACCTTCCGACAAGCTCCCATAATCAATAATCGCCTCTTCACCCTCTCTCGGCCCCTCTCTAAAAACAACCCTTAACTTCTGAAAATAAGACTGGCTCAACTCCAAGCCCAAATCATCCTGTCGTTCCTCTAATATCTCTACAACCTCCCCTCTATAAAATTCTTCCCTGGGATTTTCCAAAGACGTTGGTTCAAAAACGTCTTCCGCTATAACTCCATAGTCAGTCTCTCCCTGTGCCTGTAAAAAATTCGGCAAAGATAAAAACACCAACAACAAAATAAAAATTATATAGCGCCTAAACATTAATTAAATTATTAATCAGTCCCAATTTTATTCAACCGCTCAACCAACAAACCTCCTAACACAGAAAAAATAATCATGTACGAAGTCATAATCACAACAAACCTTAAACCAAAATAATAAACAAACAAAGGCAACAACTGCACTTTAACCGCCCTATTATATAAAAACGTTGCAATAAAAGCATCCCTGACTCCACCTCGACGAAATTTATCCATCAAAGGATACCACATATAAATAGAACCCATGGAAAAAACACCTCCCAATATTGCAATTAACCACCCTAAAGATTTATGAACATTAAAATGATCTACAAGAGCCCTAGGCCCCGAAAAAAGCTGTATCAAAAACACTAATATCACTATCACAAAAAACACAAACAAAAACTGTCTTAATAGCCAAAACCAATATTCAATCGCTTCTTCGGCCATCTCCCGGCTCATTAAAAAAAGGAATCCATACAACAAGCCCACAGCTCCAAAAAAATACCAACCACGCCCTCTTTTGCTTTCTCTCTTAATCAAAAAATCTACAAAAAAGCAACTATCAACCAAGCCCCTATCACTGACAAAACAAAATTTACACCATTACGAATCAAAGCAAAGCGCCAACCAAGAAACTCTCCCTCAACTGGCAACTGGATAATTCCTACCGTTACCCAACTCAATAAAAATGCAATAATTGCCACTAGGCCCACCCCCTGTTTTATAAACTCCCCTCCGACAATATAACTAGTAACAGGGTGACCAGCAGAAGCACTTCCCACCGACGCCCCTATCAAAGCATCAACAAGATTATTGCCCGTAAAAAAACATCCGTAAAATTCCTCAGGCACAACTACCCTAAACATACTCATCAACAAAAACATTCCCATAACCAAAGGAATTATCTTCCCAACAAAATATCCAGTCTGACGCAATGAATTATATATTTTATTCACCAATTCTTTTATTATATTGTTCTTTAAAAACAACTCAGGCCAGAGCTTTAATCACCCACAAATTTTGTACCCGTAATATTTGCCACCTCTGGCGAAAGAGCCCTTAGATCTTCCTTAGATAAATCATGAACATTCTTCTTTCCACAAGCCCCAGCAACCATCTTCACTTCTTCTGTACAATTATTAATAAAAGACCCAACGTTAACCGACGCCTCCTCAACATTTAAACGCCCTCTCAACTTTAAATCCTGAGTAGCAATGCCTTTTTGGCACTTACCCGCATAGCACTGCTGACAATATACACACCCCATTGCCACCAGCAAAGAAAAACCAACAAAAACCGCATCAGCTCCTAAAGCCAAAGCTTTTGCAACATCCCCTCCCTTATTCAAACCACCCCCTACCCATAATTCTTGTCTCGCTCCTAACTTGTCCAAAGTTCGCCTAGTCCTAGACAAAGCCACCACAGTAGGCACTCCTACTTCATCAAGCATTACTTCCGGTGCTGCCCCACTACCCCCCTCTAAACCATCAACAGCAATCACATCCGGACCAGCTCTTACTGCAAACTCAACATCACTCTCAATGCTCCCCGCTCCCAATTTAATAATAATTGGCACACCATCAGTTAGGCGCCTTAGCCAATCAATCCTTTCTCTTAAATCACTGATATTCTTTATATCTGCATGACAGGCTGGCGAATGAACATTTTTGCCCCTTTCAATTTTTCTAACCTCCGCTACCTCAGACGTTATTTTTTCCTTTTTAAGCAACCCACCTTGGCCAGGCTTAGCCCCTTGACCAATTTTTATTTCAATCGCATCCGCCTTTTTTAAAATTTCTTCCGTTATCCCAAATCTGCCAGTTGAATACTGCGCAATCAATTTATTAGAAAACTTTCTATCTTCAAAAAGAACACCTCCCTCTCCAGTATTCTGCATAGTCCCTGCCAAACTAGAGCCCTTTGCTAAAGCAGTTTTTGCTTCTTTAGAAAGCGCCCCATAAGACATAGCCCCAAACACTATCGGCGTTCTTATTTCAATCGACCGGCTACTTTCTTTACCAATCAATGTCGCCGACAATATTTCTTCCATAAAATAATCTACCGGCAAACGACCTAATTGAGCAGGAACAAAAACCAAATCTTCAAAACCAATCCTGCCTACCTTATTAGACCGCCCACTCTTAATCGGCACTCCCTTAACCCTATCCTGAATTTGCTTCACCCAACCCTGTCTCATAATAAATTTTTTAAAATCTTATCACTAGTAATGAGTATATACCCATTACTTAAAAATAAAAGATTAATATAAGCCAACCCAAAAGTCATTAATAAAGCAACTAACTCATCAAACAAATAGAAGACACAACAGTAAAACACATCCAAGAAAAAAGCCCAGGCTTTATTAGCCCAGGCACGCAACGCTGACTGTGTCACACCGCTCCTATTATCAACGGAGATAAAAGATCAATGGACCCATCCGGACAAACACTCACGGGTCTGAAAAAAACTCTAGTACCTGCCAAAAGGCGAACGCTTCCACAAGGCGTACCAAGATCCTCCAGAAGAGTGCAAATGACGCTTGTTCGATCAATAGAGATCGAACAATCTGCCACCTGTCCCTCAAACGCCATACACTTTACCTGCCTTATCTTGTTCACGACTTCTCCTTTCAAACACAGGAAATACCGGCAATCAGGCCCCTAACTCATCTAGTGTACAAGTTTTAACTATATAATAATATTTACAATAAGTCAAATTTTACTGAGCCTTTCCCAGTCTCCCAAAAAACATAAACTTACTCATACTTCAACGCTTCAATCGGGCTCTTTTTAGCTGCTTGTTTAGCCGGATACAAACCAAATGTTAATCCAACAATCGCCGATACTCCCAGTCCCAAAAATGCGGCACTTATCGGAAACTTAAAAGTCCAAGCCAAATCAGTAAACTGGTTAATGCCTAGAGAAACCAGCCAAGCCAACAAACCACCAAGAATCATGCCGACAACCCCACCTACCCCGGTTAGAAAAACAGCCTCCAGTAAAAACTGAATCATAATATCTCTATCAGTGGCTCCGATAGACTTACGCAGACCAATTTCCCTCGTTCTTTCTGTAACCGAAACCAACATAATGTTCATAATACCCACCCCGCCTACCACTAACGAAATCGCCGCGATAGCTGACAAAAAAACGGTCAAGGCTGTAGTTACAGTGCTAATCATTCCCACTGTTTCCTCTTGGGTAGTCACATAAAAATCATCATCCTCCCCTTCACCAATATCATGCATATCCCTAAGAGTCCGCTCAATATCAGCCGCTACCCGATCAACAATCTCCGCGCTGGCCACCCGAACATGAACTTCTTGAAAGTAATCAAAGCCCAATAAATAATTCTGAGCCGTGCTGTAAGGCAAAAGCACCAGCTTGTCAGGATTAAAAAAAACCGAATCATTATCGCTCGACAAAACCCCAACTACCCGAAAAGACTGATTCTTTATTTTTACTCTTTTACGAACAGCCGACTGTTTTCCAAATAACTCTTTCTCAACATCAGAACCAATTACAGCCACTTTTGCCCTTGCCTCTATATCCTCTTCAGTTACAAACCTCCCCTCTCCTATAGATACCTGCAAAATATCCCTCATCGCATCTCCTGTCCACCCATAAATCATCGGTTTATACAGTTTGTCCTGATAAGAAATTTTACCCGGCACCAAGACCGCCGGATGCACCGATTCAACCCCCAGAATATCCCTTATCGCTTCTACCTCCCTCTCTTTTATAGTATCCGACGTCAAGGTATCAACAACATCAGTCGGTCCTTGAGGAAACTGACCCGGATTCACCGACAATAATTGAGCTCCAAACCCTTCTATTTCACCCAGAATCAAATCTTGAGCCGCGCTCCCCATGGAAACCACCATAATAATAGCAGTAATACCTATCACAATGCCCAAAATAGTAAGCGCTGACCGAGAACGATTGGTCTGCAAACCCTTCAAAGCCGTCTTTACTAAATGCTTAATCTTCATAACGCCTACTTTTTAAATAACCCATAAGCGCTCCGCTGGCTCTTCACTATCCTATCCGAATCAAGTTTTCCATCCACCATATGAATAATTCTATGAGCGTACTCGGCCGTGTAGATCTCGTGAGTAATGAGAATGATTGTATGGCCGTCTTCCTTGTTGAGCTTTTGCAACATATCCATAACAATTTCCCCGGATTTTGAATCCAGATTACCAGTCGGTTCATCAGCAAAAATAACCTGCGGCCGATTAACTAAAGCCCGAGCAATCGCCACTCTCTGCTTCTCGCCGCCCGACAACTGCCAAGGCTCATGATTTATGCGCGGCGTCAATTTCACTCTTTCAACTGCCAGCTTCACCAACTCGTCCCATTGTTTTTCGGGAATATCGGAATACATTAAAGGCAAGCGCACATTATCATACACTGTCGTCCGGGCCAGCAAATGAAAGGCCTGAAAAATAAAACCCATCTTTTTATTGCGAATATGAGCCAGCTCTTCTTTAAAATAATCATCTATGGTATTCCCATCAAACCTGTGCTCCCCTTTCGTCTGTCTATCAAGAAAACCTATAACATGCAATAAGGTTGACTTCCCCGATCCCGAAGGACCCATAATGGCCACAAACTCCCCCGACCTAACTTCAAGCGTCACCCCCCGCAAAGCGTGAGTCGGCACCGAATCTTCATTATAAGATTTGGTAATTTCCCGTATCCAAATCAATGGATAATCAGTCTTCGGCATTAGGATCAAATGTCACTACTTCATCTCCCTCTTCTAACCCGCTCACAATTTCAACCCTTCCGTCGCTGCTCCGCAAGCCCGTTTCCACCTCCACCTCTTCTATCTCCTCGCCTCGCACAATCTCAATAATTTTGCGCCCAGACTCGCTATAAACCGCTCTTTGCGGCACAGCCAGCACGTTTTCTTTTTGTTCCGCCAAGACAACCACATCAGTGGTTAACCCGGGCCACAGTCTCTCGTCCTGACGCGCAAAGACAAACTTCGCCTCATAAATGGTAACCCCGTCAATTATGGTTTCAATGAAATCAACCTTAGCCACCCGAGCGTCAAATTCCGTATCCCTATACGCATCACAACTGACAATCGCCGAATCTCCAACCTCGAGCTTCGCCGCCTCTGTTTCAGGCACATTAGCTGTAACCCTAACATCTGGAGAAACAATGGTAATAACCGGACTGCTCGGCGACACGTATTCACCCACATCTCCTTCGACCTTAGCAACTATGCCGCTACCCGGAGCTTTTAAAACCGACTTAGCCAACAAAGACTGCTGGTACAACAAGCTGGCTTTATTAACCGAAACATCTCCAGCAGAATTAATGGTGGCCTGTTTAAACTGCAATGAATTCTCGACTGAATCCACACTCGCTTGCGCGTCAGCTTCAGTTTGCGCGATTGTCTTCTTCAAAACTGATAAACTTTCTTGCGCCGCTTTATAGCTGTTAAGAGCTGTTGTGTAAGAGGCCTCTGCCGCCGTGTACGCAGTAGAAGTTTCATCCGTATCATTGTCTTTTACCCTCTGAAACTGGTTTTTGGCAATATCAAGCGATTCTTTAGCATTACGCACGCTTTGTTTTGATTCCTCCAATTTAGCCGCATTTAAAGCTTTTAGGTCCACTAAATCCTTCTTCTCCTTCTCTAATGACAACTGGGCCGTCTCCAAATCCCCTATCATTACCGCTCTCGCTTGTGCTTTTTGCCAAGCGGTATCATCCGCTTCTATTCTCGCTAAAATCTGCCCTTCTTCAACTTCCTGCCCTTCTTCAACTTCTAAAGATTCCAAAACCCCAGCCACACTAAATGACAAATCATACCTTTTAACCGCCTCCACCGCGCCGGTAACATCAATCTCATCTTTAATGGTAGTGTATCCAACTACCATGGTCTCAATTTCTTTCTCTTCTCCCCTTCCCCGCACAATCAACACAGTGACAATAATTGCCACAATAACTACCCCCAAAATCCACCACTTGCCTTTCTTTAACCAGGCCATAAAAAACCCTAGTGATTAAAACAAATCATCCTTTAATCTTACTATCTCCTACTACCTCAAACAAACTAATACATCATAAGCCTACCAATACGCAAGGCCAGAAAAGTTTATTTATAATCCAGACTATTTTTGTCTCTACAGACATAAATTACCCATACAATACAGTCAGCCGTCCTATTGCTCCCCAAGTACTGCATCAAACTGTCAAAACCATGATTGTGTCCTGAACTAGAACTCATACCAAAATATTAAGGAAACAAAATTCATGTTATCCTAACCAATCAGTTAATAATCAACAAGTCATCCTTGTTTAAAAAAATCTGACATCAACAACATTTTAAGCTTTTCACTTTACTTAAACCGCCCATATAACATACGTGTAATAAACTATTTCACAGAATCTATCCTTCCATGAGAAAACTTGACGACATTAGAAGCCCCAGACAAAAAGTAAAACCCCAACCTCTTCTCAACCAATAATCCGCCGGAAGAAGAACAAACCGAAGAAAAAACGCCTCCACCAGCAGAAGAACAAAGATTATAAACACTAAGATTACATGGCTACAAACACCCGACGTTTGAAATGATTTCTAATATACCGTCTAGTACTCTAATTATTGCGCATTCGGCTCGCCTACTCGGAACAAGTTCAAACCCAAACTCCGCACCATAAAACGCCGATCTACAACCCTTGGGAGCAGACACAGCAACAGCCACAAACAACCAAAACAGACCACTTAAAGCGCGGTCTGTTTACCTTGACGCTCATGTCAGCGTTGATTCAACGCTGTGGAACACCAACGCCTGCTGGCGGACCAGCGTCCTGCTGACCCGGCCCCGTTGGAGGCTGTAGTGACGCACCTGCGCCCACCGGTACTTCTTGCTCCTGCTGCCCTTCTTGCCCACCTGGAGCCCTGCCAGTCGGCACACTACCTGCTCCGGGAACAGTTGTTGGACGACCGGGAGTGATGCCATCTATGCCATCCATTGGCGTGCCAGGAATTGGAACGCCCTGTTGTCGTAGAGTATCCAATTGCTCTTCTACTTGCTGACGCTGCTGCTTAACCTGCTCCTCCACTACTTCTCGCTGGGTGCCATTGAGAGCATTTAATGCTGCTTCCTGCCCCTGCACGCTCCGCGTCATCGCCCGCTCGATAGCTGGCTTGGCTTGTTCGGGAACCTTCTCATAGACATCAGCCAATACCGTCTGGTGGATACTGGTGGCCTTAGTCACTAAGTCGGTTAAAGCCACGCTGGTGTCTTCGCCAGCCTGTGCTGCCGCGGCCAAATTTGAAGCAGCTTCGCTGATCAAGGCGCCATAGGCATCGGCTGCTTCCCGTGCTTCTTCGTCCTTGCCTTCATCAGCCATTTGCTTAGCTTCCGCCAGTCGCTCTTCCGCCTGCTCGGTTTGTTTGGCTGCCTTGGCTTCTTTACCAAAAGCGAAGAAGCGGCTAAGCCCCTCGCCCCATTTGTCGAGAAAGTAGAAGGGGCTGTCGGGAGTAATACCAGAGCTCGGCAGACTAGTCGTCTGCGCCTGCACACTGATGGTAAGTGCAAAAGTCAGCAGTGATGCGGTGATAATGTGTAATTTCGTCATTGCCTAGCTCACCTCCTTCCTATGGCCGCCCAGCTTGGGGCGGTATCTTTTCAATGGTTGTCGGCGGCGGGCCGCTGCTCTCTTCACCGCTCTTTGATTCCCCTGGCTCACCCGGCGTTGACTCTTGGCCGCTTGTTCCAAAGACAGGTGACGTAGTGGACCGCGGTGAGACAAGCGGCTGAATACCGACAGTCGGCATGGGTTTTGGTGATGAAGTAGCGCTGTCCTGTTCCTGCTGCCCATGTTCAAGCGAAGCCTGGATAATCACCTCAACCGTCACGCGGTCTTCGCCCACATTTCCGGCTTCATCGTAAGCCCGAGCGATGATCACATAGGTTCCCGGCGGAGTGTCCTGCACATTCCAGCGCCAGCGATATGGCGGCGTAGCACTGGCCGAGATGATCATACCAGCCGGTGCAATCAGATCTACTTTGACTACGCCCCGGTCGTCGGCCGCATCCACCCGAATGACAACCTGACCGGAAATTTTCTGTCCGTCTCTGGGTTCAATGAAAGAAACAGTAGGTCTTGTTGAATCTTCTGTAGTCAATGCCAAAGCAGCCGGCGCCTCTGGCAGACCATAACCGAAGTACGGATCGAGACCAGGTGTACCCAAGTCGTCTGCCCCATCGCGCAACGCCTGGCGCACACTATCAGTACCGTGCTGCAACAATAGCGCAGCCAAAGCACTCACATGCGGAGCGGAAGCTGATGTGCCAGAGATGGACGCGTACCCGCCGCCTGGCCAGGGCGCTTGAACACTAACACCTGGTGCTACCAGCTCCGATCCGACAGCCGAAAAGCTAGCCAACGCGTCGCTGCGATCAGTTGCTCCCACCGCAATCACACTGTCATAGGCAGCTGGGTAGATAACCGGCCCGCCGCCGGTGTTGCCGGCGGCCGCGATCACGACAACCTCGCGCGCCGCAGCACGGTCTACAGCTGCTTTGAGCGTTTCCGAATCGAAGGTCGTACCCAGCGACAGGTTAATGACACGCGCCCCTTGTTCCACTGCCCAGTCAATACCAGATACCACCGTGCTGATATAGCCCACGCCATCACTGCCGAGCACTTTGCCGGTCAGAACACTCGCGCTTTTACCAACGCCAATTGTACCAGCTCCGTTCTGACGAGCCAGCGCGATGCCAGCCACCGCCGTGCCGTGACCGTGGTCGTCCTCCGGGTCGTCATCGTCATTGAAAAAGTCATAACCGCCCAGGTAGGCGCCAGAAAATTCGGGATGGCCGCGGTCGAGGCCTGTATCTAGCACGGCAATACTGACACCACCGCCGTCAGCTATCTCCCACACGTCTGGTGCCTTGACCCGCACCACGCCCCAGTCAGGATTAGCCAAAAGGCTCACCGCAAAATCTGTCTCCACATTCTGCACCGCGCTACTCTCAGTCAGTTCCGTCTCGGCTGCGACGAGATTATCAGCCGGCAAGGATACTACCAGACCAGCGACGCCAGCTTCACCAACCACGGTACCGCCAGCTGTCACCACAGCCTGCTCTACCGCCGCGCGGCCAGCGCCGGGAGCTATGGTAACCACCTTGCGAGTAAAATCAGTTCGCTCGGTAATAAGGTCAGCCGAAGCTACACCTGCCTGCTCAAGGTCAGCCGCCTGCACCGATGGCTCCGACCATACTAACACTGGCACCGCTGCGTCGCGCACGACTTGCTGTCCCTCTCGCGGAGTTCGTTGAGAGAGTAGTGCCACGCTGCTAATCCCCAGAGCCAGCAGTAGCCCGCCGGCCAGGACCACCCCTGCGACCTTGAGCTGAAACATACCTACACAATACCACGGAATAGGTTGGTGGTGTTAAAAACTAACGGTACACGCGGCCCCGATGTCCAATTTGAATCACAAACAGCCGTCTTTTGCCAGTCTCAACTTTATACAAAAGCCTATACGACCACACCCGGACAGTCCTGAAGAAATGGAGAAATGAAGGTATCAGCCATGCTCCGTAGAAAACCTCTGTTTTTAGACAGGCAAAACAATCATCACATTATGGACCAGTAGTCGAAGTATAATCTCCCGGCATTGACTCCAATAAGACCTGGCTCTCAAGGCCGAACCGAAGTTTCATTTCAACATACTCATCACGGTCTCGACTTGCCAGCGCTGACCATACAGTTGTTTTGGGAAACGGGTTCGCATCAGCTTGCGGTATTTGGTTCTTGGCATAGTTGCACTTTGCCAGCCAATGGTGGGAGAAATGATAGTGCGGATAGCACAAGTTTCCCGGGCATGCACATGGTTGGCTTCGCCGTCATAACCGGCATCAGCAGCGAGATTTTTGATGCGCTTTTGTACTGTCGCTTCTTTAAGAGCAGCCTGGTAATGAGTACGATCAAACCTAGGCCCCCGTTCGGGGATACCACACAGCACAATATGGTTAGCCGTATCACAGATAACCCCGACCTTGGGAAACCGCGTGTAATGGATGGTTTGGTAGCCTTCTTTAGCGGTTCTTTGTTGGCGTTGAACGAAATATTTGCTGACGTGATGAGACTCAAAGCCGGTGCCATCCAGAGCGGCCAGGTAAACATTAGTCTTCATGAGCTTGTGCTTGGTGGCAATCATCAACATGCTTTCCATAAGCTTCCTCATTTTTCGTTTGGTCAGCAGGTTCTTAGCCGCTTTCTGCAAGGTGGTAAAGTGCGGTACTTCTTTAAGCTCCAGTACTTTTCTTAAGTCGGAAGAATCTTCCAGGATAGCCACAATACCACGGTAGTCGGTGGTAAAGAATTCCTTGAGTACTAAACAGGCCACCAGCTGCGGTTGCGTGAACGTTTTGGAGCTGAACTTGTAGCTGTAGGCAAGCAACGCCTGCTTGGCGGCAGTATAGACTACGGCCGCTGTTTGTTTAGGTGATTTTAATGTTTGTATATTGCTAACATTATACAAACAAATTGAGTGATTTTCTGCGGAGCATGGCTGACCCCATTATCAAACCCATTTCAATATCAACCAAAACAAAAACAGCCACCATAACACCATAAGGCTGTAAGCCAAGGCTGAACCAAGTAACGTAACGAGAGCCTTAATTTACAAATCCTGTTACCTCTAAAAATGCACGCTCATAATCAGAGACCATACGTTCAAGAGAGAATTTTTGCTCAACGATTTTGCGACATAGTGACCGTTCTAAACTCATGACTTTATCTACCGCATAAGCCATCTCCTGAGACGTTTTTACTAAAAATCCAGTTTTACCGTCCTCGATAATTTCTGGCATTGCCCCGCGCTTGAAAGCGATAACAGGCGTCCCTGTTGCCAATGCTTCAATAACTACTAAGCCAAACGGTTCATCCCATTGAATGGGCATAAGCAACGCGCAAGCGTTAGCTAAAAGCTCTTTTTTTTCTTCACCGACTTGTCCAATAAATTCAATATTAGGAGTATCCTCAAAAAGTTTTAGCATTTTTTTGGCGTAGTCAGACAGCGGCTCATCCACTTTTGCCGCAATAATAAGTTTACGGCCGCATTTCTTAGCAACCTCAACTGCTACCTCAACTCCTTTTTCTGGTGTAATGCGCCCTAGAAAAACTAGACAGTTCCCTGGTTTCTCTTGATAAGGAAATTCTTTAACCGGAATGCCATGATATATGGTGCGAAGATACGGCAGATTCGGTAAGGACTTTCTCTGTGCATCACTAATTGAGATAAAAAAAGTTTTTTGTGCTTCTGTTTTTTGCAAAATCGCCTGTTCTGAGGGACGAGAGAGATCAGTATGAAGGGTCGTGACAAATGGCTTATTTAAATATAGTACCAACCCAAAAGTTTCTAAAATATGATTATGAATCAGGTCAAACTTATCTGCTTGGCGAAAAAAGTTAGTAAGGTGACGCACTAATAACATTGTGGCTTCGCTTGGATCAATGCCTTTAAAGCCTACAGCTTGATCGCATACTCTTTCGAGATGAGCATCGGTTACAGAATCACCAGATGCGAATAGGGTCACTTTATGGTTATTCTGGACCATACCTTCAGTGATAGCCGAAATAACATATTCTGTGCCCCCATATTGTCGAGGAGGAACTGCTTCGCGAATATTAGATATTTCGGCAATATTCATCATAAAATTTTAACTTCTACGGAGCCTATCACCTTATCGACTGCACCACAGTAAATAAATGATTTATGGCCAAAATTTTAATGGGGTTGCTCATGATTTTTAATTTAGGAGTCTTTGATAAACCTTTTCATACCCTTTCGCCATCGCCTGTCTACTAAAATGCTGTACTGCTTCTGAGCAGCAATGGTCAGTGTTAATAGTATCAGCATTTTTTATTGCTGCAGTCATTTCCTGCATTGAATTGACAATAAAACCAGTCTCACCCTCTTTGATGACTTCTGGTATAGCCCCTTTGTTCCAGCCTATAGTTGGTGTGCCGCAGGCCATAGCTTCAACTGTCACAAGGCCGAACGCTTCATCCCATTGGGTAGGAAAAATATGAGCGCGAGCGCGTTGAAGAAGATTAATCTTTTGTTGCTCATCAGCTGGGCCAAAGTAAACGATCTGTTTTCCATCTATGTAAGGTTCAACCTGTTCAGAAAAATATTGTTTATCTCTATCGTCTACAATTCCTGCAATAACAAGTCTGTGCTTTGTTTCTTTTGCTGCCTCTATTGCAAGATGTACTCCTTTTTCAGGCATAATGCGCCCCAAAAATACTAGGAAATTTTCTTTGTGGCTTCCTGGAATAAATTTATTGGTATCAATGCCGTGATAAACGGTGGCTAAGTAGTTGGCCCCTGGATGTAGTGTTCGTTGAGCATTGCTAATAGATACATAATTGGCTGACTTATAGTGATCTACAAGTGCCACATATTCCCTAATGCTGCTGTGTGAAATGTGAAGTACAGGACAGCTAGCAAAAGGGGTAAAAGGTAATAATTGATACCCGACAGCATTATGCAGTACCTCAAATTTCGTAGACGCTATAAACGCCTCAGAAGCATTTAACAGATCATAAGAAGGGTCTGAAAAATCAAATTTACCTTTAATTTCTAGTACGGGGCGGCTAACGATGGATTCTAATTTAGCTTTCGTTTTTGAACCTCCTGCAGCGAAAAGTGTGACATCGTGACCTAGATCTACAAGTCCCTCGACCAGATTATGTACCACTATTTCGCTACCACCGTATCCAATGGGAGGGATTGTCTGCCAAACCGGTCCTATGATGCCAATTCGCATAAGTTATTCGTTGTCCGTGAATGTTACAAATTTATGAGCGATATTTCTTGCTACATGAGCTTGCCACACTACAAACCATACAGCAAGAATTAAAAAGCAGCCTAACCCGACTCCCAAAAGGGCAATGATTCTCATTGATTCTGAAGTAGAAAAAGCGGCAATAATAGTCCCAACCAGGAAGAGCACAGCCAGGATGCCGTCAATGGGCACACACGGCATGATTTTTTCTGTAGGATCTTTTGTTGTGCGGTTAAATGGAATGTTATGTGAGGTAAGTGCCCACAGCCACGTTAGTGACATAGTCTCTGTTAGTCCATAATGAGTTAAAATTGTTGCAGCTAATGAGGAAATTGATAGAGTCCCTCGGCGTAATTGGCCTAGAAGAAAATAACAGATTTTAGCTGCTATAAATCCTACGATTGTTAGCAAGCCTATACCACCAATCCAAATCAAATGAGAATCTGCGCTGCCCAAGCTTGCCAATAAGAGTGCCAAAGTAAGAAATACAATTGGAAAGAAATTTGGATGGAACCAGGCAGTCAGCTGAGTAATAAAGCTGAGTTTTTGTTTCCAGTTTAGGTGTTTATTTTTAATCGTCGGTAGAAAATCTTTCCAGATAATCTGGGTATTGCCATGTACCCATCGTTCTCGCTGGCGTTGTAGAGAATAATAATTAAACGGCATCAATCCTCGGCCAAGAGTATTATTGAGAAATATTCCTTTATACCCTAACCCTTGAAGATGCATACTAATTTCTGTATCTTCTGTGATGCACCACTCATTCCATTTCACGAGATTTGGAGAAAAAATACTAGCGCGAAGCAGACTCAAAGTACCCGTCGCGGTTACCGCGTCCCAGCTATTTGCTTGTTCCAGGATATTATCAAAAAAACTCTTGTACTCTTGTTCAAGGCCAATAGTCGCTGGACCTGAATTATAGTAAGCTTGGGGGTACTGCACTATCGCCACCGATGGATCACTAAAATAATCAACGCTCATACGCAGTATCTGCTTATCGACAACATAATCTGCGTCAATAATACAGATAACCTCTGTCTGGGGGTCGATATGTTTAAGAGCCGCATTTAATGCACCAGCCTTATATCCAGCCAAATTTGCAAAATGCAAAAATTTAAATTTTGATCCTAGTTTTTTGCAGTAATCCTCAATGGGCTGCCAGATATTTGGATCGTGAGTATTGTTATCGACTACTATTACCTCGTAATTTGAGTAACTCAGTTTTGCTAGGCTGGATAACGTCTTTTTTAAAACCTTAACAGGCTCATTATGGCAGGGTACATGGATAGAAACGAACGGGTCATGCTCGACCGGTTCCGAAGATATTTTTTTAGGTTTTGTGCTGACGCTTATTAACTGAATTATTGCAATAAACGCTGCAAAGACGGCATTTGCAAGCAGTATAGTTAAGACTAGGCCGGGCAGTAAAAAAATAAGGCCAATGGCAATTAATAAAGCTATTATAATAAACCATAGTTTTTTCAGACGAACTACCTCCTTTCATAGAATAACCACGAGGTTCGACTATGCATTACACTGTACATTATATTCGGTCTTGAGTCAAAACATTGAGAAAAATACAACTATCAGTGCATAATGGTCAATAGGCCAATCCCTTATGCACTTACTAACTAACAAATCTATTTGTCAATCATCGTTCATAAAAAATGACATTGTGTATGTTTCCAGTAAAAAACAGCAAGGCTATCGGGAAGGCATCAACAAAGCTAACGAATACAGCTGGTATTACCAACTTGCTATCCAGGGCAAGAAGAACGAAACGATCAGGATTATTGCCAACCCTAATGATAAAGTAGGAGATCTAACAAGGAACAACAGTCTTGTATATTATTCAACCAACCGTTTCCACTGGCATAAACTTAGTCACCCCGCCCTGACCGATCATCAGGGACTATTTCAACAATATGAATTTACTTTTCCCGATAACGGTACTTACTATTTGTCCAATTCAATGCTTTTTGAGTATTACGGACTCCAAAAACATATTCATGCGCTACTTAGTAAACAGCCGTCCCTCTGGCAAAAGACTATCATTGGACATTCCCAAAGCGGTCTTCCCTTAACAATGTATAGTTTCACTAAGACACGACACCCTCATGCCCGCATTCTTGTCACCACCGGCTGCCACCCCGCCGAACCGGACATTATCGGCAACCTAGCGATAATCCAATACCTTTTTTCAACCCGGGCGAAACAATTATTAGAAAATTACGTCATCGATATTATGCTTATGCAAAATCCCGACGGCTACGTAAACCACAGTTGCTTGACCAATAACGGCATCAATCTCTACTGGAACTTTCGCTATCAAGACAAAATGAATTGCCCGGAAGCATATTACTTGTGGCGATATATGCTCAAGCACCCACCCTCGCTTTACCTTGATTTTCACGCCTACGTCCACCAATACCATCGCCAACCCATGCCTTATCTTCAATCACATTCCTGTTACACCAGTCGACTCACTAAAAGCGTAGTCAATATTCTCGACCAGAAACTCATCCAGCTGTCGGATGGTTTCTATCGCATAGGCTCTCTTTCTATGTGGCCTTACTCATTATCAACCCTGGCCACCAAGACTTTTAATACTATTTGCTACACCAAGTATCATTTCAATATGTTTGAAGGTATCAAGCGCAGCCAAGAAAGAGCCGTTAATATTTTCTCTGCATTATCTGGCAAACTTTTACGTCAAGATATCAACGCCGGCATAATCCTAAAACCTCCGCACGGAAATTGTCGCCCTGATTTCACGGACAGCAGTCCCTGGCGATCATACTACAACTCTATTGGTCGATTGCGCCAAGCTAAAGCATACGTTAAATCCTATTCCCAGTATTACCGCCACCGCAATCGTACCGCTCTCTATTCATAATTTATCATTCATGCTGTAAGACCTATCTATCTTAATAACCGGTGGCACCGGTCTTACCGAGTATAACTTGCAACTCACCGCTCCTCCCGGTGTATCTCCATTCTCAATTTACGATCCTGCCGAGCACCCTCTTTCTTTTCCTCTGCCCTTTTCTTCTCAACCGCTCGATATAAATGATTACTCTTGCGTCCAGAACCTTTTTTCTCAACTCAAACCGGATATTGTGATTCATACTGCCGCTGCCAGCAACCTGGACTGGTGCGAATCGAATAAAACCGCTGCCAGCGCCATAAATACAGATATTTCAACCAACTTGGCTAAACTTTGCCTCAAACACAACGCCCATTACATTTTTCTCCCCAGTAATTCCATTTACTACGGCCTTCATGCACCCTATTGCGAACAAGACCTAGCAAACCCCGTTAATCATTACAGCCAAACCAAGCTTGCTGTTGAACAACACTTAGCAAAATCATCTATAAATTTCACTATCCTGCGCCCTAACCTAATGTTTGGCTGGCCCGCACCCAACGGACGAGATAATCAAATAGCCCGTATGATAAAAAGTCTTTCAACCGACAATGAGGTCAACGGCGTTTACGATAGCTGGTTTAGCCCGCTATATATCCGTTCCTTGACCGATGTTATCTGGCACATCGCCACTCAACGCATAACCGGCACTTTCAATATTGGCGAAGCCGATCGCCTGAATCTACTTGAGCTCTCACAGCTGACTGCCGCCTCATTTTCGCTCGACGACAGTCTGATTAAACCTGTCTCCGTCGCAGCCTCTCCGGCTACAGCCTCTCGTCCCATTGACACCTCATTCCGGACCGACCGCATTGCATCGTTTCTTAATCTCAAGCCACAAACTATTCCAGATGCTCTATTAAACATGAAAGAAACGTTTCCGGTCAAAATAAAAGTATGATCAAGATAAATATCCTCGACCTCCCACCTACCCACAAAGCCTTGCCAATCCCAGCCGACTGGTATCCTTTACACATTAATCTTTCTTCTTTTCATCGACGTAACATACAATTCCCTTACTTCTATCGCCTTGAGCCAAGCCTCAGTGATTGTGATATTCTCTTTGTCTCCTCCCGATTCTTTGCCCTGCAACAAAAAGACAAAGCTGGACAACACCAACGCCCTGGCAACGATCGCCTCGCTTAGACAAAACAACAAGCTTGTCTGGTTCGACTTTCGTGACAGTTCCGGCAGCACCCAATTCGAAGTTCTGCCATTCTGCGATCTTTATCTAAAAAAACAACTTTTAAAAGACTATTCTCAATACCGACAAAAACTCTATGGCAATCATCTTTTCACTGACTACATTCATCGCCAATACAACATATCTGACGATTATGAAGAAAAATATTTTCCCTTGCCACCCTCTTTCGATCACAAACTTAGTCTTTCCCGGAGCCCCAGCCTGTTGAATTTTCGTGGCGGCACCAACTTATCACTCACTAGCCACCTCCTCACCGACAAACTGGAAAAATTTATTCCTATTCCCCACCGGGCCGCTTGGCGCTCTCCGTTAACTGCCCGTCCAATAGACATGCTCGCCACCTTCAACACCAATTATGGTCGTCGCACCATTGCCTAGCAGCGCCAAAACGTAAATACAATCCTCGCTCAGTTGCCCGATTATTCCATAATTTATAATCGCAAACTGCCCCTAAGTCGTGAAATATATTACCGCCACCACGCCAAAATCGTGTTAAACCTCTTTGGCTGAGGAGAATTATGCTCTCGTGATTTTCAAGCCTTTATCGCCAGCGCTGCTCTCATCGCTCCCGATACTTCACATCTTTACACCTGGCCGACCACACATATACTAGACCGTACTTATTATCCTATTAAATGGGATCTATCCAATCTATCCCAAACATTCCTAGACTTAATCTTGAACGATAATAAGCGTTTGTCCCTCGCTCGCCATGGCCAAAATATTTATCAAACAATTTGGTCTCCGACCGGCAAGGATGCTTTTGTCACTCGACTATACAAAATTATGGCCGAGCTGCTCAATACCGACTCTTCTTCTACAGCAACCAACCCTATACAAGAAGAGATATTTATTCATAATCAATAATATGTCCTCATTGGCAGCCAAATTAGCCTCTACTATTCCCGAAGGTAAGATAAAGAACAACTTTCGCTTGCTTGGCTTCAAATATCTCTTTACGACTATTGGACAGAAGAAAGTTATGATCGGCACAACGAACGACAAGGTTAGTGCCAAAGTTGGCAAATTAATCTTCACCTCAGAAAGCCTCGGCCAACGCGAACACAACGGCTACCTCAAACACTATCATTTGAAAAAAGGTGATGTTGTTATCAACGCCGGTGCTTATCACGGCTATTTTGCCATCTATGTCGCCAACAAAGTTGGCCCCTTCGGCCATGTCTATTGTTATGAACTGGAGCCAAACAATTTGCGCCTTCTGCGCCACAACATTGCTCTTAATAATCTTAACAACGTCACAGTGTTGCCTTATGGCTTATGGAGCAAAAACACGAAACTACCCCTTATCTCCATGGGATCTAGCAGCACTATTGATCCGAACTCTGTTTGGCGTCGCCAATTAGTTAACGTTCGTACGCTCGATTCTGAAATTAAGCGGCTCAATATCAAAAAAGTAAATTTTGTCACTATGGATATCGAAGGCGCGGAATTAGAAGCTCTGGCCGGTGCCAAACAGACTGCCCAGCAAAACGAAAATATTAATTTCGCCATAGCTTCTTATCACAAAATATCAGGCTTACCTTCCTATCACGCAGTCGAACAAATATTCCGCTCCTACAACCTGCGCACCTTCACCGATTACCCCCCTCATCTTACCACCTATGCCCACCGCCGGAATACCTAGCACTACCGAACAGCTCTGGCGCGTGTTGCGGCATGAACAACCGCTCTTTGTTTTGTCTCTAATGAAAAATACCGCCCGTTGGGCCACTTATAAATATCTTCTGGGATCTCAATATATGACTCAGCCCATTCATGATTATCGCATGTCCTTCGATCTGGTTATTTATATGGTTTATGGGTTTATGGGGTTTATGGTTTATAGGGCCAGCCATGCTCCGTAGAAAACATCTCAATATCCGAATAACACAATTATCACATTGTGGGTGAAGA